>NC_011143.1:0-300000 GCF_000017265.1 Phenylobacterium zucineum HLK1 | reverse complement strand
CGGCGATCACATCGCCGGGCCGTAGGCCCTCCAGGATCTCGGCGCGCCCGCCGGTCCGCCGCCCGGCCGTGACCGGCTGCGCGCGGAAGCCCTTGGGCGTCCGGACAAAGACAACGGAGCGTCCCTCGACAGTCTGGATGGACTCGTCCGGCACGACGATCGCGCGGGTGGCGGAACGGGCCGAGGTCATGCGGGCTTCCACGAGCTGGCCGGGCCGGAGGTCCCCGAGAGGGCCCGTCGGGGTGAGCACCACGGTGGCGGCGCGGGTCTGCTCATCGACGGCCGGCGTGATCGACCGCACGATCGCAGGAATAGCCGTCCCGGCGGCGGCGCCGATGCTGGCGCGGTCGCCGGGCTGAATCCGCTGCATATCCAGCGCGGACACGGCGGCCTCGACCTGGATGCGGCTTGGGTCGGCGATCCGGAAGAGTTCGGTCTCAGGCTGCACGAAGGCGCCAAGGCTGGCCGACATGGCCGTGACGCGTCCACTGATGGGGCTGACCACACGCACATATCGGCCGTCTGCCGATACGTCGGCCGCGCCCGCCGCCGCCGCCGCGCGCCTGGCCTCGGCTTCGGCGGCCGCTAGAGACGCCTGTGCGGCTTCCAGGTCCTGCCTCGCCCCGACTTTCTGCTCATAGAGGCGCCGCTCCCGGGCCGCCACCTTGCGCGCGAGCTCGGCGCGAGCCGTCGCGGTGGCGCGATCGGCGGCGATCTGCGCGGCTTCGCGGCTTTCCACGAGGGCCAGGGTCTCGCCGGCGCGGACGGGGTCGCCCAGACGCTTGTTGATGCGCGCGATCGAGCCGGCCGCCCGCGCGGTCAGCGCCGCCTGCCCCGACGGTTCGGCCTCGACGGTGGCCTGGGCTCGGATCTCCGCCCCCAACCCGCCGACCGCGACGGGCTGGAGTTGGATGCCCGCAGTCTTGATCCGGGCGTCGTCCATCGCGACGACTTCGGCTTCCGCACCTTCTTCAGCGTGCCCTTCGCCTTCAGCGTGGGCCTCGCCCTCGCCGTGACCCGCCTCTCCCTCTTCGGGCGCTTCGGCGGCGGTTGGGGGTTTGGGGCTGGTGAGTTTGGCGGCGGTGAAGCCGATGCCGGTGGCGGCGACGAGGGCGGCGCCGGCCAGCAGCCAGTTGCGGTTGACGCCGGCGGTGAGGGATTTGCGGGGCATCAGGAGACTCCGAAGGGGGCGCGGCCCTGCAGCCGCGCCAGGCCCGCCTCGGCGCGCAGGCGCTGCAGCTGGGCTTCGATGGTTTGGGTGCGCGCCTCGGCCAGGGCCCGGCGCGCGTTGGTGAGCTCGACGAGCGGCGACTTGCCGGCCTCATAGGCGATGCGGGTGAGCCGGTAGGCCTCGGCCGCGGTGGCCTCGGTCTGCACGGCGGCGGCGACCCGGGTCTGGGCCGCCTCCACCTGGAAGAGCGCCGTGCGCAGCTCCGCCTCGGCGTCCAGCCGCGCCGCGTTCAGCCGCGCCTCAGCCGCCAGCAGCTCGCCCTGGGCGGCGTTGACGTTGCCGCGGTTCTGGTCGAACACCGGGATGGGCACCGAGACCCCGGCCACCACGGCGCTGGAGTCGTCGCCGCTGAAACGGCGCACGCCGGCCGAGACGGTGACGTCGGGGATGGCGCGCGTACGCTCCACCCGCACCCGCCGGGCGGCGGCTTCCCGCTCGGCCTGGGCGGCGACCACGGCCGGCACCGACAGGGCGTCGATGGTGCGCTCGAGGTTCTCAGGCGTCGGCCGCGGCAGCAGGCTTTCGGAAAGCGCGGTGAACGGCGCCGGCGAGCCGGCGAGCGCCGTCAGCCGGGCGAAGGCGCTGGCCCGGGCGGTGCGGGCCGCATCCAGGGCCGCCCGCGCCGAGGTCACGCCGGCCTGGGCCTGCAGGCTGCGCAGCTCGGCTTCCTTGCCGGCCTCCACCAGCGCCCGGGCGGCGCGCAGGTCTTCCTCCGCCAGGGTCAGCGACTCCTGCGCCAGCGTCACCCGCCGCTCGGCGGCTTCGGCCTCGGCATAGGCGGCCGCCAGCTCGAAGGCGTAGTCGGCCCGCGCCTGGACGAGCCGCGCCCGCGCCGCATCGACCCCGGCCCGGCCGGCGGCGACCCGCGCGCCGCGCTTGCCGCCGAGCTCGATCGGCAGGCCAACGGAGAACGTCGTCTCGGCCGCGCCCGTGCCCCGATAGGGGCCGGTGCCGCTGAAGTTCTCCATCTCGACCGCTGCGGTCGGGTTCGGCCGCGCCGCCGCCTGTCGCGCCAGGCCCTGGGCCTGGCGCACGCCGGCCTCGGCTTCGGCCAGCCGGGGCGCGCTCGACTGCGCCTGGGCCAGGAGGTCCCGGTAAGGCGGGGCCGGTTCGGCCGCCGCGCCGCGTCCCGACGCCCACGCGCCCAGGATCGCCGCCGCGCTCACGGCTGCATACCGCAGCCGCCCGCGCATGATGAGTGTCATGAAAGTCGCTATCCCCGATGATCCAGATGCAAGGCGTCAGGCGCCCACGGCGCCGAGGTCCGCATCAGGCTCGGGGGGGCCGCTCCAGCCGCGACGGACGCGTCAGCTGCGCCCACTGATCGTCCAGCACAGGCCATCCCGCTCGCACCACGGGAATATAGGCCGGCGCCACAAAGTGGGCCGGCGCGGCCAGTTCCACCTTGCAGCTTCCCGCGCACACTGAGCCGCCATCGGTCGGCTGGGGGACCTCGTCGGGCGCAAAATCCGCCAGCGGCGCTAAGGACGCCTCGCCGCGGGTATCGGCAGCGACGCCAAGCGGCGTGGCAAGCCCCGCGGCATGAGCCTGAGGGTGCAAAGCCGCAAAGACCAGAACGATCGCCAGGACGATGTGCAGCCAAGCGAAGCCGCGGCTACGCGCCGCGCCTTGCCGGACGTGCAATGGGAGGACCTTGGCGATCACGGCGCCCTTAGACCTTGGGGCGGCCATAAACGCAAGGGGCGAACAGCCGCAGGGCCAGCCGGCGGATGCCCAGCATCGCCCTCGGCCGCGACAGTCAAACCGCACCTGCGGCGACCAGGCGCCTCTGAAAGCCTACAACACCTCGATCTCAGCCTGCAGCGCGCCGGCCGCCTTGATAGCTTGAAGGATCGAGATCATGTCCCGTGGCGTGACGCCGAGCGCGTTCAGTCCGCTCACCAGGCTGCCCAGTGAGGCGCCCGCCGGCAGCCTCACGAGTCCTCTCCCCTTTTCTTCGTCCACCTCGACGCTGGACTGCGGCGTCACCACGGTTTCGCCCTGGCCAAACGGCGAAGGCTGGCTCACAGCCGGCGTCTCCCGCACCGAGATCGTGAGGTTGCCCTGGCTGATCGCCACCGTGGAAATCCGAACATCGGCGCCCATGACAATGACGCCCGCCACCTCGTCGATAACGACCCGTGCCGGCGTATCGGTCTCCACCGGCAGGGCCTCCACGGCGGTGACGAACCCTGATGTCGTGGACGTCGCCGGCACCGAGAGCTGAACGATCGTCGGGCTCTGCGCCCGTGCAGCGTCGGGGAAGCGGCGGTTGATGGCGTCGGCCACCCGCACCGCCGTGGTGAAATCGGGGTTTCGCAGGTTGAGGCGCAGTTGCCGCATGGCGTTGAACTGGAATCCCGTCTCGCGCTCGACGATGGCGCCGCTGGCGATGCGGCCAGACGTGGGTACGCCCTTCGTCACCGAAGAACCGGATGCGCCGCTCGCGGAGACGGCGCCTGTCTGCACCGACCCTTGCGCCACCGCGTAGGTCTGGCCGTCCGCCCCTAGGAGCGGCGTGACCAAAAGCGTTCCGCCCATCAGGCTCTTCGCCGATCCCATGGCGGAGACGGTCGCATCCACCTGCGAGCCGGCGGCCGCGAAGGGCGGGAGCTTCGCCGTGACCATCACCGCGGCGACATTCTTGGTGTTGAGGCGAGCGTCCCGCGTATTGACGCCAAGACGCTCCAGCATCGCCTCCAGGCTTTGCTGGGTGAAAGGCGCGTTCCGCAGCGCGTCGCCCGTGCCGGCTAGCCCCACGACCAGTCCGTACCCAACCAGCGCGTTCTCCCGCACCCCTTCGACCTGGACGATATCCTTGATCCGGGACGTGGCCGCGCTTGAGGGCGCCGCCAAGAGCCCTACGGCGAACAGGCTCACGAAGGCCGCGAAACACCCGCGCCTCGCAAATCTCCGCGCGACCTCGTGCAAGGGGTCCTCCTGCGCCGGCGCAGTTCGACAACGTCCGCGCGCCGCGCCGGTGCGTTCCCGCTAGGCAGTCTTATGACAGCGCCGAGTAATCGAACCGTTAACCACGTTTCATCCAGAACGCCGCCAACGCGGCAAACCCGAGGGACCGCGCGCCCTCACTGGCGGATCCGGTCACGTGCTTCAGCCACGCGGCGAGTACGCAATGCGGGCCGGCGCCTACGCCTCTCCAGCGCTCGATCCCACATTGTTGAGCTGGGTGGCGAGCGCCACGACGAGCTGCGCGGGAGCGAACGGCTTCGCCAAGATTGCGCTGTCTGGCACGCCTTCCGCCGCCCACTCATGTGCGCTGCCACCGCTCATATAGACCACGGCGATGCGCAGATCCGCGCGTCGCGCCGCACGCGCGACGTCCCAGCCCGTCGTTCCACTTCCGAGATTGACATCGGTCACGACGCCCGCGAATTGGCTCGAAGGTCGATGGCGGCAGCGCCACTGTCGGCGTCGGCGACCTCGAAGCCGGCGTCTTCGAGTGCGCTCTGAAGAAGATCGCGGATAAGCAGCTCGTCTTCCACGAGCAGCACGCGGGGCAAGCTACCCCTCATCGCCATCCGAGCGCTCCGACCCGAATTTCGCAGGCGCCGGCGGCGCCGAAGCCTCGTTCATAAGCCATGGCGGCCTTCCGAAACGTGAATCCGGCCGCGATCGGTGCGTCTTGGCTCAGCGCCGCATCTCCAAGGCTTCGCCGACCCCCTCGTGTCGTGCGGGACCGAATGGCGGGCGGCTGGCGGAACTCCGAGGTGAGAGCTGGTCAGCCATGTGGCGAGACGACCACGTACTCACCCCGCCAGGGCCGGTGGGCGCGGGTCTCGCTAAATTCGAAGACCGCGTAGAGGCTCGCCGCCAGGATGGCGAAGCCAATCGCCATGCCCGCGAGGGTGCGCCAGGTCGCGCGCGGCCGGCTGTCCCAGGCGGCGCGTGGACCTTCCCGATGGGGATCCTCTCGCACGTGTCGAAACCTCTTCGTCGCGGTCGCCGCCCGCGGAAAAATGAGGGGCCGCCGCACAGCCTCGGCAAGGCCCTCTTTTACGGTCAGCGACGCCGGTCGCCCGGTCGGTTGCCTGGCACACCGTAGTCGTCCCGCGGGAGCATCGAACCACGGCCAACGCTGCCCAGCAGCTGTTCGAGGATCGTCATCTCCCGGCCGCGTGTCGGCGTCTCCCGGCCGTTGAACGCGATCACCTTCCCATCCTTCAGCGACAAGGTGTCGAGCGTCTTCAACACCTCGGTTTCCTTGTCGAAGCCGAGAGCGACGATGTCGCGCTTGATGATCTGTGGCCGGCGGAAGGCGGCCCTTGCCTTGATCTGCGAGATGTAGAACCAGACGTTCGGGTCGAAGGTTGAAGTGACCGACGGCGAACCGAGCTTTGCCCGCACCGTCGACTTGGTGTCGGTCCCGACCGCGAGATCGGTTGGATTGGTGTCTATGGCTTGATAGCCGGAATGGCTGGTGATGGTCGTGCAGCCGCTGATCGCGAAAGCTACAGCCGCAAGGCTGGCGATCGCCAAGCGTCGCTGGAATATGATGGGACGCAGAACGGAGCGCATGGTGGCATAAATCCCCAGGATTGTGTGACGAAGATCAACCGACCCGGACAGGCCGGTGCGCTCACGTCAGACTCGAGGGGGCCGTTCCAAGGCTACTGGCCGGCGTACGACAGCCCCGCCGATGCCGGAGCCTGGCCATGTGGCTGCCGCAAAGCTTGCAGGAAGTGTCGCGCCCAACTGCGCGACAGGGAGGCTCCACGCGTGCATCGCACAGTGACCCGCGCAAGTGGGGACGACACCGCCGCGTTCAGAGGCTTGGCCTCTGTCCTTCACCCCGCCATCCGTCACGGCGACGGCGGCGCCCCGGGTGGGTTCCAGGGCGGCATGGGCGACCGACGGGGCGACCGCTCCGCCTAAGATCATCAGCCAGGCCAGCATCACGGTGAGCGACGTCGTGAGCCGACGTCGCCATGCGCAGCGTCCCCTCGGAGCGAACCGGAAGAGCCGGGGAGATGTCGCCGTTGGCGCCATGTCCCTTTTATAGGTGGGAACGGCTCGGCTGTCTCGTGCGCGCCGAGTACAATGTGGTGGTGGCGCTAGTCTGGTACAGTTCTCTCGACGCGGCGCTCCACGCGCGGAAGGTGGACCGTGCGTCAGATCGGCGCCAACGCGTCGGACCCAGCAAGGAGACAACATGCGCTTTGCACTCCTGTTCGTTGGATCCCTCGTCGCCTTGGCGCTTTCAAGCTGCGGTAAGTACGCCCCGCTTGACCGCCCGCTGCCGCGGTCCGGCTCGGGGTCGGCGGGGCCCCCCTCCCAGCCCGCCGGGGCGGAGGTGAAGACGGTTGATCCCCGCGACCTCGACAACCGAACTCAATCTCCGCCCAGCTAAGCCGCGCCACCCCAGGCCTCGAGGATGACCGGACAGCAGCGCGACATCGCCAAGAGCATGTGCATCCACAGATCGCAGGAGCCTCCCTTCGGCGAGCGCCTTTTCGCCATGATAGGGACCCAAGGAGGCGCCGTGCGGACAACCCTGCCGCTGTTCATTCTGCTCGCAGGGTTTTGCCTGTCCGCGTGCGAGAGGCCGGTCGTCCGACGCACTCCCGAAGCCATGGCCGCTCACCGCCGGCAGCTTACGCCTCCAGAGCACGACGGGGCCCTGGAGGGCGCGGCCCTGTCGGCGATGCCAGCGCGCGCCAAGGGCGTCGGCCACGTCACAGCCGTCGATCGGATGGCGCGCACGATCACCATCGATCACGACCCCGCCCCCGGCTCCGATTGGCCGGCGATGCGCCTGACGCTGCCCGTGGCATCGCCCCGCCTTCTCGAAGGCGTCGCCGCTGGAACGCTCGTCGAATTCCACATCGAGCGCCGCGCCGGCGTGGCCGAGATCGCGGTTCTGAAGCCCCTTTCCGTTGCGAGACCGGGGCGGCCGCCTGTTCAGTCCAGCCCGCCGCCATAGGCGACGACCCAACAACCCGTTCAACGGACAAGGCGTCGCAATGGGACGGCGTCTGCCTTTACTCAAGCGCTTGCGGTTCCTGCAAAGCGGCCTCAGGCCTACCGGGGGATATTCTTGCGCGCGACCGTGTCTATTTGGGCCACGGTCGGGAAGAAGTCGAGGGTGGTCGATCCAAGCACCTTCGCGGCCCGGACCAGCATCGCGGCGCTCGCACGAACCCTCCCGTCTTCATAGTCGTGCAGCTGTCGCTCGCTTACGCCCAGCGCCTTAGCCAGCTCTGGGCGGCTCAGACCTGCCCGTTGCCGCCGGGCACGCAGCCGAGAGCCGACCTCGGAGGCGAGACCGGCGCCGGACCGCCGGGCGGGAATGGGGGCGGGAGCTGTCGGCTCACTCACGCCGGGTCCCCCTAGCCGTGCCTTGGGTCTGGCCCCTGGCCGGCGCAGCCGGGTCGACGGCCGCCGCGTCGCGCGGAGCTCCGATGCGATCCAGGCTCTGGGTCAGATGATCGATCGGCGCCCAGACGCCCGGCGCTGCGCGGCGCCGGAACGAAGCGGAAGGATCGTAGAGGGCCAGCTGCGGCGCCAGCGCCCGCGCCTCCAGTCGTCCCTGCGCGTTCAGGAGCGCGGCGCTGGCGACGTAGGCGTCGCGACGCGAGGTGACCAAGGCGAGTTCGGCGGTTCGCAGTTCCTGCTCCGCATTCAGGACGTCCAGCGTGGTGCGCAGGCCCAGTTCGAATTCCAGACGTACGCCTTCGAGCGCAAACCGAGCGGCCTTCACCACCTCCTCGTTGGCGGCGATCGCCGCCCGGGCGGTCCGCAGCTGACTCCATGCCTGCGCGACCGCCTGGCGGACCTGCCGCTCCGTGGTCTCCAAACGAAGTCGGTCGATGTTGTTGCGCTGCACGGCCTGTTCCACCTGCGACGACAGTATCCCGCCGGAATAGAGCGGAAGGGTCGTCACGACGGACGCCGACAGGTTGCGGGCGAGGCGATCTGCCACGAAGGGGTCGATCTGGCCGGAGTAGCCGTAGCCCGTCCTAAGGCTCACGGTCGGTCGGCGTTGCGCCTTGGCGAACGCGATGCGCGCGCGGCTCGCGCGCTCTACCAGTTCGGCGCTCCCGATGCGCGGGCTCTGCTGCTCAGCGGTGTCGTAGGCCTGAGCTATGGTAACGGGGAGCAGTGGGTCCAGATCCGGACGCGGCGCAAGTTCCCCCGGATCGTCACCCACGACCGCAGCATAGGCGGCGGCGCTGATCTCCAGTTGCCCCTCGGCGGCGGCGAGCTGGGCTCTCGATGTTCCAAGTCTCGCCTTGGCCTGCGCGACGTCGGTGCCGGTGAGCTCGCCGACGTCGAAGCGGGCCTGGGTTTCCTCGAGTCGACGCGCGAGGGTCTGCACGTCTTGCCGCCGGATCTCTACGATACGTTGATCCCGCCTGACGTCCACATAAGCCTGGACGACGCTGAGCACGAGATTGCCCTCCGTCTCCCGAAGCGCTTCGCGCGCGGCGAGGATTTCGGCCTCGGCCGCCGTGATCGACGCCGTCGTGCGTCCACCGGTGTAGATCGGCTGACTGAGGGAGAGGGATGCGTTGCCGAGGTTCCGCTCGGTCACGCCCGACCCGGTAACCGCAGTGTCAGGGATGCCATCCCCATTGGTGTCGACGAACGTGCCGCGGCCGGCGTTGACGGATGTCCGACTATAGGACGCTGTGGACGACGCATTGACCTGCGGGCGCAGCCCCGCCCGCGCCTGAACATAGGCCTCGTCGGCGAGCTTCACCTGTGCACGCTGGGCCGCCAGCGTCGGGTTGCTCTCGTAGGCGCGGGTAATCGCGTCGGCGAGCGTTTCGCCTCTCGCTGCGGTGGCGCTCAGCGCCGCCAAGCCGCAGGCGACCGCTATGCGCCACCGCGCGGCGGTCCCATGCTTTGCGCGACAACGCCTCACGGTGACTTCCAGGGCCGCGAGCATATCTCAGCTCCTTTCCGGCTCGGCGCGGGGGACGCATCCGAGCGATTGATGTCGATTCTCACAGGAAGAGCGGCGCGATGTAGGCTGCCAAAAGCAGCGCCATGCCGATCAGGACCAGTCGCGTGAGAAGCCGGCCGCGCGCGCCTGGACGTTCGAGCCTTCCCTGGCGACGCCGACGCCAAGCCCTGCCCCTCAGCCAGCGGCGGGGCACGGCCCGTCTCCCCGTTGCGCGCAGGCCCGCACCCGGTCTCCGGGTTCCAGACGCCAAGGGGCGGTGACCGTGTAGACCGTGCAGCGGTGGCCGCGGCCTGAGAGCCCCGAGACCCGGCCGGTTGCAGCGCCCAGCACCTGGCCGTCACTGGAGAGTCGCTCAAGGCGCACCCGGTAAGGCGACATCGCGACGGACTTTCGGCACAGGAAACCTCGAAATCGCAGAGACTCGCCGTCGCGGGTGACGCTAGGGGGCTCCAGTCGAAAGCCCGTAAGCGGGATCACTTCGGTGGCGACCTCCACGCGCTCGGCTGGCGCTGCCGCGGCGACCCCGGCGAAAGCGACCACGCCCACTGCGAAGATTGCAACTAGACGCACGATGTTCCTCCATTCCTCATGTGTCGGCGCTACGCGGGGATGCCGGCAGCACGGCCAAAGGGTCCAAGACGGCGCCGCGATGGTTGGCGAACTCCACATGGACATGGTTCGTCATGCCGGACGCGTATCGACGGCCGAGGTCCTGGGCCCGGCCGATGATCTCCCCGGCGGTGACCTGCGCCCCCGGGGCGCGAGACGATCCGACATAGAAGACCCGCGCGGAGTACCGCGTCGTGGGGCTCGTGATCTCGACGAACTGCAATTCCGGCTCGCCGGCGTAGGCTTGCCCCACCCGGGTGACGATGCCTGAAATCGGCGCGCGGATCGGGGCGCCGACCGGCGCCACCAGGTCGAGCCCGTTGTGCCGCCGGCGGCCGCCGTCCCGGGATGCGCCGAACGCCCCAGAGCCGTAGGCGTCCTCGCCGCGTTGTCCGAGCGTCTGCGGCCAGGCCAGATCGGTGCGACCGTCCTGGTCGAGGTCTACGCCGTCAGGCGTGTCACCCGCCGGCGCGGCCAAGGACTGTGAGTGCGGGACGGGGGCAGTCACCGCCTCTGCGCGCCCGCCCAAGGCTGCGCCACCGGCAAGGCCCACGGCGATCGCGGCGATTACCGCCACGCGGGAGAGCGCCGGCGACGCCACGAGGTGCGCGGCCCGTCCGACAATTGTTCCAGGAGACGTCACGCGTCACGATCCTTGTAGGCGAGCAGGCGCAGGGCGTTGGCCACGACGAGGACGGTAGAGCCCTCATGGAAGAGCACCGCGACGCCGATCTTCAGGCCGAACAGTGTCGCAGGGATCAGGAAGGCCACCACACCCAGGCTCACCCACAGGTTCTGCTTGATCACCCGGCTGGTCCGGCGGCTGAGGCCCACGGCGAACGGTAGGTGGTTGAGGTCGTCGGCCATTAGCGCCACGTCGGCGGTCTCCAGCGCCACATCGGACCCGGCTGCGCCCATGGCGATCCCTACGGTCGCGTTGGCCAGCGCCGGCGCATCGTTGACCCCGTCGCCCACCATGGCGACGCGGCCCTCCTGCGCCGTCAGCTCCTGGATCACCCTGACCTTGTCCTCGGGCATCAACCCGCCCTTGGCCTCGTCGAGCTTCAGGCTCTGGGCGATCGCGTCGGCGACGGACTGGTTATCCCCCGACAACATGAGGATCCGCTCGATGCCAAGCGCGCGGAGGCGCTCGATGACCTGGCGCGCCGGCGGGCGGGGCGTGTCCATTAGGCCCAGACTGCCGAGATAGCGGTCCCCCTTGCGGACCATCACCACGGTGCGGCCATTGCGTTCGAGTCGTCGCGCGTCGCTCCAGACGGCTTCCGAGGGTCGGGGTCCTTCGCCGGCGTCGAACATGGCCGGCTTGCCGATCAGGATCGGAGCCCCGTCGACAAGGGCCTGGACACCTTGTCCGGTCAGGCTGCGAACGTCCGTTGCAACCGCACTTGGCCGGTCGCCCAGCCGTTCGGCGCCGTCGCGCGCGATGGCGGCGGCCAGCGGATGGTCGCTGAGCGCCTCCACAGCCACCGCCACGGCCAGCAACTCCTGCTCGCTGACGCCGTCGGCCGGATCGACGTCGGTGAGGCGCGGCTTGCCCTCGGTCAAGGTGCCCGTCTTGTCGAACGCCAGCGCGGTCAGCGATCCGAGGTTCTCGAGCGGTCCGCCGCCCTTCACGAGCACCCCGCCCCGGGCGGCGCGGGCGACGCCGCTGAGCACCGCGCTGGGCACCGAGATCGCCAGCGCACACGGGCTGGCCGCCACCAGAACCGCCATCGCCCGGTAGAAGCTGACGCTGAAGGGCTCGTCGCGAACCAGCCAGGCGAACATCAAGAGGCCGACGAGGCCGAGCACCACGGGAACGAAGATGCGCTGGAAGCGATCGGTGAACCTCTGGGTCGGCGAGCGTTGCGTCTCGGCCTCGGCCACCATCTTGACCACGCGGGCCAGGGTCGTCTCGGTCGCACGCCGGGCGACGCGAACCTCCAACACGCCGGCCCCATTGATGGTGCCGGCGAACACCCGGTGCTCCGGGCCGGCCTTGTTGAAGTCCAATTGGGCGTCCGCAGCTGCCGCCTTGTCGACGGGCACGCTCTCGCCCGTGATCGGCGCTTGGTTGACGCTGCTGGCGCCGGCGATCACCACGCCGTCGGCCGGCAGGCGTTCATTGGGGCGGACGATGACGACGTCACCGATCTCGAGGGCTTCGACCGGGACCTCCTCGGTGGCTGTCCCGCGCCTCACGGTGGCCCGCTCCGGGGCGAGCTCCGCCAGCGCCTCGATCGCGCGCCGCGCCCGCCCCATGGCGTAGTGTTCGAGCGCATGCCCAAGGCTGAACAGGAAGAGCAGCAAGGCGCCCTCCGCCCAGGCGCCAAGGCTCGCGGCTCCGGCCGCCGCCACCAGCATGAGGGTGTCGATCTCGAAGCGCTTCTGACGGAGGTTCTCGAACGCTTCCCGCACGGTGAAAAAGCCGCCGAAGACGTAGGCGGCGACGTAGAAGGCGAGCGGTACGAGACCGGCGACGCGTCGCTCGATCAGCCATCCCGCGGCCAGGACCGCGCCGGCGAGCAGAGCGAAGATCAGCTCCGTGCGTTCGCCAAAGATGCCCCCGTGCGCATGCGCGTGTTCATGCTTGTCCTCACCCTGGCCATGAGCATGCCCATCCTCATCCTCGTCGCGTTCGGGGCCTTCGGCCACCGTGTCCTGGCGGAGAGGCGCTGGCGGAGGTTGGTCGACGGTTCCGGCCGCGGCATTTGAGGGAAGCGCCTCCGCGTCAAATGATCGAAGTTCGACCCCGAGGGTGCGGACAGACTCCAGCAGCGCCGCCTCGCTGGTCTTCTCCCGGTCGAACTCGACGAAGGCGCGGCCTACCGGCCGCACATCGGCATGGATGACGCCGGCCTGGGCGCGGAGATGGTCACGGATACGCCGAGCCATCCGGGGATGGATCGCCCCGCCGACCCGGAAGACGAAATGGCCAAACCGTTCCGCGATAACCGCGCCAGAGTCCTCGATAAAGGCGCGGAGCTGGCTGGGCGGCGCCCGTTCCCCGTCGAAGCGGATCAACAGGTGCTCGCCGGCCCCCTGCTTGGCCTCGACGCGCGCCTCCGCCACGGCGGGATGGCCCTGGGCGACGGACGTCAGGACCCCGACGCAGCGCTCGCAAAGATCCGCCCCGCCTCCCAGAACCGACTCGAGTGGCAGTCGGAGCTCCACCTGGGCCATGTCGATGCTCCTGCCCGCTACGCGTGGGGGTCGGCGTGATGCCCGCCGTAGCGGAGCACCTCGACCTTCTCGAAGGTGACCAAGCCGATGTCCTTGAGGTCATCCAGTTGGGGCAGAAAGGCGCGCAAACGCGCCTCCTCATCGACGAACTCGATCACGACCGGCAGGTTGTCGTTCAGGTCGAATGGACGGTGCTCGTGCAGCCGCGCGGACTCCCCAAAACCTTTGCGGCCGCGCAGCACGGTGGCGCCGGCGAGATGGGCGTCACGGGCTCTTCGGATGATCACGTCGATCAGCGAGCGGTCGCCCACCAGGGCGTTCTCGTCGGTATAGATGCGAAGCAGGACGGCTTGGCCGGGTGACTGCATGTTGGGTTCTCCTGAAGATGAGGGTCAGTGACGCGCGAAGATCCGCCTGCGGCCGCCATCCAGGAGCAACAGGGTCATGAAGGCTTCTCGGCTGCCGTCGGCTTGCTCCATGCCGGGCGCGCCGGCGGGCATGCCGGGAACTGCGATGCCGATGGCTTGGGGCCGCTGCCGCAGCAGCGCCTGTACGTCCTCAGCGGGCACGTGGCCTTCCACGACGTAGCCGTGGATCACGGCTGTGTGGCAGGCGGCCAGGTCGGCCGGCACCTTGTAGCGGAGCCGGACGTCCGCGAGATCGTCGACGATGACCGTCCGTGGTCGGTAGCCCGCGGACTCCATCTGCGAGACCCACGCCTGGCAGCACTGACAGCCAGCAGTGCGGTAGACGGTGAATTGGCTCTCGGCGAGCGTCCGCCCTGGCGCGAGCCCGGCGATCGCAAGCGCTGCTAGGGCGCCGCGGCGAGACAGACCCTTCATGGCGTTCTCTCGGTTGGTTGCGTGGAATCGGGCTTCGCATGGACGTTGAGCCGGAAGTCGTGACGGTGATCGGCTTCGATGATGCTCAGGAGCGCGCCGTCCTGAGGGGCGGGAGCCTGGGTCGTGGACGTCCACCCGCCTGCAGACGGTGAGAACGAAACGGCGGGGCCACCGGAGGACGTCAGGCTGACTTGCCGCGCGGGTGGTGGCGCGATGGACTCTCCGCCCTGCCCGATGAACCGTATTGACAGGGCGCCCTGCGATCCGAACGGCGCCTGGAATTCGATGAGCATGCCCTTCGCGTCAGCGCGCCAAACGCCGGGCCTCGCGGGCTCCACAACGAGCGGCTGCTCCTCATGCGGGGCCGCCGAGGCGGCCAGCGGCGCCCAAAGCAGCGCCGCGGCGATGAGCCGACCGCTCAGTCCGGACCTCCTGCTCGCCGTCCCCGCCCGTCCGCAATCGTGACGCACGGGGTCTTTCGGCAGTGCGGGGAAACGCATGGCTGTCCTCCCTCTTGAAGGTGGGCGCCGGCGCGGCCTGGGGGGAGCCGCGCCGGCGGGTCCAGTCAGCTCGCTTGGGGCTGGAGAGCTGCTGGACGGTCACCCTCGGCCGCGGGCTTGCGCCCGAGGCTAAGGATGAGCTGGGAGATGGCGGGCAGCACGAGCAGCGTGACCAGCGTGGCGGTGATCAGCCCCCCGATCACCACCATGGCCAGCGGCTTCTGCACCTCCGCGCCGGTCCCGTGGGCCAGCGCCATCGGGATGAAGCCGATGGCCGGAACGAGGCCGGTCATCAACACCGGCCGGAACCGCTCGACCGAGCCGTCGTAGATCGCCCTGGCGACGGGCATGCCTTCGTCGAGACGCTGCCGGATACTCGACATCACCACCAGGCCGTTGAGCACCGCCACGCCGGCCAGCACGATGAAGCCCACGGCCGCCGAGATCGAGAAGGTGATCCCGGTCAGGGCCAGCGCGAACACCCCGCCCGCCAGCCCGAGGGGGATGGCGGCGAACACCGCGACGGCGCGGGCGAGCCCCCCCAGGGCCATGAACAGGATGACGAAGATCGCCAGGAAGCACAGCGGCACGACAATGCTCAGGCGCTGGGTGGCGGCCTGGAGGTTCTCATATTGGCCGCCCCACTGCAGGTAGGAGCCGGTTGGCAGGGCCACGGCCTCGACCTTGCTGCGCGCTTCGGTGACGAACGAGCCGATGTCGCGGTCGCGCACATTCACCTGGATCACGACGCGGCGCTTGCCGTTCTCACGGCTCACCTGGTTGAGGCCGTCGGTGAAGCGCAGCTCCACCAGCTGGCGCAGCGGAACCGACTGGCTGGGCGCGCCGTCCGAAGACGGCAGCATCACGGGCGTCGCTCCGAGGCTGTCCAGGTCGTTGCGCTGCGTCATCGGCACCCGCACGACGATGTCGAAGCGGCGGTCGCCCTCGAACACCGCGCCGGCCTCGCGGCCGCCGAGCGCCGTGGCGAGCGTGTCGGCCACCTCCTCGACGGTCAGGCCGAAACGGGCGATGGCGGCGCGGTCGAACCGGACGTCCAGGGTGGGCGCGCCAGCGGTCTGCTCGACGCGCACGCCCTCGGCGCCTTGGATTCCCTGCAGCACCAAGCCGATCTTGCCAGCCGCGGCACTCATCTTGTCGAGATCGTCGCCGTAGAGCTTGATGGCGACATCGCCCCGCACGCCAGCGATGAGCTCGTTGAAGCGCATCTGGATCGGCTGGGTGATCTCGTAGCTGTTGCCGAGCAGCGGCTCGACCTTCTTGAGGATCCGCTCAGCCACCTGTTCCTTCGTGGTGACCCCCTTCGGCCACTCCTCGCTGGGCTTCAGGATGACGAAGCTGTCGGACTGGTTGACCGGCATGGGGTCGGTGGCGACCTCGGCGGTGCCGGTCTTGGAGAAGGTCATCTGGACCTCCGGCAGCGAGGCGACCGCCCGCTCCACCTGCTGCTGCATGGTCTTGGATTGCTCGAGCGACGTGGAGGGGATCTTCAAGGCGCCGAGGGCGATGTTCTTCTCGTCCAGGGTCGGGATGAATTCCTGCCCAAGCGTGGTGAACACCACCCCACTCAGCAGGAAGACGGCGACCCCGGCGCCAATGAACGGCCACGGCCGCGCGAGTGAGCGCGCCAGGAGGGGTTCGTAGCGAACCTTCAGCCACTGAATGATCCGGACTTCCTTCTCGGCGACCTTGCCGCGCATAAGGATGGCCACCATGGCCGGCACGAAGGTGAGCGAGAGGATGAACGCCGCCGCCAGCGCCAGCATGATGGTGATGGCCATGGGGGAGAAGGTCTTCCCCTCGACGCCGGTGAAGGTCAGCAGCGGAGCGAAGACGAGGAAGATGATCGCCTGCCCGTAGACGGTGGGGCGGATCATCTCCTGCGAGGCGTGAAGGACCGTCTCGAGGCGCTCGTTCAGGTTCAGCAGCCGGTTCTCATGGTGCTGTCGCTCCGCGAGCCGCAGCAGACAGTTCTCGATGATGATCACCGTGCCGTCGACGATCAGGCCGAAGTCGAGCGCCCCTAGGCTCATCAGGTTGCCGGGCACGCCCAGGCTGTTCATCCCGATCGCCATCATCAGGAATGAGAAGGGAATGATCAGCACGGCGATGAAGGCCGCCCGCACATTGCCGAGCAGCAGGAACAGGGTGGCCGCCACGAGAATGGCGCCCTCCGTGAGGTTCCGCTCCACGGTCCCAATGGTGGCGTTCACCAGCACGGAGCGGTCGAGGCCCACATTGACCACGACCCCGGGCGGCAGCGACTTCTTCACCTCGTTGAGCTTCTCGCCGACGGCCTTGGCGACGGTCCGGCTGTTCTCGCCGATCAGCATGAGCGCCGTGCCCACGACGGTTTCCTGGCCGTTCTTGGTGGCCGCGCCCGTGCGCAGATCCCCGCCCACGCGAACCGTGGCCACATCCTTGACCGTCACCGGCACGGTCTGGCGGGTGGCGATCACCGCGTTGGCGATCTCGTCCAGCGTCCGGACCCGGGCGTCGGCCCGCACCAGATAGGCTTCACCGGCCCGCTGGATGAAGTTCGCGCCAACGGAGAGGTTGGCCGCTTCCAGAGCCTTCGCCAGCTCCGTATAGGAGACGCCGTAGGCGGCCAGCTTCGCCGGGTCGGGTTCCACGACGTATTGCTTCTCGTAGCCGCCGATGGAGTCGATCCCGGCCACGCCGTTCACGGTGCGCAGCTGCGGCCGGATGATCCAGTCCTGAACAGTGCGGAGATAACCGGCCTGCGCCACAGGGTCGCTCAGCCGCTCGCCCTCCGGAGTCAGATAAGAACCGTCGGACTGCCATCCCGGGGCGCCATCCTTGACCTTCGCGCCCCTGCCGCCCGGATTGGCGAACTCGACGGTGTACATGTAGACCTCGCCCAGGCCGGTCGTGACCGGACCGATCTGGGGCTGCACGCCGGCCGGGAGGGTGTCGCGCGCCTGGGTCAGCCGCTCCGCCACCTGCTGGCGGGCGAAGTAGAGGTCGGTGCTTTCCTTGAAGACCGCCGAGACTTGGCTGAATCCGTTGCGCGATATCGACCGCGTCGACTCCAGACCGGGAATGCCGGCGAGCGCCGTCTCGATGGGGAAGGTGACGCGCTTTTCGATCTCTACCGGCGACAGCGCGGGCGCCACCGAGTTGATCTGCACCTGCTTGTTGGTGATGTCCGGCACCGCGTCGATCGGCAGCTTCGCCAGCTGCCAGACGCCGAGACCGGCGATGATGAGGGTCAGGACAAGGACGTACCAACGCCCCTTCACCGACATGGATAGGATGCGGCCGATCATTTCGGCATGTCTCCAGACGTGATGGGGAGGCTCATTCTTCTTCCGCGCTCTTGCCGAGCTCGGCCTTCAGCAGGAAGGCGTTCCGGGTGGCGACAGCCTCGCCGCCCCTCAGCCCCTGCAGGATCTCGACCCGGCCGCCGGTGCGTTGGCCCACCGTCACGGGCTGCACCCGAAAGCCCTTCGCCGTGCGCACGAACACCGCGTCGCGACCTTCAACGGTCTGCACAGCCTCCTCGGGCACGACGATGCCGGTGGTGGCGGACTGCCGGGAAACGATACGCGCCCGCACCAGCTGGCCCGGCTGGAGCACCCCGCCCCCTCCGGCCAGCGACAGGACGACGGTGGCCGACCGGGTCTGTTCGTTGACGCCAGGCGTCACCGAGCGCACGACGGCGGAGCGCGTCTCCCCGCTGGTCGTCTCGATCACGGCTTGGTCACCCGGCTGGATGCGTCGCGCATCCATGGCCGTCACCGCCGCCTCAACCTGGATGCGGCTTGGATCGGCGATGCGGAAGAGCTCCGTCTCGGGCTGCACGAAGGCGCCCAGGCTTGCGTTCATCGCCGTGATGCGTCCGCTGATCGGGCTGATCACCGCCACATAGCGTCCATCGCGCGAGACGTCGGCCGCGCCCGCGGCGGTCGCGGCGCGCCTGGCCTCCGCCTCGGCGGCGACAAGCTCCGCCTGCGCCGTCTCATAGTCCTGCCTGGGGCTGACCTTCTGCTCGAAGAGCCGCCGCTCCCGGGCCGCCACCTTGCGCGCGAGCTCGGCGCGAGCCGTCGCGGTGGCGCGATCGGCGGCGATCTGAGCGGCTTCGCGGCTTTCGACGAGGGCCAGGGTCTCGCCGGCGCGGACCGGGTCACCCAGACGCTTGTTGATCCGCGCAATGGAGCCCGCCGCGCGGGCGGTCAGCGCCGCCTGCCCGGACGGCTCGGCCTCGACGGTAGCCTGGGCGACGATTTCGCCGGCGATCCCGCTGGTGGCTACCGTCTGCACCTGCACGCCCGAAGCGGTGATCCGTTCCGGACCCATGACCAGGGTGTCGGCCGCATGCGCCGCCCCTGCCGCCTCGCCCTTTTCTGCGGACGCTTCGGCAGCGGTTGGCGGTTTGGGACTGGTGAGCTTGGCGGCGGTGAAGCCGATGCCGGTGGCGGCGACGAGGGCGGCGCCGGCGAGCAGCCAGTTGCGGTTGGCGCCGGCGGCGAGGGATTTGCGGGGCATCAGGAGACTCCGAAGGGGGCGCGGCCCTGCAGCCGCGCCAGGCCCGCTTCGGCGCGCAGGCGCTGCAGCTGGGCTTCGATGGTTTGGGTGCGCGCCTCGGCCAGGGCCCGGCGCGCATTGGTCAGTTCGACGAGCGGCGACTTGCCGGCCTCATAGGCGATGCGGGTGAGCCGGTAGGCCTCGGCCGCGGTGGCCTCGGTCTCGACGGCGGCGGCGACCCGGGTCTCGGCCGCCTCCACCTGGAAGAGCGCGGTGCGCAGCTCCGCCTCGGCGTCCAGCCGCGCCGCGTTCAGCCGCGCCTCGGCCGCCAGCAGCTCGCCCTGGGCGGCGTTGACGTTGCCGCGGTTCTGGTCGAACACCGGGATGGGCACGGAGACCCCGGCCACCACGGCGCTGGAGTCGTCGCCGCTGAAGCGGCGCACGCCGGCCGAGACGGTGACGTCGGGAACGGCGCGCGTGCGCTCCACCCGCACCCGCCGCGCGGCGGCTTCCCGCTCGGCCTGGGCGGCGACCACGGCCGGCACCGACAGGGCGTCGATGGTGCGCTCGAGGTTCGCCGGCGTCGGCCGCGGCAGCAGGCTTTCGGCAAGGGCGGTGAACGGCGCCGGGGAGCCGGCGAGCGCCGTCAGCCGGGCGAAGGCGCTGGCGCGGGCGGTGCGGGCCGCATCCAGGGCCGCCCGCGCCGAGGTCACGCCGGCCTGGGCCTGCAGGCTGCGCAGCTCGGCTTCCTTGCCGGCTTCCACCAGCGCCCGGGCGGCGCGCAGGTCTTCCTCCGCCAGGGTCAGCGACTCCTGCGCCAGCGTCACCCGCCGCTCGGCGGCCTCGGCCTCGGCGTAGGCGGCGGCCAGCTCGAAGGCGTAGTCGGCCCGCGCCTGGGCGAGCCGGGCGCGCGCCGCATCGACCCCGGCCCGCCCGGCGGCGATCCGCGCGCCGCGCTTGCCGCCGAGCTCGATCGGCAGGCCAACGGAGAACGTCGTCTCGGCCGCGCCCGTGCCCCGATAGGGACCGGAGCCGTTGAAGTTCTCCATCTCGACCGCTGCGGTCGGGTTCGGCCGCGCCGCCGCCTGGCGGGCCAGGCCCTGGGCCTGGCGCACGCCGGCTTCGGCTTCGGCTAGCCGGGGCGCGCTCGACTGCGCCTGGGCCAGCAGGTCCCGGTAAGGCGGGGCCGGTTCGGCCGCCGCGCCGCGTCCCGACGCCCACGCGCCCAGGATCGCCGCCGCGCTCACGGCCGCATACCGCAGCCGCCCGCGCATGATGAGTGTCATGAAAGTCGTTATCCCCGATGATCCAGATGCAAGGCGTCAGGCGCCGAACGGCGCCGAGGTCCGCATCAGGCTCGGGGGGGCCGCTCCAAGCGCGACGGGCGCGTCACCTGCGCCCACTGATCGTCCAGCACAGGCCATCCCGCTCGCACCACGGGTACGAGAACCGGCGCCGCCGCCGTCGAAGGCATCGCGAAGGCATGCGCAGCGCAATGGCCCGTGCAGACCATGGCGAAGAGGAGCTTCTTGGGCGCTTCTTGCTTCGACGGCGCGTCGGTGATCTTGAGCGCCTCGACGGCGGCCGGCGCTGCGCCCAGTTCGACCGTCTCGTGCGCGGCCGCGCCCGAAACGATCGTCGTCAGGCACAGCGCAAAGGCAAGCGCCCAGGCCAATGCTAGGCGCATCCACTGATCCTGTCGGACTGGCCGGCCGCGAACGGCTGAGCGCGTCTGCCGCCTGACCACGCGCGGCGCATCCCCCGCCGAAAGGTGGGGGGTTGGCGCGCTTGCCCAGAAGGCTTCGCAGCGGATCGCCGTCCCGATCATCATGGTCTCTATACCGGGCCCACTGCGGAAGGGGAATGTGTTATAGTATCACCCTGCCCGCCGCGGCCTTCGGGCTTGGACTCACGCAGGGCTTGCGCGGTGATCTGCCAAGCCGAGCGCAGGAAGACGGCTGCAAGCAGCACGCCGACAGCAAGGTCCGGCCAACGCGAGCCGGTCAGCGCGACGACCAGCCCGGTCGCCGCGACGGCGACGCACTGGATCAGGTCGTTCCGGGTGCAGAGCCAGACCGAGCGCACGTTCGCGTCGCCCTGGCGGTATCGCACCAACAGCAGGGCCGCCACGAGGTTGGCCGCGGCGCCGAAGAGGCCCAGTCCAGTGATCGCCCCTGCGTCGGGCATTGCGCCCGTCAGGGCGCGCCACACGGCGAAGCCGAGGATCGCCAGCGCCATCACCGCCAAGCTGCCGCCTTTGAAGAGCGCGGCGGCGGCCCGGACCTGCGCGCTCTTGCCGATGGCCCAGAGGCTCAGGGCGTAGGTGCCCGCATCGGCGGCGAAGTCGAGGGTGTTCGCCGCCAGCGCCGCGGAACCCGCCAGCAGAGCGCCCACGGCCACGACGCCGAACCCGATCAGGTTGATCGCGATCACGCAAGCCAGGACCCGCCGATAGGCCGGCGACGCGCCGTCGAAGACCATGGTAGCGCCGCAGCACCCGGCGGAGCCGGCGGCCTGGAGTTGAGCAGGGCCTGAGGAACAGGAGGACATTTCGCCAGCCTGCATCCTCTAGTAGGTAGAGGATCAAGTGCTTATTTGGGCGCCAGGTTTCGGAGCTGACGATGTCGATGATGCCGATCGGTGGCTTGGCGAAGGCCACGGGGGTCAAGGTCCCGACCATCCGGTTCTACGAAGGGATCGGGCTACTTCCCGATCCGGTGCGGACGGCGAACGACCGGCGCGTGTACGACCAGGCGACGGTGGACCGGCTGGGCTTCATCAAGCACGCGCGCCAACTGGGTTTTTCGGTCGAGGCCATCCGCGACCTCTTGGACCTTTCGGATCATCCCAACCGCTCGTGTGAACAGGCAAATGTCCTGGCCGCACAGCAGCTCGAGGCCGTTACGGTGAAGATCCGGCAGCTGCAGGCGCTGCGGGCCGAACTGAAGCGGATGGTGGACTCCGCCTGCCGTGGGCAGGCGGCCGACTGCCGGGTCATCGAGGTGCTCAGTGACCACGCCCTCTGCAAGCACCATGAACCCGATGCCCCGCGGTCCTAGTCCCCTCATCGTCGAGGAGGTCTGCCGCGACGTCGCAAGCCAAGGCCAAGTCACAGCCTCCTGCCGATCGCGATGTCAGCCTTGTCGATGAGCGCCTGTGACCGCTCCACTGTCAACGGGACGCCCGAGGCTCTTGACCACGCCCGCATCGCGCGCATCGACCCCGACCATGGGACTTCGGTCGGCCCCATTCTCTCGGAATTCGGCAGCGAAGCCGGAGAGGACGAGATCGTCGCCGTCGATCCCGTCCGCCTGACGATCGCCATACGACACCACTAGCTCACCGCCTCCGACTGGCCGGCCATGGTCATGACCTTCCGCGCGCGGCGGACACTGGTCGACGAAGCCCGCGTTGGGCGGCGCGTCTCGTTCCGCGTTGTCGTACGCGACGGCGCTGGCGAAATCGTCGACTTCGCCCCGGCCGCAGACCGCTGAAGCGGCGGTCCTACGCCGAGCCCGAAGCGTCGGCATAGCCGGCTCCAGGACGGGGGGCGCCCTGAAGTGTCGGTTTGCGGCGATCAACGGGGCTTGATCGAGGCGGCCGAGGCGGCCGAGGCGGCGGTGCTGGCCCAGAGCGTCCAATCACGCCTATCGTCGGGAAAGAGCCCGAACGCGGACACTATCAGGCCGACGAAGACGATCGGCGCGATAAGAAGGGCGTCGCGCCAGGTCATTGGGCGGCCTCACGGTCATTGTCCGGCGCCTGGGCCTGGTCGTTCGCCGCGATCGCCGGCGCGAGCTCGGCGAGCCCTTTGCGGATGCTGCGCCGGCGGATGCTTAGAAAGGCTTCGGCCAGCTGCGGACCGTTGGGCTCGGCGAGCAGCTCTTCGACGACGCCGGTGAAGGCTTGGGCGTATTGCCGTCCCGTCGGCGTGGCCGGGTCATCCAAGCCCTCGAAAAAATAGGTGATCGGGACCTCGAGGAGCTTGGCGATCGCGTAAAGCTTGGAGGCGCTGATGCGGTTTGCGCCGCGCTCGTATTTCTGGATCTGCTGAAAGGTCAGCCCCAGACGATCTGCAAGCCAGGCTTGGCTGACGCCAAGTTCCCTGCGCCGCAGGCGCACACGTCGGCCGACATGAACGTCAACCGGGTTCGGTGCGTCGATCATTTGTCTCGCGCCTCCTCAACACTGCTCACGCGGTCGCGCTGGACAGCTTTGCTCCAAGTACACTTCGGCGCTCAAGAGACTGCACGTCCCCAGGGTGATTGCCGAGGCGATTAACACGCGGAGGTAAGCGAAAGGCAAACTTTAAGTCATTCCACCATCACTACCGGTCGCTCATCGCCGGGCGCTCATAATGATTGGCTCTCCCCGCGAGTCGTGGGGAGAGATTGTGAGGCTTCAGAAGTCGGTCGGACGCGCCATCCGCATGCACCGGGAACGCGTGGGCCTCACCCAGGCGGCGCTCGCGGAGGCGGTCGGTCTCACCGAGCAATATATCGGGGTGGTCGAGCGGGGCGCCCGCGCGCCGAGCTTCAGGACCTTGGAAGCCCTCGCGCGCACGCTGAAGACGCCGGTGCGAGATTTCTTCCCTCACCCGTTGGCGCAGGAAGAGGCCGACGAGGCGCTCTCGGACGTGATCGGTCTTCTTGCGCCGCTGACGGCCGAGGAACGCGCCCGGGCGCTCAAGGTCCTGCAATCGATGCTCAGCCGGGGCTAGGCTCGCGTCCGGCGCCGGCTCGGAGAGGATTGTTGGTATCGATCAATCGCCAGTGGTGGGAGCACCTGGCCCCGAAGGTCATGCATCGCCGCGTACGCGAGCTGGAGGCGCTGCTGCAGAGCTGGACGCGTTCGAACTACGGGGCCCATTGGCTGGCGTCCGCTCGGCGTGAAGACGGTCTTGTGCGCGTGAAACCAGGGCAGTTCATCCCCGTGGCGCATGTGATCGCCCTGCCGGGGCGCCCGATGTTCGTGGCGCCGCAGGAGCGGCTGCGGCAAGGACATCGGATGGTGGGAAGCTCCGCCATGGCTTCGGGCCGGCCGCTCGAAGACGGCGAACTGGCGCTGCGGCCGCAGATCCGGGTGGACGTCGTCGAGGACCAGGCGCTCCTGACGGCCGCGGCGATGGGCCAGACCTCCGGTCGCGTCGCCGGCGTCAAGGAGCCCGCCACGCTCTTCTCGACGCCGGCGACCTTGCTGCTGGCGCCGAAGACCTGGCCGAAGAAGGCCTATGTGCTCTACCAGCACATCTTCGGCGACGGCGGTTCCTATCCCGACGACGGCTATTTCTACGTCGGCGTCACCACCCGCACCTGGCAGGCGCGCTGGGCCGAGCATCGCAGGGCGATGGAGACCGGCAGTCCCCTGCTCTTCCATCGCAAGCTGCGCGAGGAACTGGCCGCGGGGCGGGTCACCTACATCCATCATAAGGTCATGGGGATCACCGAGGACCTGGAGCAGCTGTACGCCAGCGAAGAGTACCTGGTCGGCGGGCATTGGGAGGACGAGCGGCGGCTGAACATGATCCCCGGCGGCAAATCCGGCCTGAGATACCTGCGGGAGAACGGGATGCTGTCCGAGCGGTTGGTCCCCCTGCCGGACGAACGGGACCGCATCGTCGCCGAGTGGCTGAAGGCGCACCCGCGCAAGGGCCTGCCGGCGCCGTGGGTGTCGGAGAAGTGGAAGGACGACGCCTGGGCCGTGGCGCAAATCTGCGGGCGGGACGGCCGGCTTTCCGTCGAGCAGGTCCGCGCGATCCGCGAGCTGGCGGAAGGCCATTCGGCCGAGGAGATCGCACTGCGCATCGGGGCTCAGAATACGGATCAAGTGCAGCGGGTGTTGGACGGCAAGACCTATACGCGGGTTACGTAGCCAGAAGGGTAGAGGGGGAAGTTTCCCCTGAGCCGGAGCCGGCCGGGCGTCTCCGTCTACCCCTTCTGCGGGGGGCGCCCCCCCAGGCTGTGCCAAAACTCGCCGGCCGCCCTGGCGTGGACGCCGCATCGAGCCGGCCGTTTAGGCCGACGGTGTCAGGCGCGCCGGACCGAAGACATTCACCGCGTGGATGATGTTGAAGGCCAGGATGGAGAGCGCTGCCTCTGCCTTTACTGCTCTGAGGCCGCGGGTAAGGAACCGACCACCTCCCGACATTCGCTTGATCGTGCCGAACGGGTGCTCAACCGTGCATCGGCGCGTCACCATCAGGCTTGGATTGGCGTAGATCCTCGCCTCCATGCGATCGAGCGCCGCCTGGTCGAACAGGCGATGGATCGTCCGTTGGGCGCCCGCTGTGCATCTCGGCTTCAGGCGGCAGTCCCTGCAGGCGGTCGTTCGATATCGGATGGCGCGATTGCGGGTGTGTTTGCCGGAGGGCTTCATCGTCTGACCCGCCGGGCAGCGGATGGTGTCTGACGCCTCATCAAATGCGAACTGGGTCGGCCGAAAGAAGTCGGTGTTCATCGCGCCGCGCTTGATCGGCGCCGCGACCTCGATTCGATCGTGCTCGCACGCCGCTATCGCCTGGGCGTTCGAGTAGCCGCCGTCCGCCAGAACAGTCAGGCGGTCGACCTGCAGCACTTCCATCGTCGCCAGCGACATTGGGTGCAGGAGTTGGCTGTCGTTCGCTTCGTTGGCGACGTCGTGGTGGACGATCAGACCGCTATCTACGTCCACGACGCTTTGCATGTTGTAGCAGGGCATCTTGGGTGAGTGGGCGTAGCCCATCGGCCTCGCGTCGGGCTCGCCGAAGACCAGCACCTTTTCGGCGCGTTCCACCAAGATTTCTTGCCGGCGCGCCAGCCGATCCTTCCGCCGGCTCAACGCGGCGATCGCGTCAGTGAAGGCCTGCCGGTGAACCGGTTGGTCGTCGAAGCCCTGGGTCACGGCTTCGTCCATGGCGTCGAGCCGGTCCAAGTAGTAGGCGATCTCCTTCTCGGTATGTGCGACGTCGCGAGCCAGCCGCTCGGCGCCGGCGATGTTCTTCGGGCTGGCGACGGCCCGCATCTTCGTCCCGTCCAGCGCCACCATCCGGCCGGTGATGAGCCCGCCGTCGAGGCAGAATGCGCATTCCAGTGATCGTGGGCGCTCATTCCACGCGATGGCGGGCGCCTATTCCACGTGATCGTGGGCGGCGCAGTCGGCCGACGTGGGCATGGAGTCAGGCGTTGGTCTGAGCGTCAAGCTCGCGGTGGCCGGAGAGCCGTCGCATGCTGTCGCCGGCGAGGGTCAGCCGGTGAGCGTTGTGCACCAGCCGGTCGAGGATGGCGTCGGCCAGGGTCGGGTCGCCGATCACGTCGTGCCATTGGTCGACGGGGATCTGGCTGGTGACGATCGTCGAGCCGCGGCCCTGCCGGTCCTCGAGGATCTCGAGCAGATCGATGCGCTGGTTGGCGGTAAGCACGGCCAGGCCCCAGTCATCGAGGATCAGCAGATCGACGCGGCTGAGGGTTTTGAGCAGCCCGGCGTGGCGGCCGTCGCCGCGGGCGAGCGCCAGCGCTTCGAAGAGCCGCGGGACGCGCTGGTAGAAGACGGAGCGTCCGTCACGACAGGCCTTGTGGCCAAGCGCGCAGGCGATCCAGCTCTTGCCGACGCCGCAGGGCCCGGTGATCAGGCAGTTCTGATGGCGGTGGATCCAGTCGCCGGCCGCCAGGCGTGCGACGAGCGCGCGGTCCAGCCCGCGCGGCGTACGCAGGTCGATGTCCTCGACGCAGGCGTCCTGCCGGAGCGCAGCAAACTTCAGCCGGGCTGTGAGCCGCTTGGTGTCGCGCTCGGCCGCCTCGCGGTCGGCCATGATGCCGACGCGTTCCTCGAAGCTGAGCGCGGCGAGATCGGGCGCGGCGCGCTGCTCTTCGAAGGCCTTGGCCATGCCGGTGAGGCCGAGCGCGATCAGGCGCTCATGGGTGGGATGGGCGAGCATTGGGTCTCCTGGTTTGAGGATCAGTGGAAGTAGTTGCGGCCGCGGATGTTGCCGTGGCGCAGGGGCTCGTGATCCGGCTCGGGCTCGAGGAAGCCGCGGTCGAGGCCAGTCTGGAGGATCGAGCGGACGGAGCTCGCCGAGCGCGCCTTGATCTGGGCGGCGCGCTGGCAGGCCGCCTCGAGCCGGGCGCGGCCATAGGTCTTCTCCAGCGCGAGGATGCCCATGCAGCTGCGGAAGCCCTGCTCGGGATGCGGCCGCTCGGCCATGATGGCGGAGATCAGCGCCGCCGCGGCGGGACCGATCTTCCCGGCGCTCGCCATCAGCCGCGCCGGCGTCCATTCCGCGTGGCGCCGATGCGAGCTGGGCATGTGCTCGGGGATCGTCGTGTGTCCGCGACGTCCGGGAGATCGGGCGTGGCTGGCGACGCGTTGGCCCTTGTGGAAGATCTCCACCGTGCGCTCGCTGGCCCGCACGTCCACCTGCTCGCGGATCAGCCGATAGGGGACGGAGTACCAGGAGCCGTCGATCTCGACATGGTAGTCGAGCGCCACCCGGCAGATCTTCCATTCGGCGAAGGCGTAGGGCTCGGCCGGCAGCGGCTTCAGCGCCGGGACATCCACCGCCGCGAAGAGCTCCGCGCGGCTCGCGCCGTAGGCGCGCATCACCCGGGCATTGAGCTCTGCGACGAGCTCGGCGATCGCCGCGTTCAGCTCGACCAGGCTGAAGAAGCGTAGGTTGCGCAGCCGCGCCAGGATCCAGCGCTCGGCGAGCAGCACGGCCTGCTCCACCTTCGCCTTGTCACGCGGCTTGTACGGCCGGGCCGGGATCACCGCGGTTCCGTAGTGCCGCGCCAGGTCCTGGTAGGTCCGGTTGATCTGCGGCTCGTAGCGGTCGCCGCGCGCCACGCCGGCCTTGAGGTTGTCGCAGACGATGGTCGCCGGCACGCCGCCGAGGAAGGCGAAGAGCCCGACATGACAACCGATCCAGTCCGCCAAGCCTTCGCTGGGCCGCGCCTCGGCGTAGACGTAGCTCGACGCCCCCATGGCCGCCACGAAGAGCTTCATCGGCCGGGCCTCGCCGGTCTCGGGATCGATCAGCTCGATCGGATCGCCGGCGTAGTCGACGAAGACCTTGTCGCCCGCCAGGTGCTTCTGGCGCATCGTCGGCGATCGCCGCGCCTTCCAGGCTTCATAGTGCTCGCAAAACCAGGCGTAGCCGTACCCATCGGGATGTTCGGCCCGATATTCCTGCCAGAGCAGAGATCGGGTCACGCCTTTGCGCCGCAGCTCTCGGTCCACGGCGGCCCAGTCCGGCTCGGCCCGCGGTGCCTTGCTTGGCGGCGGCCCGGGGAAAAGCCGCCGCTCAAGCACCGTGTCGTCCAAGTCCTCGGGCAGCGGCCAGCCCAGCCCGGCGACTTGAACCCGCTGCAGGTAGTCGCCCACAGCGCCTTTGCTGATCCCCAGCGACGTCGCGATCAGCCTGGTGCTCAGGCCGACCTCGAACCTCAGGCGCAACAACTCTCTTATCCGGCGCATCGACAATCTCTCGGTCGGCATCGGGCCCCCTCTGCTCAGCACAGGGGACCTTTAGCCCTCAGATTGTCGGCCGAACCGCGCTCACCCCCCTCAGATCAGGGGGCGCCCACGATCCCGTGGAATCCGTGCCCACCATCGCGTGGAATTCGTGCCCACCTTGCCGTGGAATTCGTGCCCACGATCGCGTGGAATTCGCAGGCGAGGGCCGGAAGCTCTTCCAGCGTCAGGTTCAACGCCTCGCCGATGGCCACGTCCGGCTCCGGCGGGAGATCGAGAGCTGCCACCTCCTCCACATCGAGCAGGGTCCTGACGACCGCCCCGTCGGCGCGCAGCCTCAACATGGTGATCGACGGGCCGACATAGCGGTCCAGGACCTCCCCTTCCCGCCTCTCGATATAGTCGGCGATCTGGTCGAGCTTGCGCGTTCGCGCCTCGCGGCGCCCGAATTCCCAGAGCTCCAGGTCCAGGACGAACTCGCGACCGTCGACAAAGTCGGCAGGCTCGGAGAAGCCCTCCTCGCGCAGGCGGATTCCGATGCGGTCCCGAGGGGTCACCGCGGCGATCTCTTCGACGCGATTGATGAACCCGCTGTACGCTGGTGAGGCCTGCCCGTCGGGGACGCCCCGCGAATAGGCGGCGAGGCGCTCGCGGAAGCCCCGCAGATCATCCTCGGAAGCGAACAGGACGAGCGTCTTGTCGTCGTCGGTGGAGAGCACCGTCAGGCCGAGCCGCTCCCAGTCTTCCTCCAGCGTCATGCCGTTCATGCGCACGCGCAGGATCAGGGACGGATCAACGAACTCCGGTCGACGGCGGCGCTGCTGTTCTTCCACCGCCGCCGTGAGCTCGGCCTCGAGCCGGCCGCTGTGGTGACCTGGATCCCGCGCGGGCGCGCCCCCGCCGCTTGCGGCGCTCCAGTTGCTCAGGCAGGCGGACGAGCCGCAAGTGGTCGTGTCGCGGCATGCCGGCTTGTTCAGTCCGAGGCCTTCAGGCGCGCCCTTCCGGATCGGCGGCGAACCTCATCGGCGATGGCGCGGCGGAGGTCCTGCTCGCGGACGGTCCTGCGCCGATGGATGACGGCCGACTTGATCGCCTGGACGCAGACGCGCTCGATCTCGGCATAGGAATAGCCTTCGAGCTTGCCCGCTTGGGCAAGCGGGTCGAAGTCGAGGGCCACGTTCTTGAACTTTAGCTGAAGGAACCGCTCGATCATCTGCCGGTCGGGCTTGTCGAACCAGATCACCTCGTCGAAGCGGCGCCAGATCGCCGGGTCGAGCGACTGGTCGAGGTTCGTCGCGGCGATCATGAAGCCCTTGGGACGAATGCGGTCGATGAACAGCAGCAGGCTGTTGACCACACGCCGCAGCTCATTGTGCTCGCTGGTGTCGTCGCGCGACCGTGCGAGTGCGTCGAACTCGTCGAGGAACAGGACGCAGGGCTGTTTCCGAGCGAACTCGAAGATCTTGCGGATGTTGGCCGCCGTCTCGCCGAGATAGGACGAGATCAGCCGATCGATCTTGACCACGTAGAGGGGTAGCCCGAGCTCGGCTGCGAACACCTCCGCGCAGAGGGTCTTGCCGCAGCCGGGAGGCCCGCAGAACAGCAGCTTCGAGCGAACGTCGAGGCCGCGCCGACGGATTTCGTCGCCGCGCCGGAACTCATGCATCAGGTCGACGAAGACCCGCACGTTCTCGTCGCTGAGCACGATGTCATTCTTGTTGTGCTGAGGCTCGATCCGCTCGACGAAATCGCTGGCCGCGTCGGGAAACGGAATGAGCGGCGCCAGCGCCCTCGGGGCGGGCGTCGCAGGCTGGGCGTTATCCAGGGTCTTGCGAAGCGTGCGCGCCAGCACGCGGTTGTTCTTTTGTTCTTCCTCAAGGATGATCTGCTCGGCGACGGCGCGGAACTCGTCGTCCCGGCCGTAGCTCGCCAGCAGTTTCTTCATCAGCTCGCCGCGCGCCATGACGATTCGTCTAAATGCCCATCTGCAGGACGTTAGTGGAATTCCTGACCGCGGACCATTCCGGGCCAGGCCTTAAGATGGCGTCAACCACGCCGGGCCGCGAGGGGGCGGATGGCCGCGAGCCGCAAGGTGATGGGGCTGGCGCGCAGGGCGCGAGCAAATGGGTTCACCTGCGTGCGATAAGGCCCGACGACAACTTCATCCGTCGCCCTGGCGACGTGCACTTGAACCAGGCCAGCCAGGTCCACGGCGGCCTGACCCGGTCTAGAGCCGTGCCCTTGGGTCTTGTTCCAGCGGCTTGGCGTAACGCGTCCAGCTGCAGTTCATGGGCTCACCGTCGTTGCCAGCCTCAGAAACATGCCAAACTTTTCGCATAATAGGAGCGCTTTGCGGATCGGTCTCTCTAACCTATCCCCCAATCCGAGGGATGCAGCTCGCTGGCGCGTATACCTGGCACATTCCCACCATGAGGACACCAGATGCTCCGTAGCCGCCTTGCTGTTGCGATCGCCGCTAGTTCGACCGCCCTTCTCCTAGCTTCTCAAGCCGCCGCCCACGCGAAGCTGGTAAGCTCGGCGCCGGCCGCCGAGACGGTCGTCGCGGCCCCGAAGACCATCAGCCTGACGTTCAGCGAAAAGGTCGTGCCCGCCTTCTCCGGGTTCGACCTGACCATGGTCGAGCACAATATGAAGGTCCCGGTGAAGACTGCCGTGTCGGCCGACGGTAGGACCCTAACGGGGACGCCGCAGGGCGCCTTCATGAAGGGCACCTACAAGGTCCAATGGCATGCCGCCGGCCCCGACGGCCACCGCATGACCGGCGACCTTTCTTTCAAGGTGAACTGAGGCGTGCTCGAGGCCGCGCTCGTCGTCCTGAGGTTCGCTCAGTATACGGGTGCGGCCATCCTGTTCGGCGCCTCGCTGTTCCTCCTCTACGCTTTGCCCCGAGCGGGCGAGCTCGCCCCTCCGGCGCTGGCTTGGCCGCGGGGTCTGCTCGTCGTGGCGACGCTCCTGACACTCGTGGGCGCCGTGCTGGGGCTGATCGTCCAAACCGCCACCATGGCAGGTTCGCTGACGGAAGGCCTCAAGCCCGCGGCGCTCACCTTTGTGGCTGGTGGGACGGGGATCGGCCGCGCGGCGCTTTTTCGGGCCCTCGCGGCCGCCGTCGCGGCTGTTGGCCTCCTTCTCTTTCGGCCGGGCGCCTGGCTCTGGGGGCTCCTCGCGGTCCTCGGCGGAGTGACGACGGCAAGCTGGGCCTGGATGGGCCATGGCGCGGCCACGGAAGGCGCGGGCGCGCTCGTTCACCTAGTGGCGGATGTTGTCCACTCCCTGGCGGCGGGGCTGTGGCTCGGAGCGCTGCCGGCGTTCCTGCTTCTGCTGTGGCGGCCGATGTCGATCGGCGCGGCGGCTGGCCGAGTCGTGCACCGGTCCTTGCATGGTTTCGGCGGCATCGGCGCGACGGCGGTCGCCGCCCTGATCCTCACCGGATTGGTCAACAGCTGGTACTTGGTCGGTCCGTCGAACGTGTGGACCTTGTGGGCGAGCGAGTACGGCCGGCTGCTCTCTGTGAAGCTGTTGCTGTTCGCCCTCATGCTGGGGTTGGCCGCCGCCAACCGCTACCGGCTCACCCCGCGATTGGAAGCGGCGCTCGCCACAGGCTCCGCCGCGGCGGCGGCGCTCGCGGCGCTCCGTCGCAGCGTGATCGTCGAAGCCGGGGCAGGGCTTGGAATCCTGGCGCTCGTGGCCTGGCTTGGGACCCTCGCGCCGCCCTCCGGGGGGTGACGCTTGATGCGCATCAAGGCGCGCCTGTCGCCGAACCGCTAGTGTGTGGTAGATTTTGTGGATCAATCGCTGGCGCGGAGCGCCGTACGTTGAGCTTGACGCGCCTCTTCAGGCAGATCGTCTCGGTCATGGCTTGTCTGGCCATTCTCCTGCTCGCGCCAACGGCGCTCGCGGGGAAAACGGCCATGTCCGAGGGTTCGGCCGCCGCGGCGGCCGACACCCATGCGAACGCGGGATCTCTCGACTGCTGCGACGATCACGCTCCTGTGGTCCCGAGTGGAGGTGACTGCCGCCCCGGCATGGCCTGCCACGCCAGCCCGCCAGCCGTCACCCCACCGTCCCATGTCCTTGGGGAACCGATCCCCGGGCGCATGGTCTATCGACTCGAGCCCGACGACCTCGTGGTCTCCCGGCCCGGCGAGGGGATTCTGCGGCCGCCCCGGGCGCTCGTCGCCTGATCCGCGCCGGCTGATCGACACCGGCTGAGTTCGGGCGCGCCCTGCGGCGCCCGGTGTCACTATCCCAGGAGTCCTGGACATGCCTCCCCTCAAGTGGCTGTGCCCGCTGATCATCGGCGGGGCGGCCGCGGCCTCGGCCCATGCCGGGCCGCTCACCTTCGACGAAGCCGTCGCCCGGGCCGACCAGTCCGCCCCGGCCGTTCAGGCCGCGAACCTACGGGTACGCGGCGCGCTGGCGGCCGCGCCGGCGGCCGGCCAGCTGCCCGACCCCCGCCTTAGCTTCGGCCTCGAGAACGCCCCCGTCAGCGGCCCGATGGCCGGCCGCATGAACGCCGACGAGATGACCATGGCGCGGGTCGGCGTGATGCAGGAACTTCCAAACCGGGCAAAGCGGCAGGCCCGCAGCGCGGTTGCGCAGGCGGGGGTTGGTGCGGCCCAGGCGTCGCGGGACCAGGAGGCGCTCGAGGCCCGCCTCGGCGCAGCCTTGGCCTGGCTGGACCTCCACTATGCTCGCCGGCGGCTGAGCGCGCTTGCCGATGTCGAAGCCTCGCTCGAGCCGCTCTGGAAGACCCTTCCCGCCCGCCTGGCCGCCGGCTCCGCCCGGCCGGGCGAAACTGTGGAGGCCGACCAGTGGCGAGCCGAACTGGCCGATCAGCGGAGCGAGCTTCGCGCCGCCGAAGCCCGCGCGCGGGCCGAGCTTGCGCGGTGGGTGGGCGATCCGGCGGCCGAGGCGGAGGGCCCGCCGCCGGCGTTCGCCATCGACGGCGCGGCTCTGGCTGCGGGGATGGAGCGGCACCCGGCCTTGCGCGAAGCGGCCGCCGAGCGTGTCCGCGCCGAGGCGGAGCTGGCCGCCGCCAGGGCGGACAAGCGTCCCGACTGGGCCGTCGAAGCTGCTTACCAGCGCCGCGACCCGGCGTTCGGCGACATGGTCTCCGTTGGCGTCACGGTCAGCTTGCCCCTGTTCGCCAAGCGGCGGCAGGACCCGGTCGTCGCCGGACGCGTCTCCGACCTGGCGGCCGCCCGCGCCCAGACTGAGGCCGCGCGGCTTGAGCTGGAGGCTCGGCTGAAGTCGGAGCTCGCCGACTATGACGCCCGCCGCGAGCGGCTCGGCCGTGCGCGCGAGGCCCTGCTCCCGCTGGCGCGCAAACGCGCCGACCTGGAGGTCGCCAGCTACGCGGCCGGCTCCACCGGCCTCGCCGAGGTGCTGATGGCCTTCGACAGCCTCGCCGACGCCAAGCTCGACGAGATCGCCCGCGAAGCGGAGCTGGCGCGCGTCGCCGCCCGCCTTGCCCTCACCTACGGGACCCCTGCCCCATGAGCGCCTTCAATCTCTCCCGCAATACCCGCCTCGGCCTGATCGCCGGCGCCATCGCGCTCGCCGGCGGCGCCGCGGGGTTCGGCCTCGCCCGCCTGCAAGCGCCCGCGTCCCAACCGGCCCAGGCGGAGAGCGGCCGCAAGATCCTCTACTGGTACGACCCGATGCTGCCGGGGGAGCGATACCCTGGCCCAGGCAAGTCCTCCATGGGCATGGAACTGATTCCCAAGTACGCGGACGAAGCTGGCGCGGACGCCGCCGCAGGCGTGAGCATCGACCCTTCGCGGGCGCAGGCCCTCGGCGTCCGTCTGGCGACGGTGGAGCGGGCAAGCATACCCGGCGTCCTCACTACGACCGGGCTGATCGGCTTCAGCGAGCGCGACATCACCATAGTCCAGGCGCGGGCCGCCGGCTTCGTGCAGCGCGTGTACGCGCGGGCGCCGGGCGACGTGGTCGCCGCCGGCGCTCCGCTTGCCGACCTCCTGGTCCCGGAGTGGGCCGGCGCCCAGGGCGAGTTCCTGGCGGTGCAGCGTGCGGGCGACCCGGTCCTGGTTCGCGCGGCCCGTCAGCGCCTGGAGCTTCTGGGAATGCCGCCAAGCCTCATCGCGACCGTCGAGCGCACCGGCCGCGTCCGCAACGTCATCACCATCACCACCCCGACGGGTGGAGCGATCAAGACACTGGGCGTGCGCCAGGGCATGAGCGTGACGGCCGGCCAGACCCTCGCGGAGGTGAACGGCCTCGCCCGAGTGTGGCTCAACGCCGCGGTGCCCGAGGCGGAGGCCAGCGAACTGCGGCCGGGCCAGCTGGTTTCGGCGACTTTGGCGGCCTATCCCGGCGAGACCTTCCGGGGGCGGGTCAGCGCCATTCTGCCGGAGGCGCAGAGCGAGAGCCGGACGCTTGCGGCGAGAATCGAACTGCCCAACCCACGCGGACGGCTGCGACCGGGAATGTTCGCGACTGTCCGCTTCGACGGCCCCGAAACCCCCGCGATGGTCGTGCCCACCGAGGCGCTGATCCGCACGGGGCGCCGCACCTTGGTGATGGTCGCCCGCGACGGCGGGCGGTTCACGCCCGCCGAGGTGCGCACCGGCCGAGAAGGGGCCGGCAAGACGGAGATCCTGGCCGGCCTCTCGGTCGGGGAAAAGGTGGTGGCCTCCGGTCAGTTCCTGATCGACTCCGAGGCGAGCCTGGCCGGCGTCGAGCCGCGACCCGCCGCGCCCGCTCCGGCGCAAGCTCACGCCGCCCCCGTCCTCCACCGGTCAACCGGGCGCGTGGAGCAGATCTCGCCGCAAGCCGTGACCCTCTCCCACGCGGCCATACCCAGCGCCGGCTGGCCGGCCATGACGATGCAGTTTCCGCTGGCGCGCCCTGAGCTTGCGCAAGGGCTGCGGGTCGGCGACCGCGTAGCGTTCGGGTTCGAGGAGACCCCGAGGGGCCCGGTCGTACGAGAGCTCGGAAAGGCGGATGCGCAATGATCGCCGCCATCATTCGCGCATCCGTGCGCGCCCGCTTCTTTGTCCTGCTGGCGGCGGCGGCCCTGCTCGCCGCCGGCCTGTGGGCGGTGCGGTCCACGCCGGTGGACGCCCTTCCCGACCTGTCCGATGTGCAGGTGGTGATCCGGACGTCCTATCCGGGCCAGGCCCCGCAGATCGTCGAGAACCAGGTCACCTACCCGCTCACCACCACCATGCTCTCGGTGCCGGGGGCCAAGACGGTGCGCGGCTACTCCTTCTTGGGCGACAGCTTCGTCTATGTCCTCTTCGAGGACGGGACGGACCTCTACTGGGCCCGCTCGCGGGTGCTGGAGTACCTCAACCAGGTCCAGTCGCGCCTGCCTGAACAGGCGAGGTCCTCTCTCGGCCCGGACGCCACGGGCGTGGGTTGGGTGTTCGAGTACGCCCTCGTCGACCGCAGCGGCCGCCACGACCTCGCCCAGCTGCGCGGCCTGCAGGACTGGTTCCTGCGTTACGAGCTGAAGACTCTTCCTGGGGTCGCGGAGGTGGCCAGTATCGGCGGCATGGTGAAGCAGTACCAGGTGGTGCTCGACCCGGTGAAGCTCGCCGCCTACGGGGTCACCCATCAGCAGGTCACGGAGGCTCTTCGGCGCGCCAATCAGGAGGCGGGCGGGTCGGTGCTCGAGCTCGGCGAGGCCGAGTACATGGTCCGCGCCAGCGGATATCTGAAGACGCTCGAGGACTTCGAGGCCGTTCCGCTGAGGACCGCCGCCGGCGGCGTGCCGGTCCGGCTGGGCGACGTGGCTTTCGTGCAGCTGGGGCCGGAGATGCGCCGTGGCGTGGCCGAGCTCAACGGTGAGGGCGAGGTGGCCGGCGGCGTGGTGATCCTGCGTTCCGGCAAGAACGCCCGCGAGACCATCCAAGCCGTGCGCGGCAAGCTCGAAGAGCTGAAGCGCAGTTTGCCTCCAGGGGTGGAGGTGGTGACCACCTACGACCGCTCGCAGCTGATCGACCGGGCGATCGCCAATCTTAGCCAGAAGCTGCTCGAGGAGTTCGTCGTGGTCGCCATCGTCTGCGGCCTGTTCCTTTGGCACGCCCGCTCCGCGCTGGTCGCCATCCTCACCCTTCCCCTCGGGGTGCTCTTCGCCCTGATCGTCATGCGGATGCAGGGGGTGAACGCCAACATCATGTCCCTGGGCGGTATCGCCATCGCCGTCGGGGCCATGGTGGACGCCGCCATCGTGATGATCGAGAACGCCCACAAACGGCTGGAAGGCTGGTCCCACGCTCATCCGGAGGAGACGCTCACGTCCGCGCAGCGGTGGCGCTTGATCACCGAGGCCGCGGCGGAAGTGGGGCCCGCGCTGTTCCTGAGCCTGGTGATCATCACCCTGTCGTTCGTGCCGGTGTTCGCCCTGCAGGCGCAGGAAGGGCGACTCTTCGCCCCGCTCGCCTTCACCAAGAGCTATGCCATGGCGGGCGCGGCGATCCTCTCGGTGACCTTGGTCCCCGTGTTGATGGGATACCTGATCCGCGGGCGCATCCCGCCCGAGGAGAAAAATCCCGTGAACCGCTGGCTGACCCGCGCCTATCAGCCCGCCATCGACTGGGTGCTCCGCAGGCCGCGCACGGTGTTGCTGATTGCGCTGGCGGTCTTCGCCACGACTGCGTGGCCGGTGAGCCGCCTCGGCGGCGAGTTCATCCCTCCGATGGACGAGGGCGACCTGCTCTACATGCCCTCCGCCCTGCCCGGCCTCTCCGCGGCCAAGGCCTCGGAGTTGCTGCAGCAGACGGACCGCTTGATCAAGACGGTGCCCGAGGTGAAGACCGTGTTCGGCAAGGCGGGCCGAGCCGAGACCGCCACCGATCCGGCGCCGCTGGAGATGTTCGAGACCACCATCCAATTCAAACCGCGCGGTGAGTGGCGGCCCGGCATGACGCCAGAGAAGCTGGTGGAGGAGCTGGATCGGGCCGTCCAGGTCCCCGGCCTGGCCAACGTTTGGGTCCCGCCGATCCGCAACCGGATCGACATGCTGGCGACTGGCATCAAGAGCCCGATCGGCGTCAAGGTCTCCGGACCCGACCTTGCGCAGCTGGACCGCGTCGCCGCTCAGGTGGAGGCGGTGGCGCGCCGCACGCCGGGGGTCAGCTCGGCCCTGGCCGAGCGGCTCACTGGAGGGCGATATGTGGACGTGTCGATCGACCGTTCAGCGGCGGCTCGCTTCGGCCTTAACATCGCCGACGTCCAAGAGATCGTCTCGGGGGCCGTGGGCGGCGAGACCATCGGCGAGACGGTGGAGGGGGTGGCGCGCTACCCGATCAGCGTGCGCTACCCGCGCGAGCTGCGCGACAGCCTGGACGGCCTGCGGAGCCTGCCTGTCCTGACGCCAGCGGGACAGCAGATCACCCTGGGCGCCGTCGCCGACATCCGCGTCGCCGACGGACCCCCGATGCTGAAGACCGAAAACGCCCGGCCCTCCACCTGGATCTATGTGGACGTGCGAGGCCGTGACCTCAACTCCGTGGTCAAGGACCTGCAGCAGGCGGTCGCCAAGGAGGTCAAGGCGCCGCCTGGCGTCTCGATCGCCTACTCCGGCCAGTTCGAATATCTCGAACGCGCGGCGGAGCGGCTGAAGCTGGTCGTCCCGGTCACTCTGGCGATCATCTTCGTGTTGCTCTACGTGACCTTCGGCCGTTTCGACGAGGCGGCGTTGATCATGCTCACCCTGCCTTTCGCCCTCACCGGCGGCGTCTGGACCCTTTACCTCCTCGGCTACGAACAATCGGTGGCCACCGGCGTCGGCTTCATCGCGCTGGCCGGCGTGGCGGCGGAGTTCGGGGTCGTCATGCTCATCTATCTTAAGCATGCGCTGGCCGAGCGAGGGCCGCGGCCGGACGCCGCCGATGTAGAGGCGGCGATCCGCGAGGGCGCTTTGCTCCGCGTGCGGCCGAAGGCGATGACTGTTGCGGTGATCTTGGCAGGCCTCTTCCCGATTCTCATCGGGCACGGCGCGGGCTCGGAAGTGATGAGCCGCATCGCGGCCCCGATGATCGGCGGCATGCTGACGGCGCCGCTTCTGTCTATGTTCGTCGTACCGGCAGGATACCTCCTGCTTCGGCGTCGACGCCCTTCCAGAACTTCAATCCTCAAAGGAGATCCCCAATGAAGCGCATCTACCTGACCGCCGGCGCGCTCGCGATCGCAGGGACCCTGGCGGCCTGCGGGCAGAAGTCCGATGCGACCGCGGAGGCGCCGTCCGGGAACTCCGCGGCGGCGCCGGCGCCCGCGGACGGCAACATGGCCGGCATGAACATGGCCTCTTCCGAGGCGGCGAAGACTGCGAAAGGCGCCGGGACGGTGACCGCGGTCGATCCGATGGCCGGGACGATCACGGTGGCCCATGGCCCGATCGCGGAGGCGGCCTGGCCGGCGATGACCATGGCCTTCAAGGCCGCCCCTCCCCTGGTTCAGAGCGTCAAGGCCGGCGACAAGGTCGCCTTCGACCTTACCCTCAAGGATGGCGGCGGCGAGATCACCGCCATCAGCAAGCAGTAAGACATGCGGGAGGCAGCCCGGTCAGCGTGATCGTTCGACTTTGGCCAGCGGCCTCCCCGCTTTCCACCTCGTCAGGTGGGCCGCGCCGGCGGGACCGATCCGGCGGCGATGAAGCGCCCTTGGCAGGCTAGAAACTGGTCCGCAGCCCCACTCGAACAGAACGCGGCGCGCCCGGCAGGATGTTGTTGTCGCCGTGGCTGGTCGGAAAATAGTCCTTGTCGAAGACATTCTCCACGTTGAGCTGGGCCTCGAGGCGTTCCTGTAGGCGCACGAACAGAGCAGCGTCCGCGCGGGTGAAGCTCGGCAGCTTCACGGCGTTGCTGATCGAGGTGTAGACATCAGTCTGGTGGATGACGCCCAGACCGACGCTGAACATCGGCGTCAACTCGACCTTATTCCAAAGCGAGAAGGAGTGCTCGGGGACGAGCGGAACCTGGCGTCCGCGCGGCGCGGCGGCTGTCGTCCGGGTGATCTCCGCCTCCTGGTAGGCGTAGCCGCCGAGCACCTGCCAGCGGCTGGTGACCTGACCCGTGATGCTGGCCTCGAAGCCCTGCGAGCGCTGCTCACCCGTCAGCAGGAGGCGGTTTGGGTTGGCCGGGTCCGGCGAGGTCGTGTTGGTACGGTCGAGCTGGTAGAGCGCGGCCGTCAAAATCACGACCGGGCTCGGCTGCCACTTCAAGCCGACCTCGTAGTTCTTGAACTCTTCGGGCTCGAAACCAGCCGTGCTGGCCGTCAGAGAGCTGAACTGCTCTCCTGAGCTCGGCAGATAGGAAACGCTGTAGCTGGCGTAGAGCGAAAGCGCTCCGACCGGCTTGTAGACGAGGCCGAAGCGCGGGGACCAGAGCTTGTCTTTGCGCGAGAAGCGGGCGGGGCTGCGGTTGTCGCGGTAATCGAGATCGAAGCTGTCGTAGCGGAGCCCGAGCACGAGCTGGAGCTCGGGCGTGATCTCCACCTGATCCTGCATGTAGAGCGCTGCGGCGTTGGCGACGACGTGATTGTTCGCATCAGAGCCGTTGGGCCGGTAGGCGATCGGAACGCCGCCTCGGGTCGGGCTGGCCAGCGACACCGGCATGTTCAGGCTGGTGCTGTTGAAGAAACCGGTCAGGCGAACATTGTCCGATACCTGGCGCCCGAGCTCGGCGCCCATGAGCAGGGTGTGGTTCAGTCCCGCGACGTCGGCCTTCAGCACGAGATCCGTCTGATTGAACAGGTTTTCGCGGTCGCTTCGGCTATTGTATGCGGCAAGGTTGACCATACCGTTGGATCCGACTGCGCCGCTCGGATAGACGTTCTGATAGAACTTGTCGTAGTCGCCCCAGAGCGTGCGATTGCGCACCACAAGGTCCGGCGTGAGCTGGTATTCGACCGCCAGGTTCAGCAGGTCCACCCGCGTCGCGGCGAAGCTCTGGTCAGGGTCGCCAAAGAAGGCGCTGCGCCGGGCGGCGGACGGTCGGCCCGCTTGCGATGGAATGCCGCGGTCGACGGTCCGATCGTCCTCGAAGTGCTCGTAGGAGGCGACGACGGTCAGCCGGTCGTCGCGCCAGCCGATCGAGGGGTTGAGGCCCCAGCGCTCAACCTCGACGAAGTCGCGATAGCTCTCCGCGTTTTCGTGGACCCCGACGATCCGGCCCGAGAAGCCGCCGGCCAGCGGTTGGCCGACGTCGGCGGTGAAGCGGCGAAGACTATAGGATCCGAGTTCGACCGCCGCTTGGCGTTCCGTCGCCCAGTTGGCCTTCTTCATCACGCGGTTGATGATCCCGCCGCCGCCGCCGCGGCCGAAGATCATCGCATTCGCGCCCTTCAGCACCTCGACCCGCTCGACATTGTAGAGGTCTCGGAAGTACTGCACGTCGTCGCGCACACCATCGACGAAGAAGTCAGCCGTCGTGGAGTTGCCGCGGAGCGTCGGGGCGTCGCGGTGGCCTTCACCTTGCCCGCTCGTGACGCCAGGCACGTAGCGAACCACATCTGCGATGCTGCGCATCGACTGATCCCGAATGGCTTCGTCTGTGATGATCGTGACCGATTGGGGAACATTCGCCAGCGGTGTGTCGGTCCTGGTGGCCGTGCCCGTGCGCTCGACCTTGTAGGCGTCGTCCTGCGGAGCCACGACCGTTAGTGAGGAGACTTGCGGTGAAGTTAGCGTGTCCGTTGCGCCGGCCGACGTTCCGGCAAGGACGAGCACCAGCGGTGCGGCGGCGGCCAGATAATGTGCGCGTCGGCCCTTCATGCTCCCCATCCATATTGCAAATGCGAAGCGTTCCTAACCTCTGGCCCTGCAGATGGCAATGAGAATGAGTCGCAAGTACGAGCCTAGCCACGCAGCCGACTACCGACCGCGCGCAGATGTACCTGCGCACGGTCGTAAGTGCGCTTTCGAGCCCGTGCAAAAGCACGCCTCCGATCTGTGGCGACATCTCGGGCAGCCGAAGGGCGATCCGATCCGGACCGCCCTTCCTCACCGCTCAGCGGGGGATAATGGGCGAGAGCGGGAGTGCTGCTTGCCGAGAAATACGCATCGTGGCGCTCGACCCCTCAAGCGCCTGGTGCATCTCGGCATCAACGCCGAACGGGCTCGGGCGCCGAAATCCCGGTGGTGAACTTGGGATTGCCTGCGCTGGCCGGATTGGCCTGTTGGGTCGTGCAGGCGGCGAGGCTGACGCTAAGGAGGGCAGCCGCGCAGATCTTCGACAGGTGTTTCATAGTCATCTCGTCTGATGGGGCGCCGGTCCATTTTCGGAGCGGCGGCCGCGTGACACGGCGGACAGAGTCCGCTGCAATTCTCGCAATCAGACGGGTTTCGGTGGTCGACGCGGCGGTGCGGGATTAAGGCCCGCAAGCCGCTCCTGAGCGATGATCGTCCACGCTTGGCCGGCATTGGTCGGAGTTTGCCAGTCTTCGACGTTCGGCAGCGGCGCAGCCGCGGCGGCGCAGGCGCACGCTGAGCCCTGCGTCGGTAGTAGGCGGCATTCTGGGGCGTGGCATTGGCAGGAGGGCGTCGGCTCCTCGCAGACGCAGGCAGCGGCCCGGCTCGCAGAGGCCGGCGCGATGATGATCGCCAGCGCAAGGATTGCGCCCACCATGATCCGCAGACGCAGCATGCCCGCAATCTATCACAAACCCCGATGCCCTGTTCGCCTTTCATCGGTGATCTGCGGGAGCGATGCATCTTGTTCGCTCGTGCCCCTGCGCAGCGGTTGAGACCTTTCTCCTGTTCGGGCACAGGGCTGAAGGTAGATCTGACGCTCGGGCTACCTCAGGCGATTACGAACGCGAAGGGGTTGCGGCTCGAATTTGCGAGCCGGGAGGGCAGCAAGGCAGCTAGCGGGTCAGAACCATGCGCGGAGCCCCACCACGAAGCTGGTGCTCTCAACGTCCTCGCCTGCGGCGCGGGCGAAGTCGGCCGTACGGCCGAGGCTCCGTTCGTAGGCGACGCCGATGTAGGGGGCGAATTCCCGCCGGATTTCGTAACGCAGCCGCAGGCCGAACTCGAGATGCGTAAAGCCCGAGCCGGTGTCCGTCTCCCGGATATCCTGTGCAGACAGGCCGAGCTCCGCCTGCGGCTGCAGCACCAGCCGCTGCGCCAGCCGCAGATCGTAGGTACCCTCTATCCGGGCCAGGAGGTCCCCCTTGTCGGACAGAAACAGCGCCCCCTCCGCCTCGAACCAATACGGAAACAGACTCTCGACGCCCACCGTGGCGTAGGTGCGGCCGCGCGGCTCGAAGTCCTGCCGCACGCCGACCTGGACATCCGTGTACCGCGCCACCGCCCGGGAGTAGAGCGCCTGGACCTCCGCAGCCTCGACGCCGTCCTCGCGGCCCCCGTCGCCTTCCGTCTTGACGACGAAGCGGTTGAGGTCGCCGCCGTACCAGGCTTCCACATCCCAGCGATAACCGCCCTTCGGGTCCGACTTAGCCTCGAGAATGTTGCCCATCACCTTCGACACGCGCGCGCCGCCGTGTTCCTCTAGGATGATGCCGCGCGCGCGGTCCATCGCAGCCCGCTCAAATACGCGGTCGGCGGCATTGTCGGTCGGCGGCGGCGGTGGCGGGGCGGAGCCCACAGGTTGTTCGGCGGCGGTCAACGGCCTTCCGGACGTTGCAGGCATGGCGTGGCCCGCATGCGGGTCGGCCGGCGCAGCCGAGGGCGGTGTCGCGCCATGCGCGGCGTGAGGATCCGCCGGCGGCGTCGCGGTGGACGGCATGGCGTGGCCGGCATGTGGATCGCCCGGCGCAGCAGGGGCGGGCGTGCTGTGGCCGGCGTGCGGGTCCGCCGGCGCCGCAGGCGGGGCGGGTGTGGCCGCCTGATGTCCTGCGTGCGGGTCGGCGGCTTGAGCGAGGACCGGCGTAGCCAGGGCCGCGGGCAGCAGGCTGATCAGGAGAAGGCGGATCATGCGGCCTCTCCTTCGAATGGCCGCACCTTGAACACTTGGAACATGCCGCCGTGCATGTGGTAGAGCATGTGGCAGTGGAAGGCCCAGTCGCCGCCTTCGGCGGTAATGTCGAACGATACCTTTCCCCCCGGCAGGACATTGACGGTGTGCTTGCGGGGCAGCTGTCCAACAGGGGCGTGCACCAGCTCGAAGAAGTGGCCGTGCAGGTGGATCGGGTGGGTCATCATGGTGTCGTTCACCAGGGTGACGCGCACGCGTTCGCCTCTTCGGAAGGCGTAGGGCGGCGGCTTCTCGCTGAACTTCCTGCCGTCGAAGCCCCACATGAAGCGCTCCATATTTCCCGTGAGACGGATTTCGAGCGCGCGCTCCGGCGGCCGAGCGTCGGGGTTCGGCTCCAGCGCGACGAGATCCTTGTAGACCAGCACCCGGTGGCCGACGCTTTCCAGCCCCTGGCCCGGATCGCCGGTGCGGTCCATGGGCATCGGGGAGATCATCTGCACCCCGGGTCCCATCTTCACTTGGGGCGCGTTCTTGGGATCGCGCATGTTCATGTCCATGCCGGGCATGTCCGCCATGACGTCAGAGCCGCGGGGCCTGGGGGGCGCCATCCCTGGCGGCGCCGGGGGGGCGGCCGCACCGCCATGGTCCATCCCCGGCATGTTGCCATGGCCCATCGGCGCGCCCGCGGCGGCCGCGGCCGCCCCGCCGCGCCCGGCATGGGCCGACATGTCCATGCCCATATCCTTCATGGTGGCCAAGGGGCGCTCCCGCAGCGCCGGCACGGGCGCCGTCATGCCGGGACGCGGCGCCAGGGTGGCGCGTCCCATGCCGGAGCGGTCCACCGCCTCGGAGACGATGGTATAGGCGCGGTCCTCCGTCGGCTGGACGATCACGTCATAGGTCTCGGCGTTGCCGATCTGGAACTCGTCCACCTCTACGGGGCGGACGTTCTGTCCATCCGCCGCCACGACCGTCATGCGCAGGCCCGGGATGCGCACATTAAAGATCATCTGCGCGGCGGCGTTGATGAACCGCAACCGCACCCGCTCGCCTGGCTTGAAGAGCGCCGTCCAGTTCTCGTTGGGGCCGTGGCCGTTGACCAGGAACTTCAGGACCGCGCCCGTGACGTCGGAGATGTCGGTGGGGTCCATCAACATCTTCGCCCACTCGATCCGCTCGCGCAGCGTCTGGTCTTTGCCCGCAAGCAGGCCGGCGATGGTTTGCTTCTGATAGTTGAAGACCCCACCCTGCTGCTTGAGTTTCTGAAAGATCCGGTGCGGATGAAGGAAGCTGAAGTCGGCGAGCACCACGACGTGCTCGCGGTCGTACTCGACCGGGTCGGGGGCGGCCGGGTCGATGATGATGGGCCCGTAGTGGCCCTGGGCTTCCTGCAGACCCGAGTGGCTGTGGTACCAGTTGACCTGCCCCCTTCCTGATCCCTCGGTTTGAGTGAGAGTCCGTCACCCTGAGGAGACGGACGTGAAGAAGAGCAGGTTCAACGAGGCGCAGATCATCGGCGTGCTGCGGGAGCAGGAGGCCGGGAGCCCGACGGCGGAGGTTTGCCGGCGGCATGGGATCAGCGAGCAGACCTTCTACCGGTGGAAGGCGAAGTACAGCGGCATGAACGTGTCGGATGCCCAGAAGCTGAAGACGCTGGAGGACGAGAATCGGCGACTGAAGAAGCTCTTGGCGGAGTCCATGCTCGACGTGTCGGCGCTGAAGGACCTGCTGGGAAAAAACTGATCGGGCCTGCAGCGCGCCGGGAGGCCGTGCTTCGCCTGATGGCGGAGCGCGGCTTCTCGCAGAGGCGCGCCTGCGGGCTGGTCCAGGTCGATCCGAAGACAGTGCGCCGCGTGGCCCAGCCAGGCGATGCGGAGGTACGCGCCCGGCTGCGGGGCCTGGCGGCGGAGCGACGCCGCTTCGGCTACCGGCGGCTCGGCATCCTGCTCGAGCGTGAAGGCGTCAGCATGAACAAGAAGAAGCTCTTCCGGCTGTACCGCGAGGAGGGCTTGGCGGTGCGAAGGCGGCGCGGCCGCAAGCGCGCCACCGGCACGCGGGCGCCCATGGCGCTGCCGGACGGGCCGAACCAGCGCTGGAGCCTGGACTTCGTGGCCGACACGCTGAGCTGGGGCCGGCGCTTCCGGATCCTGTGCATCGTCGACGACTTCACCCGCGAGGCGCTGGCGCTGGTGGTCGACACCTCGATCGGCGGCCATCGCATGGCCCGCGAGCTGGACGCCCTGATCGCCCGGCGCGGCCGGCCGGCGACCATCGTTAGCGACAACGGGACCGAGATGACCAGCCGGGCCATGCTGGAATGGACCAACCGCACCGGCGTCGACTGGCATTACATCGCGCCCGGCAAGCCGCAGCAGAACGGCTTCGTCGAGAGCTTCAACGGCAAGCTGCGCGACGAGTGCCTGAACGAGGAGGTCTTCGCCAACCTCGCCGAGGCCCGGGCTGTCATCGAGCGCTGGCGGCTCGACTACAACCACGTCAGGCCGCACTCGGCGCACGGCGGACTGACCCCGGAAGCCGTGCGTCTGAACCCCGCGGCCGGCCGGCTGCGCAACTTGATCAGCTCCACCGCCCGGCCGCTACCGCCGGCGCTGGAGATCAGCTACCAACCCCCTGGGCTCTCATAATGATCGAGGGACCGGCGGGGGGCAGGTCAGCCGGCGGCTGCGCGCAAGCCTCGCCGTCACGCGACCTGGTCGTCTACAAGACGCCCTACTGCGGCTGCTGCAACGGCTGGATCACGCACATGCGCCGGGCCGGCTTCAATCCCATTGTGCGGGAGGTGCAGGACCTCAATCCGATTCGCGCCCAATACGGGGTGCCGTTCACCCTGTCTTCGTGCCACACGGCCCTGGTGGGCGGCTATGTCGTCGAAGGGCACGTTCCGCCCGCCGATGTGGCGCGTCTGCTGGCGGACAAACCGAAGGCGATCGGGCTCACCGTCCCTGGCATGCCAATCGGTTCGCCCGGGATGGAGACTCCGTCGGAGCAGTCTGAAAATTACGCGACCCTTCTTCTGCTCGACCGGACAGGCCGCACACGCGTCTTCGCCCATCACGGCTGAGCCGCCCCTGGAGGAAACCGGCGTCGGTTCAGCGGCCGAGCATCCGCCGGCATTGAGCGTGTGTGAGGCCCATGGCGTTCACCGCGCCGGTCTTGTCCGACGTATGGCTGTGGGTCGCCCCTTCGCCCATGGTCGTGAGCATCTGCTCACAAGCGGCGCGGCGCTCCGCCGTCGGCTGCGGGCCTTGCAGCGTCCCGCAGCCGGCTAGCGCCGCCGCCGCCATCGCGAGCGCGGTTGATGAAGCCGCAATGCGCTTCATAAGGTTTGCTCCTGGGTGCGGACGAACAGCCCAGCCGACGCTCGAGCCAAGACCGCGGCGGCGCCACGATGACCCCAGCGCCCGCTGTTGACACCTTCCGGACGCCGGCGATCAGGGCTTTGGGGTGCGGCCGCCGTTTCTGTCCAGCCACGCCTGCAGCTCCGCGATGTCCTTACGCTGCTCTGCGGCCATCCGCGTGGCCATCCGTTTAGCGTCAGGGTTGTCGCCGTGCTTCTGCAGGACATCGGCCATAGCGATCCCCATCCGATGATGTTCGATCATCTTCAGGGCGAACGCCCGATCAGGGTCGGCGTCCTCCCGCGACATCATGGTCTTGTGCATGCCTTGCATGACTTGCGCGTATTCGTGCTTGGCCATCGAGCCATGCTGCATGGCGCTGTGGTCCATACCCTTGTGCTCGGGAGCCGGTTTCGCGGCGGGTTGAGCCAAAGCCGGCCCCGCCACAAGCGCGGCCCCCAGGGCAAAGATTGCTGATCTGTTCACGGTCTTGCTCAGCGGTTCAGTGGGCGGTCTGCAAGGCGGCTTGGCAGGCCTGCTCACAACGCCGGCAGGATTCGGCGCAGATGCGGCAGTGCTCGTGCATCGAGGCGTGCCGCTCGCATTCCTCGGCGCAGACTCGGCAGGCGTCCTGGCAGGCGGCCAGCACCGCGCGGATCGCCTCGGGATTGGAGCCCGTCCGGCGGGAGGCGATCGCGCCGGCTGCCGCGCAGATGTCTGCGCAGTCCTGGTTCAGACGGATGCACTGAATAAGCTCGCGCACCGCGTCCTCGCCCAGACAAGCATCGGCGCAGGCCGTGCAGGCTTGGGCGCAGTCGTAACACGCCTCAATACACTGGACGAGGCTGTCATTGGTGCTTCCTCGCACCTGCGGATGCGTACTGATCATCTGTTGGGCGTGCATGGCCGTTCTCCAGTGGCGATGCGCGTTCAATCCCTCTTCAGCCGGGAGGTTCCTGCCTAAGCGACCATCGCGAAAAAGATCGTCGGAAGCCTGGAAAATGTGAGGGGCTCGGACGGGTGGCGCGTATCGGTATTGAATAGACGGGAGTTGACCGGCGGCGCGGCTTAGGTCGCGGCTCGTCTGCATCCCGCACTCGATCACCTTCTACAACTCCGCGCGAGGGAGACCGGCGAATGCTCTTGTTGGCGAGGCCCTTGACCCTCCCATCATGGGAAGGTCCATCTGAGGCGGGCGTCGTCGGATAGGAGTTCCCCGCATGCCCGAGGCTACCCTCACCTCGATCGACATCCCGGTGCTGGGGATGAGCTGCGCCAGCTGTGTCGGCCGCGTGGAAAAAGCCATCAAGGCGGTGCCGGGCGTCGCCGCCGCGTCGGTGAACCTGGCCGCGGAGCGCGCGCATGTAGCGGTGACTTCCCCGGAACGCGCCCAGGCCGTCGTGGACGCCATAAGCAGCGCCGGCTATGAGCCGCTGAAGCGCACCTTCGACCTCAAGATCGATGGGATGACCTGCGCCAGCTGCGTCGGCCGCGTCGAGCGCGCGTTGCAGGACGTTCCTGGCGTGCTGACGGTGAGCGTCAACCTCGCCACCGAAACCGCCGCGATCGTGGCGCTTGAAGGCGCAGCCGAGATCCCGGCTCTCATCGCCGCGGTCGAGAGGGCCGGCTACGGCGCCTCTCCCGTGGGGGAGGCGTCTGAGCAGGCGGACCGTGAGCGGCTTGCCCGCGAGGCGGAGGTCACGGGGCTCCGGCGCTCCGTGGTGCTCGCCGCGGTCGCCACAGCTCCGCTCTTCATCATCGAGATGGCGCGCCACGTCATTCCGGGCGTGCATCACTGGCTGGTGGGCGTCATCGGGGAACAGCCGTGGCGCATCATCAGCTTCGGACTGGCCGCTTTCGTTCTCTTCGGGCCGGGGCTGCGGTTCTTCGCCAAGGGCCTGCCGAACCTCGTCCGGCGCACTCCCGACATGAACTCCCTGGTGGCGCTCGGGACCAGCGCCGCGTTCGCCTACTCCGCTGTCGCCACCTTTGCTCCACGGCTGCTGCCGGAGAGCGTCGACCACGTCTATTACGAAGCGGCCGCGGTGATCGTGACCTTGATCCTGGTCGGCCGCCTCCTCGAAGCGCAGGCCAAGGGCCGGACGAGCGAGGCCATCAAGCGGCTCATGACTCTGCAGGCGAAGTCAGCCCGTGTGCTGCGCAACGGCGAGGAAAGCGAGATCCCTATCGCCCAGGTTCTCGCCGGCGACGTGGTCGCCGTGCGGCCGGGCGAACGGGTTCCGGTGGACGGACAGGTGGTCGAAGGCGCGTCGTTCGTGGACGAGTCCATGATCACGGGCGAACCGGTCCCCGTCGCCAAGGGCGTCGGCGACGACGTGGTCGGCGGGACGGTCAACAAGACCGGCGCCTTCCGCTTCAGGGCCACGAAGGTGGGGGCCGCGACTCTGCTGTCGCAGATCGTCCGCATGGTCCAGGCGGCCCAGGGCGCCAAGCTGCCGATCCAGGCGCTCGTGGACAAGGTGACCGGCTGGTTCGTTCCGGCGGTGATCGGCGCTGCGGCGCTCACCTTCGCTGTCTGGCTGGCGGTGGGCCCCGCCCCGGCCCTCAGTTTCGCGATGGTGAACGCCGTGGCGGTGCTGATCATCGCCTGCCCCTGCGCCATGGGCTTGGCGACGCCCACGTCGATCATGGTCGGCACCGGCAAGGCCGCCGAACTCGGCATCCTCTTCCGCCATGGCGAGGCCCTGCAGACCCTGAACAGCGTCCGGGCGGTCATCTTCGACAAGACGGGCACCCTGACGCTCGGGCGGCCGGCGCTGACCGACCTGGACCCCTCCCCGGGCTTCGAGGAGGCTGAGCTCCTGCGCCTCGTGGCGGCCGTCGAAACCCGCTCGGAACACCCGATCGCCCAGGCCATCGTCGAGGCGGCTAAAGCGAAGGGCCTGAAGGTTCCAGAGGCTGAGGCGTTCGAGGCGGTTCCGGGATTTGGCGCGCGCGCCCAGGTCGCGGGCCGCCGCATCGAGGTGGGGGCGGATCGCTTCATGGCGCACCTGGGAGTCCCGATCTCACCTGTTGCGCATGCGGCCGAGCAGATGGCCGCCCAGGCCAAGACGCCGCTCTATGCCGCCATCGATGGGGAGCTCGCCGGCCTGTTGGCCGTCGCCGATCCGATCAAACCAACGACGCCCGAGGCCCTGACGGCCCTGCACCGCACCGGCCTGAAGGTGGTGATGGTGACCGGCGACAACCGGCGCACGGCCGGCGCCGTGGCGGCGGCTCTGGGACTGGACGATGTCTTGGCCGAGGTGCTGCCGGACGGCAAGGCGGAGGCGGTGAAGGCGCTGCAGCAGCGGTATGGCCGGGTCGCCTTCGTGGGCGACGGCGTCAACGACGCCCCGGCGCTGGCCACCGCCGACGTCGGACTGGCGATGGGCGCCGGCACCGACATCGCCATCGAGAGCGCGGACGTGGTGCTGATGCGAAGCGACCTACGCGCGGTGGCCACCGCCATCGCGCTCAGCCGGGCCGTGCTCAACAACATTCGGGAAAATCTGCTGTGGGCGTTCGGGTACAATATCTTGCTGATTCCGGTCGCCGCCGGGCTGCTCTATCCCTTGTTCGGCGTCCTGCTCTCGCCGATGGTCGCAGCCGGCGCCATGGCGCTCTCCAGCGTCAGCGTCGTCGGAAATGCGCTGCGTCTGCGCCGCTTCCGCTCAACGGCCGCCCCTGAGCCGAGGGGCGAACCCGAACCGGTCGCGATCCCCGGAGGCGCAGCATGAACATCGGCCAGGCCGCGAAAGCTTCCGGCGTGTCCGCGAAGATGATCCGGTATTACGACTCGATCGGCCTGGTCCGCCCTGCGAACCGGACCGGTTCGAATTACCGGGAATATGGCCCGCGCGAAATCAACGAACTGCGGTTCATTAAACGCGCGCGTTCCCTGGGGTTTTCAGTGCCGGAGATCGTGCAGCTTCTGTCGCTCTGGCGCGACCGCGCACGGCCAAGCCGAGACGTGAAGGCGATCGCCGATCGCCATGTGGCCGAACTTGAAGCTCGGCTGACGGAGATGCAGGCGATGGTGGACACGCTCCAGCGCCTTTCCCGCGCTTGCGCCGGCGACGACCGCCCCGACTGCCCGATCCTCGTTGACCTTACTGGCGAGGAGGAGGGCGACGAAATCGCCCGGTCGGTCGATCGGGGCCGCTGAACGAGGCGCTCCGGCGGCAATTCTTGCGCCGCCGCCGCCCGGGCTGGAACTGGCGCTTCGAAGAGCAGTTAAGGGCAAAGTTCTGCGGCCCGCGTGGCGCGCGGAAACCTTCCCTGTACTGTAATCTTAGAGGGGTCTATGTCGCACAAACCTACTCATCATTGGAAAGAACGGCCCCTTCAGGAGTTGGCCGACGACTACATTGCGCGCGGCGGGCTGGTGTTCGACTTCGACGCCGGACATGTGCCCTACGACTACAAGTTGGCCGTAGGCGGCAGCGAGCCGGACGTCCTGACCGGCGATGAGGCGCGCGACCACTTGTGGGGATTGTCCGGAGCCGATCTCCTCACCGGGGGCGACCAAGATGACGTCCTCTATGGCGATCAGGGTCGCGACACCCTGAGCGGCGGGGACGGCAGCGATCGGCTAATCGGCGGCTCTGGCCGCGATCGCCTATTCGGCGCTGCGGAGGCGGACTCGCTGCACGGCGACGAAGGCGACGACTACCTGGACGAAGGCGCGGGCCACGGCGACCTTGAAGGCGGCCTGGGCAACGACACCCTGGTCGGCGGGCTCGGCCCGGACGCGTTTGCGGTGGACCGCACGAGCGGGGACGATGTGATCCGCGACTTCACGGCCGGTCCTGGCATGTTCGACCACCTCGCCTTGCGTGGCCTGGGCTGGGAAGACCTCAGCTTCCAGGACACCGCCGCGGGGGTCCGGATCAGCTGGGCGGGCGGCTCGGTGCTGCTCGAGGGAGTGCGGCAGTCCGATCTGGCGCAGGACGACTTCATGTTCGCCGACGCGCCGGACCTTCCGCCCGGAGCGCAGGACCCGGCCGGACCGACAGCCGAGCGACCGTCGCCCAGTTCGGAAGGCCCCACGGCTCACGAGCGCCGGTTGCACGGTGAGAAATTCGATAAGGCGGCCGACGACGAGTTGCGCGACGGGCCCGCGCGGTTCGGCTTTCAAGGTGACGAAGCCTATCAGGTGGTGGTCGGCACGCTCCATGACGACGAGCTCACCGGCGGCGCGACCTGGGACAACATGTTCGGCCGCGACGGCAATGACACGCTGACCGGCGCTGGCGGCGACGACATCCTGCAGGGCGACGCCGGAGACGACTTGCTGGACGGCGGCGACGGCATGGACCGCCTGGACGGCGGCATGGGCGCGGACACCCTGGTTGGCGGGGCGATGGCCGACGAGCTGATGGGCATGGACGGCGCCGACTCCCTCGACGCCGGGGCGGGCCACGACATGATCGAAGGCGGCATGGGCGACGACACCATCGCCGGCGGCACGGGCGCCGACGCCTACATCGTCTCGCCTGACAGCGGCTTCGATGTGGTGCTCGATTTCGAAGCGCTAGGCGAGGCGCAGGGCGCCTTCGACCACCTCGCGCTCCGCGACATTCGTCCGGACCAGGTCTCGGTCACCGATCGGGCCGAAGGCGCCTTCGTCTCCTGGAACACCGACGCCGATACGGATCCAGAAGGCGGCGTGCTGCTTCAAGGCGTGTTTAGAGCGGACCTCCGCCAAAGCGACTTCATGTTCGTCGATGAGCCCGGGTTCGTGGCCGGGATCAACGACTATGGCTCCTGGTTGGTGTTCCCCGGCTGATGAGGGCGTCGGCCCCGCCGCGCGTAGCCAGCTATAGGGCTGGGCGCCTGTGGCGCCTGGCCTTTTCAGGAGAGACTCGCATGAAGACAGTCCCAGCCCTTTTCGCCGCCGCCGGCCTTGTCGCCGCTCTGGCCGCCTGCCAGCGTCAGGAGGAGCCTGCACCCGTCGAGGCGACGCCGGCGGCCGACGCTCCCGCCGCCGCGCCGCCGGCCGCGGCGGCGACCAACCTTCCAGCCCCCGCCGCCGCACCGCCGCCCGCCCAACGCCCGGCTGCGCCTTCGCCGGAGGCCTCGCCGGCCGACCACGCCGACATGCCTGGGATGGATCACTCCAAGATGGAGGGGTTGGATCCCGCCAAGCGTTGAGCCGTGCGCGGAGGCCGGCGCGCTCCAATGGAGGCGCGCAACTCATGCGCTGACGAACCTCGGCCAGTCAGAAGAGGAGGCGCGGCGATAGCCTTCCTGCGCTCGGAGGACGCCGCGTTCGTCACCGACCCTCTGCTGCGTTGGACGGGCTTCGGCTCGATGGCCTGGGCCGCATCCGTCCGCGAGGGGAAGTCCGCGCCCGGCGCGTAGAGCTTATAGACCCACCGGAGACTCGGTCATGCGGACCCGACTGCTGGCGCTGCTCGTGGCGATGCTGCTGCCGCTCTTCCTGACGGCCCCCGCGCGTGCTCACAAGGATCACCCGCAGCAGGCCGCCGCCGCAGGAGCCGCGGCTTCGGGGACGCCGGCGGCCAGCCCGCCGATGGCGGGCGCCACGCCCGCCCACGCCGCGGTCCCCGGCCACATGGCGGCCGAGCCGCGTCCGACGTCGTTCACCGGGCGCCTCGTCGACTGGCTCGGCCGCTGGCACCCGTCCGTCGTTCATTTCCCGATCGCCCTCTTCATCGTCGCCGGCGCTCTGGAGGCCTGGGCCATCGTCCGTCGTCGACCTTCAATGCTTGAGACAACCCGCATCCTCGTGGCCCTCGGCGCGCTGGGCGCCCTGGTGGCCGTTGCACTGGGCTGGATGGCGATGGGCTGGAATCTGGCCGAGGACAAGCCGCTGGAGACCGCGCACCGCCTATTGGGCAGCACCATCGCCGGGCTCGCGCTCGTCACCTGGTGGGCCAACAATCGGTTCCTGCGCCGCCGCGGAACCGGCGCCGGGGCGCTGTACGGCGGCCTCCTCGGCCTCACGGTGCTGGCGATCGGCGTCAACGGCTACCTCGGAGGCGCCCTGATCCATGGAGTGGACCATCTTGCCTTTTGAGCCTGGACCTGGGCTCAAGGCGACAGGTCAGCGGACCGCTGTGAGCGCCGCATGAACCGCCTGTAAGAGCTCCGCCGGGCGAAAGGGCTTGAATAGCACCGCATCCGCTCCGAGTGCTCTCGCGGTGTGCAGCAGGTGGTGGGCCTCCAGCTTGCCCGCACCGCCGCTCATCGCCACGAGACGGGTCTCGGGACTGCGGCGGCGGAGATCCATGATGGTTTCGATCCCATCCTTGTTTGGCATCAGCAGGTCCACCACGGCGAGGCGAAGCTGCGTTTGACAAGCCACCCTGGTAGCCTCGACACCATCGCTGGCTTCAAGACAAACGAAGCCCGCGTCTGCGAGCATTTCGCAGGCGATCAGGCGGCATGCCGCCTCATCATCGACAACAAGGACCAGTGGCAGCGACACGGAAACCCCGACTGCACCAAGAGCCCATACGGCTCAGATGTCGGACACCCCTCAGGGACACCGTCAACAGTCCCGCTCAAGCTCAGTCTCAACTCGGCTGTCCCGATGGCAAGATCGTCGAGAAGGTCTGGTGCAATCGCCGCAACCGCAGCTCTCAGCTCCTCGTCTCTCCACCTCAGCTTTGCGCGACCGCTGGCGAGTTGGGCCCTCGCCGAGAGCCGGTGGCTCACGCAAGTGCGGGGGAAGTTGTCGTCGCTCGGCCGCGCGGGGGCGTGGAGAACGGACGCCAGACGAGGTAGAGCGACATCAAGGCGCCCCCAAAGCAGAACACGGAGATGTACGCGAACTGGAAGAACAGATAAGTCGCCACGAAGACCAGAGCGACGAGGACACCGAACACCCGTGCATCTTTATCGCTGCTTAGCAGCAGCGGTCCGATGACCACGAACAGGTATATCGCATAGGTGAAATCTCGGCCGATGACGTAATCGAGGAGCTCCGTTCCTTCATAGCTGATGGCGGCGCCAAGGAAGCGAGTGGTGAGCCACCCCTCGTGGGCGAAGTAGGGGACGTACTGCAGACCGCCGAGCAGCCCCCCAGCGATCGCCAGGACGAGATAGATGGGCCGGCGGCGGCCTGGCTCCAGAAAGTAGACGGAGAACGGCACCCAGACGGGCCAGGCGAGCCAGGAGAAGAACATGTACGCGAGCGAAAACCGCTCCACGGCGGCGGCGTCGCCGATGGCGCCGAAACGCCAGACGAAGCCCTCCATCAGCTGCTGCACCGAGAAGAGAACCGGCAGTGTGGCCAGCGCCAGGTAACGACGCTCGCCTCGCCAGGCTCGCACCAGGCTGGCCACGCCGAGCGGCGCCAGCACGCTCGCGGCCGTAAAGCTGGCCGCCGCGGAAAAGCACATGCTGTTCTCCAAACCGGTTGGCGAAAGACGGGTGGAGTCTGTCACCCTTGGTGCAATACGTTTAGCGCACGCCCATGCCCTCATCCCAGAACATGAACGCTCGCGCCAAGCGCCTGATGGTCCTGAACAAGGGCTCGTCCAGCCTCAAGTTTGCGCTGTTCGATCTGACTGGGTTGCGGCCTCTCGCCCGCGGCAGCCTGCGCGATCTCAGCTCCGAACCGCGGCTCGCGTTCGAGGCCGAAGCGGGCGGCGCGCCATTTGAGCGCATCGCTGGACCGCTTCCCCCGGCCGCCGCGGCGGAACATCTCCTGGCTGCCCTAAACGCACGCGGCCTGCTGCAGAACGTGGGCGTCGTGGCCCATCGGATCGTCCACGGGGGATCGCAACACCGGGCGCCCGCGATCCTCGACGACCAGACGCTGCGCGCGCTCCGCGCGCTTTCGCCGCTCGCGCCGCTTCACCAGGACGCAAGTCTGGATGTGGCGGAGGCGGCCATGCGGCGCCTTCCATCCGCAGTCCACGCGGGCTGCTTCGACACCGCCTTCCACGCGGCGCAGCCGAGGCTCGCCCGGCTCTACGCCCTCCCGCGGCATCTTCTGGAGGACGGGCTGGTCGCCTACGGCTTCCACGGCCTCTCTTATGCGCATGTCGCCCGACGCCTGCAGGCGCTCGATCCGGAGCACGCCGGCGGACGGGCGATCGTGGCTCACCTCGGCAGCGGCGCGAGCCTCTGCGCCTTGAGCGCCGGCGTCAGCCTTGCGACCACCATGGGGTTCAGCACGCTCGATGGGGTCCCCATGAGCACGCGATGCGGCGCGCTCGATCCCGGCGTGGTCCTGCATCTGCTGCAGGCGCGCGGATTGGCGCCCGACGCTGTCAGCCGTCTCCTCTACGAGGAATCGGGACTTCTGGGACTTTCCGGGATCTCGGGAGACATGCGCGCCCTCCTGGCGAGCGCCTCGTGCGAGGCGGCCGAGGCCGTCAGCTTCTTCGTCTATTGCGTCGTGCGGGAGATCGGCGCTCTCGCCGCCGTCCTGGGCGGGCTCGACACCCTGGTGTTCACCGGGGGTGTCGGCGAAGGCTCCCCGGAAATCCGGGCGCGCGTCTGCGGCCAGATGCGATGGTTGGAGGTGGAGATCGATGCGCGCCGCAATCAGGCCGGCGCGCCGGAGATCGGAACCGGCCGCGTCCGGGTGCTCGTCGAACCCGCCGACGAGGAACTGGCCATGGCCGAAGCGCTGCGCGACGCGAACATCACGGCCCCAGACGGCGGCTGAGCCGCCCGCGGCGCCTCGCCGCAGCCGCCGTCTGTAAGGCTGAGGCGTGTGCCCGCGTCCCTGCGCACGACCACGTTCACAGGATCCTTCATGCGTCTTCTTGCTTCGGCCTCGGCCCTCGCAGCTCTGGCGCTCGCCGCGCCGGCCTTCGGGGCCGTCTACAACCTGAGCCTCCAGCCTGCGACTGTCACCGCCGGCGGCAAGTCGTCCCCGGCGCTCAGCATCAACGGACAGATTCCCGGACCGCTGCTGCGCTGGCGCGAGGGCGAGGACGTTACGCTCCACGTGACCAATCGGCTGGCGGAGGACGCGTCGATCCACTGGCATGGCATCATCCTGCCGCAGGATATGGATGGCGTGCCGGGGCTCAGCTTCGACGGCATCAAGCCGGGGCAGACCTTCACCTACCGCTTCAAGGTGCGGCAGTCCGGCACCTACTGGTACCACAGCCATTCGGGCCTGCAGGAGCAGCAGGGGATCTTTGCGCCGATCATCATCGATCCGGCGACACCGGATGGGATCGCGGCTGACCGCGAGTATGTCGTGGTGCTCTCCGATTGGCTGAAGGAGAATCCGTACCAGGCGCTGCGGAACCTGAAGAAGGACAGCGGCTGGTACAATTACAACCGTCGCACCGTGGGCGATTTCTTCGCCGACCTGCGGCGCGCGCCCGACGGTGAGGCGCGCGCCGCCGTTCTGCGCGACCGGCTGGCCTGGGGGCGGATGCGGATGGACCCCACCGACCTCACTGACGTGTCCGGCTACGCCTTCCTGGTGAATGGGAAGGATCCGGCCGCTAACTGGACCGCCCTCTTCAAGCCTGGAGAGCGGATCCGCCTGCGCTTCGTGAACGCCTCGGCGATGACCTTCTACGACGTCCGCATCCCGGGGCTGAAAATGACCGTCGTCCAAGCCGACGGCCAGAACGTGCGGCCGGTCGAGGTGGATCAGTTCCGGATGGTTATGGGCGAAACCTACGATGTGATCGTCCAGCCGGAGGCGGACCAAGCCTATACACTCTTTGCGCAGGCCTTCGACCGCTCGGGCTATGCCCGCGCCACGCTGGCCCCGCGCGAGGGCATGGCCGCGCCCATCCCGCCGCTTGACGCGCGGCCTGTGCGCACTCTCGCCGACATGCCGATGCCCGGGATGAAGATGGCTCCGGGCGCGCACGCAGGACATGGCGCCCCGGAGCCGCCGCCGCGGCTCGCGCGGCACGACATGCCGGGCATGGAGGAGGCCAGGACACCTGAGATGGACATGGGCGAGCCCGAGATGGAGGAGCATCTGCATCCCGGACAGAGCGCGCCTTCGAAGACACTGACCTACGGCGATCTTGCCGCTGCCGCCGCATATCCGGACAGGCGGCCGCCGACTCGGGAGGTGACGATCCGCCTGACCGGTTCGATGAACCGCTATTACTGGTCCATCGATGGCCGCAAATGGCCGGATGCGCCACCGCTGAAGGTGCGCTTCGGCGAGCGGGTGCGGGTCCGCATCGTCAACGACACCATGATGGACCATCCCATGCACCTGCACGGGATGTGGATGGACCTGGTCAACGGCGACGGTTCGCTGGGCGCGCGCAAGCACACCGTCGTCGTCGGTCCTAACCAGACCGTCACCGCCGACGTGACGGTCGATGCGCTGAAGACCTGGGCCTTCCACTGCCACATCCTCTTTCACGCCGCCACGGGGATGATGACCACCCTGCAGGTGGCCGAAGTGGTCGCGGACTAGCCCGCCGCACGCCCTCTCTAGGAGACGACCATGAGATCCTTGTTGCTGGCCGCCGCGGTGGCTTGCCTGTCTGCACCTGCGCTCCGCGCCGAGGCCGCAGACGCGGCAGCCCCCTACACCTTCTGGCTTTCCCGGACTGATGTCGGAAGCTCCACCGAAGGGGAGAGCGATTTCGATTGGGACGCCCAGGGGTGGATCGGCAACGACGAGCAGAAGGCCTGGGTCAAGACGACCGGCAACCTGCAGTCGGCCGGGTCGCCGGACCGAGCGGACGTGCAGTTGCTCTATTCGCGGGCGATCCACGACTTCTGGGACGTGCAGGCCGGCGTGCGCCAGACCCTCGAGCCCGCCGCCCGAACGTCCGCGGTGCTCGGCGTGCAGGGTCTGGCCCCCTACTGGTTCGAAGTCGACGCCGCGGCTTTCCTGAGCGAAGGGGGGCGACTGACCGGACGTTTCGAGGGCACCTACGAGCTCACCCTGACGCAAAGGGTGTTCGCCGAGCCGTTCGTCACCGCCAGGTTCGCCTCCAAGACCGACCCCAAGCTGCTGGAAGGGTCGGGACTGATGGATACGGAGACCGGCGTCCGCCTCCGCTACGAGTTCTCCCGCAACTTTGCGCCCTACGTGGGCGTCAGCTGGGCCCGGCGCTACGGTTCCACCAAGCGGCTGCTGACGGCGGCGGGGGGCGATGCGAAGGAGACCTCTGGTCGCGTGGGCTTGCGCCTCCTGTTTTAGCTCGGCTGCACGAAACCCCGAGCGGGCGTAACGCCGGCCGCGCTGCGGCGTCTATAGGGGTGAGCGGATTTCCCCCGCCGCGGAACCGGAGCGGGACCTATGAGTCGCAACGACGAGGGGCGCCGTTTCCTGCCCACTGACAGTCGGCCTAGCGCTCGTCGTAGCAGGCGGGCGCGGAGCGAGCGCCCCTGTTGGATCGGCCGCTTGGCGTATGTCATCGTGGGTCTTGCCGCAATCGCTCTGGGGTGGAACCTCTATCCTCTGCTTCTGCCCTCCATTGATTTCGCAGGCCCATGGGCGCTGGCGCTCGTGTCCACCGGCGCGTTCGCACTTGGCCTTGGCGCGGCTGCGGTCTGGAGCGGACTGATCCAGCCGACTATTCGACGGTGTTCGGTGTGGATCCAGCCGCCCTGGCTCCGCCGATGAGCCGGATCACGAGCAGCATACGAATACGACGGGAGCCCGCGGCGGTCTTCGATTTCTTCACGGCACCTGCAAACGCTCCAAGATGGCATCCCGCCTCCGTCTCGGTGGCCGGAGCGGTGGACCATCAGGCCAAGCTTGGTGAAACCTTCAGCGAGGATCTGGTCGGCGCCGACGGTGTCCGCGGACGGGCAAAGTGGCAAGTGGTGGCCAACGAGGCGCCGTACCTTTGGCGTATCGAACTCAGGTCCGCCTCCATCCCAATGGAGGCGGCGGTCGCCTTGCGCTTCCGTCCCGAGCAGGGCGCCACAGCGGTTGAGCGGGACGTGCGATACCGTTATCGCTCGCGCTGGTTCAGGCTGCTCGACGCCCTGCTTCTTCGCCGCCGCAACCAGCGGGACGGTGATCAGGGCCTTCGCCAAGCCAAGCGCCTCCTGGAGGCGGGGCTTACAACCGCCGGCGGCGCGTAAGCTCAGCCGCGGCTGCGTCTTCCCCGTGCCGGGATCGCGGCCGACAGCCGGCCCGCACCGGCAAGATAGGAGGGTCGCCATGTCCGTCACCTCTCCCGACGCCGGCGCGCTGCGCCGCGCGCGGGGTCCTGCCGAGCGGGCGGTGCAGATCGCCCCGCTCGGCCTCAGCCTCTCGCTCTTCTTTGCGATCACCTTCCTGCTGTGCGCGCTTGGCGCCTTCGTGCCTGGGTTGGCCACGTTCCACCTGCTCCAGGCCGTCTACCCCGAGCTCGACTGGGCGGCGCCGGCGAGCATCCTCGCCGGCACGATCTTGGCCTTCGCCTGCGGCTGGTATACGGCCGTGGTGTGGGGATCGCTCTATAATGTCTTCGCCAAGCGGCGGGCGTGAGCGGATTGCCGGCCGCTCCCCCGCCGGACCGGGCGCGGAACGGTCGTGCTGGGCGATCCCGCACGGTCAGGAACCTGTGGCTGACGCGGCTGCCATCCGACGGCGGGCGGGTGGAGGTCGTCGAGCGCAAGGGCTGCGGCCATCCGGACAGCATCTGCGACGCCCTCGCGGAGAACCTGTCTCGCGATCTGTGCCGCCGCTACCAGGCGGCGTTTGGCCTGATCCTGCATCATAACGTCGACAAGGCGCTGCTTTGCGCCGGCCGCGCCTCCCCGGCCTTCGGCGGCGACCGCATCGCCGAGCCGATCGACATCTACCTGGCGGGGCGGGCGGCGGCGCTGCAGAAGAACGGCGGCGCCGAGCTCAAGGAGCTCGCCGTGGAGGGCGCACGCCGCTGGCTGCGCGAGCACCTGCATGCGCTCGACGCCGAACGCCACGTCCGCATCCATCCGGTGTTGCGGCCTGGTTCGGCGGAGCTGCAGGGGCTTTTCGAGGGCTCCGCCGCGGCGATCCCGCGGGCCAACGACACCTCCATCGGCGTGGGCTATGCGCCCTTGAGCCCCTTGGAGCAGCTGGTCCTTGACCTGGAACGCGCCCTGCAGGACGCGGGACGCCCCGCGTGGGGCGAGGATGTCAAGATCATGGCCGTGCGAACAGGCCAGGACGTGACCCTCACCATCTCCTGCGCCCTGATCGGCGGCGAGCTCCGCAACCTGGACGCCTACCTCGCGGAGAAGGCGGCGATCGCCGATCTGGCCGCCGCAAGCGCGGCTGAGCGGGGTTTCCGCGCTTGTCGTGTGGCGGTCAACGCCGCGGATCAGCCAGAGGCAGGCCTGCTGTATCTCACGGTAACCGGCACGTCCGCGGAATCCGGCGATGACGGGCAGGTGGGCCGAGGCAACCGGGTCAGCGGGTTGATCACCCCGGGGCGGCCGATGAGCCTGGAAGCGGCCGCGGGCAAGAACCCGGTCACGCATGTCGGCAAGATCTACAACGTCGCGGCGCAAGAGATCGCCCGCTCAGTGGTGGCCGAGCTGGCGCCGGTCCGCCGCGCCGAATGCCTCCTGGTCAGCCAGATCGGCGCGCCGATCACGGAGCCTGCGGTGGCGGAGCTGCGGTGTGAGCTCGGCCGGGGCGAGGCGTTGCGGGACGTACGGGGTTCGATCGAGGCGATCGTCGCCAGGGAGCTCGCCGCCTTGCCCGGCCGCCTCGAAGATTTCGTTCACGGCCGCGTGGCGCTGTTCTGAGAAGTCTTGCGATCTTGAGCCGTCGAACGCGCGTCCGGGCGTCGGCGCCTCGGAGAGGCGGTTCAGATCGACGAAGCCCCGTCGGCCGCACAATTTCACGAAGGAGCTAAGCCGCATGATCAATCCGCTGAGCGACCCCTTGGTCGAGAACGTCATTATCGACAACGTCGCGGACGTCGTGCGCCTCGAGGCCACGCAGGAGGGGGTCGCGATCGTAACGATCAACCGCCCGAAGCGCCGCAACGCCCTCAATAGCCTTGCTGTCGAAGGGCTTACCGAGGTTTTCGAAACCCTGCAGGGCGCGTCTGGGGTTCGGGTCGTCTTTCTGCGCGGCGCCGAAGGCCACTTCTGCGCCGGCGCCGACCTGACGGAGATGCAGAGCGCGCTGCCAGACTGGACGGAGGCCGACTTCCGCGCGGCCGGCGAGAGCTTCGCCGCGCTGCTCAGGGCGATCGAGGAGACCCCCGCCCTTACCGTGGCCCTCTGCGAAGGCGCGGCGCGAGGCGCCGGCGTCGGCCTTGCCGCAGCTTGCGACATCACCCTGGCGACAGCGCAGGCCACGTTCGGCTTTCCAGAGGTTCGGCTGGGCCTCGCGCCGGCGCTGTCCGCCTCCCCTGTGGCGAGGGCCGTGGGCTGGCGCGAAGCTCGCGCGCTGTTCGTGACGGGGCAGACCATCGATGCCGCCTACGCGGCACGGGTTGGTCTGGTCCGCGAGGTGCTCGCCGACGCTGCGGATCTCGACCGCGCCATGGACCGTCTCATCGATTGGGTGATGACCAGCGCGCCGCAGGCCGCTGCGGAAACCAAGCAGATGCTCCGCGAGGCCGAGGATCGCGACGAGGCCACAAAAGACCAGCTGGCGCGCCGCGGCGCCGCCTTGCGAGCCGGCGCGGAGGCGCGCGAGGGCGTCGCTGCTTTCCTGGAGCGGCGCAAGCCCGCCTGGCGCGGTTGAGGACGGGCCGGCAAGGCGTAAGCGCGCCGGCGCGTCGCCGTCGTTGAACAGAGTGGCGTCGGAGCCACGCAGAACCCTCGGAGCAGAGATGGATGATGAGGAAACCGTGGTGGCCGTCTTCGCGCGGCACGCCGACGCGTAGGCCGCGATCCGGAAGCTTGCCGGCGGCGGCTTCCCGATCCAGCAGCTCAGCATCGTCGGCAAGGGCTACCACGCCGAAGAGCACGCCGTCGGCTTCTTCAACGTAGGTGACCGGATCATCCTCTGGGGACGCTACGGCGCATTCTGGGGCGGGGTCTGGGGGCTGTTCGTTGGCGGCCTGATGATGACGGCGCCATTGGTAGGCCCGATCGTCGTCCTCGGCCACTTTGGGGCTATGCTGCTGGCGGCGGCCGAGGGCGCAGCGGTCGTGGGCGGCGCTGGCGTGTTGGCCGGCGCACTGGCCAGCATCGGACTGCCCAGAGACGCCGTCGTTCGCTATGAGACGGCGGTCAAGGCCGACCGGCTCCTGTTGATCGCGCACGGCTCGCCGGTCCAGGTCCGCCGGGCGAAGGCCATCCTGACCGGCGCAAGTCCCGACAGCGTCGTCGTCCATCCCGCGACCTCCGCGGCCGAGGCAGGCTGGCAAAGTTTCGAGCCTCGGGGCGCAGAGCGCGCCTGATCCATCGGCTCGGGACGCGGGCGCGTGTAAGCTTCGTGCGGTGCTTGCGTCTTTTGCGGCGAGGGTGAGGCGATCCGTCGCTTGCCCTGTCTGCTAGGAGGGACCGATGGCGAACTCGAATGAGACCCGGCTGCGTAGCCTGCCCATGGAACGCGCGGACATGGCGGTGGACGCCGGCCTGCGCAGCTTCATGGTGGGCGTCTACAACAAGGTCGCCCTTGGCCTCGTCCTCTCGGCGGTCCTGGCCTACCTGACGAGCATGGTCCCCCCCGTGCGGGACCTGATGTTCCGGCTCACGCCAGATGGCCGGTTCGCCGGCTACACCCTGATCGGGATGGTCGTGGCGTTCGCCCCGCTCGTCGTCCTGCTAGGGTCGATGTTCGCCATGCGCCAGCCGACGGCGCGGGGCGCCAGCGCGCTCTACTGGACGGTTTGCGCGCTCATCGGCGCCTCCCTCGGGGTGCTGGGGCTCGTCTACACCGGCGCGTCGCTCGCCTCGACCTTCCTCATCACAGCGGCCGCTTTCGGGGCGCTGAGCCTGTTCGGCTACACGACCAAGAAGGACCTCACCGGCATCGGCAGCTTCCTGCTGGTGGGCCTGATCGGCCTGGTGATCGCCTCGCTGGTGCAGATGTTCTGGAATCCGCCTGGCTTCTCCTTCGTGATCAGCGCCGCGGGCGTGCTGATCTTCGCCGGGCTGATCGCCTACGACACCCAGCGCCTCAAGCTCACCTACTACGAGCTCGGCGGCGATCAGGCGGCTCTCGGCGCAGCCACGAGCTATGGCGCGCTCAGCCTCTATCTCAACTTCATCAACCTCTTCCAATTCCTCCTCAGCCTCTTCGGACAGCGCCGCTGATCGTTCGGCTGCGTAAGGGCCGGTCGGCGGCTGCGTCAGTGTCTCTGAGCGCCCTGTTGGCGCAGGATCGGAGAAGCAAGATGAAGATCATCGTGGCCGCGACGGCGTTGGCTCTGGCAGCGGGCGGCGCCGCCTTCGCGCAGGATCATGCCGACCACCACCCCGGCGTGAAGGAGGCCAAGCAGGCGGCGGCCGACGCGCAGATGCATGAGCAATGCAAGGCCTATATGGGCCGTCAGATGGACCCGAAGCAGCCGCACGATCACGGCCGCGACAAGACCGGCGCCGCCACCTGGCCCGGCGGCAAGCCGCTGAGCCCGGCCGAAATGAAGGCGATGCACGACAAGTGCCAGGCTCTGATGGCGAAGGAGTCGTCGACCGCGGCGGCGCCGTCGAAGCGCTAGGCCGGTGATCAGCCCCGCCGCCGGTGCGCAAAGGACCGGTCGCGGGGCTTCTTCACCTCGCGTCGTCGGCGACGACAAGGACCGGCGCGAAGCCGCCGCCAGGCGTCCGCAGGTTGGTGGTCTGGCCGCGATAGAGACGGGCCGCCGCCAGAAGCACCTGGCCCGCATAGGTGTACAGGCGCACGTCCACCTTCAGTTCGACAGCTTCCCCCTGGTGTTGAAGGCGTCGCACGCTCGGGGGCGCGAAGGCCTGGGCGACGTAAGGCGCACGCTGGATCTCATCCCACACCCGGCGGGTGAGTTTATCGCCTCGGTAGGCCGCCTTGCTGGCGTGGCCGCGCGCGGGCTTGAAGAACCATCGGCGGCGATCAGTCCACAGGGCGGCGGCGTTCTGCGGCGTCACCAGCACCGTCTGTGGCACGACGCTCTGCAGCACGCCCACTGAGGCGGGCTCCAGGCCCAAGCCGCGCAGCCGTTCGGGGTCGCTCAGGAGCGTCAGGTTCCGCTTGTCGGCAAACACGGCGTAATTGTGTGGATTGGGTGTGACCACGAGGCGGCCGGCCTCGTACGCGCGCCGCAGCACCTGATGGCTGACCTCCTCGAGGGCGAAGTCCACCAGCCGGTTGTAGACGAGATCGACCGGGACCCCCTGCAACCTCACCTCGGTCCCGTCAAACTCCAGATCGCGGGGATCTCCGATCAGGGTCTCGATTCCCTGAGAGGCGAGCAGCGCCTGCGCCAGCCGGAACTCGGGGAACAGCGGCTGCGCCTCAGGCAGGTCGTCGAGGATCGCAACGCGACGGAGCGGGCCTGAGCGACCTTGACGACGCCACTCCTCCCGGAACATGGCCGCGACGCGGGCCTGAAAATCGGCGTGGCTGGGAGTGTCGGCCGCGACGCCGGCTGAGGCGCAGCAGGTGCGCTGCGCGCGCGCCAGAAGGCTGTTGAGGAAGGCGCCGCCGGCGTTGGTGTTCACCTCGATGAGTTTGGGCCCTGCCTCGGTGAGGTGGAAATCGTAGCCCATCAGCACGCCGGCAGGCCCGAAGTCGGCGTGGGCCAACGGGGACGCCCAGGCCAGCACGGCTTGGCGGTATCGCGGAAGACGCGCGGCCGCTTCGACCGCGGCGACGACTTGGCCCATCTGCCTTAAGGTCGCCGCCGGCACGAAGAGCGGCGAATGGGCGAACAACCAAGGATGCGCCTCCGCCAGACCGTTGGCGAAGCCCGGCGCGCCCACCTCGCTGTCCAGCGTCCTTGCGAGCACGCGTCGGTCCAGGGTGACGCAGACGCAGCCGCCGTTCAGCTCATCGCTGCGCCGGAGCGGTGGCGACGGGGCGGCCTTGGGCGGGACAGGGGCGTTCATGGGCGCGAGCTCGTGTCGGTCAAACAGTGATGCGTCCGCAGCTCGGCTCAGACTGCAGGTTCGGGAGTGGATTGCGCGTCTGCGGCGGCCTCCGCCGCGGCGACCACCTGCTTGACCGCCACGAAGCTGTCCGGGCTCACGGAGATGGAGTCGATGCCGCCCTCGACCAGAAAGCGCGCAAACTCGGGATGGTTGCTCGGCGCCTCGCCGCAGATGCCGACCTTGGCTTCGGCGGCATGCGCGGCGACGAGAACCTGGCTGATCATCCATTTGACCGCCGGGTCCTGCTCGTCAAACAATTCGGCCAGTTCGCCCGAGTCCCGGTCGACGCCCAGGGTGAGCTGGGTGAGATCGTTGCTGCCGATGGAAAAACCATCGAAGCGCTGCGCAAAGTCCGCCGCCAGCACCACGTTGGCGGGGATCTCGCACATGACATAGACCTGCAGCCCACCGCGGCCGCGCTCGAGGCCGTTCTCCGCCATGACCTGCAGCACCCGGTCCGCTTCACCGACCGAGCGGCAGAAGGGAATCATGACGACGACATTGCGGAAGCCCATCAGCTCGCGCATCCGCGCGATCGCGCGGCATTCGAGGGCGAAGCCGTCCCTATAGCGCGGCGAGTAGTAGCGCGAGGCCCCGCGGAACCCGAGCATAGGGTTCTCTTCCTTGGGCTCGAATTCCGCACCGCCCAGCAGATTGGCGTATTCGTTGGTCTTGAAGTCGCTCATCCGGATGATCACCGGCTTCGGATGGAAGGCGGCGGCGATGCGCGACAGCCCGCGCGACAGGCGATCGACGAAGTACTCGGTGCGATCGGCGTAGCCTTCCGTGAGCTTGGCGATCGCCTGCCGCGCAGCTTCGTCCTTGAGCGCATCGAAGCGCACCAGCGCCATCGGATGCACCCGGATGTGGTTGCTCACCACGAACTCCATGCGGGCCAGACCTACGCCGTCCGCCGGCAGGCGCCACCAGCGGAACGCCGTGGCTGGGTTGGCGAGATTGAGCATGACCTGGGTGCGGGTGGGGGGCAGGCCGGCGGCGTCGAGCGCCTGGACCTCGAACTCGGCCCGGCCCTCATAGACGAAGCCCTGATCGCCCTCCGCGCAAGAGACCGTGATCTCCTGCTCGTCATGCAGGACCTGGGTGGCGTCCCCAGTCCCGACGATCGCCGGCAGACCAAGTTCGCGGCTGACGATCGCCGCGTGCGAGGTGCGCCCGCCGTGGTCGGTCACGATCGCCGCCGCACGCTTCATGATCGGCACCCAGTCGGGATCAGTGGAGGTGGTGACCAGGACCGCCCCATCGACAAAACGGCCGATCTCCTCCGGACTGGCGATCAGGCACACCCGGCCGGACACCACGGCGTCGCCGATCGCCAAGCCCCGCGCGAGCTCTGCGCCCTTGGCGAGAATACGGTAGCTGTTGAGCGCACCCGCGCTCCGGCGCGACTGCACCGTCTCCGGGCGAGCCTGGACGATGAAGAGTTCGCCGCTCTCGCCGTCCTTGGCCCACTCCATGTCCATGGGACAGCCGTAATGGGCCTCAATCTCGCAGGCCCAGCGCGCCAGCGAGAGGATCTCGCCATCGTCCAGGACGTAGCTGGACTGCTCTTTGCGCGAGGTCGGCGTGGTGCGGGTCGGCGCTTCGCCGGGCCCGGCATAGATCATCTTCTGGGCCTTGGCCCCCAGGCGCTTCTCCAGGATGGGTTGGACGCCGGGTTCTGACAACAGCGGCTTGAACACCTGATACTCATCGGGGTCTACGGCGCCTTGAACGACGGTCTCCCCGAGACCCCAGGCGGCGTTGATGAGCACCACCTTGTCGAAGCCGGTTTCAGTGTCGATGGAGAACATCACCCCGGCGCCGGCCCGGTCGGAGCGCACCATCTGCTGCACCCCGATCGACAGCGCCACCTTCATGTGGTCGAACCCCTTGGCGATGCGGTAGCTGATCGCCCGGTCGGTGAAGAGCGAGGCGTAGCAGCGGCGGCAGGCGGCCAGCAGGGCGTCTTCGCCGCGAATATTCAGGAAGCTCTCCTGCTGGCCCGCGAAGCTGGCGTCCGGAAGATCCTCGGCGGTGGCGCTGGAACGTACCGCGACATCGGCGTCGATGCGGCCGATGCGCGCGCAGAGCACGCTATAGGCCCGCAGGATCGCATCGGCGGTCTCCTCTGGCCAGGCCGCGGCCAGAATCGCCTGCCGGATGCGCGCGCCGACGTCCTGCAGGGCGGCGCGCCCGCCGGCGAGATCAGACAGGGCCTCGGCGATCACCGGGCGCAAGGCGTTGTGGTCGAGGAACCGCCAGTACGCCTCGGCGGTGGTCGCGAACCCCGGCGGCACCCGCACCCCGCGCGCGCCGAGCTGGCCGACCATTTCCCCGAGCGAGGCGTTCTTGCCGCCCACCCGCGCGACATCACCGCGGCCAAGCGCTTCGAAGGGGGCGACAAACTCTGGCGTGGTCGGCGGCATCTCTTAGCTCCTGTGGCGGCGATCAACGGTGGCGCTGTCGCCTCGAAGGTTCCGGGCCCAACTGCTGAGCGCGCCGCGACGCTGTGCGGCCCGCGGGTTGCGGGATCAGGCCGGCGCCCGGTTCACAGACGCCGACGGATGAAGAGCCTTACGCCCGGCGCTTCCGCTGCCGGCCGAGCGCAGGGACGGGTGGAAATTCACGACGAGGCGCCGGACGCGACAAGCGCGGCCTTCTCCGTTTCAATCATCGACTCGGCGCGTCGCGCGAATTCTGCGGCCGGCAGGCCCGGCGGGATCGGCGACAGGAGCGAAACGGTGATGACACCGGGCGCCTTCAGCCGAGAGCCCAGCGGCCAAAATCGGCCGGAGTCCAGCGCGACCGGCACTACCGGCGCCTCGAGGGTGCGGTACAACAACTCTACGCCCCGCTTGAAGCTGACCGGCTTACCGACCGGGGTTCGGGTGCCTTCGGGGAAGATCAGCACGGAACGGCCCTCGGCCATCGCGGCGCGGCTCTGCGCCGTCATCTCGCGCAGGGCCTTGCCCGCTTCCTCGCGGTCGATGACGATCATCGGGGAGCGACGCAGATACCAACCCATGACTGGAATGCGCAGCAACTCCCGTTTGGCGACAATCGCCACCTCCGGAAACAGCGCCAGGGCGGCGATAGTCTCCCACGTCGACTGGTGATTGGCGACGATCAGGCATGGCCGGTCCGGCAGGTTGGAGGCGCCTCGCACCACGTAGCGGACCCCCGCGACCACGCCGAGCAGCGCCAGCACCCCGCGCGCCCAGACTCTCGAGCCGCTACGCACGAGGCGGGGTGGTGAGCCGAGGCCCCACAGGAGCGGAATGGTCAAACCGAACAGGGCCGTCCAGATGGCCCACAGAGCGTCAAAGGTCCAGGATCGGAGGGCCTGGGCAGGACTCCTCCGCGATCCTTCGGGAGGAGCGCGCATGCTTGGAAGACGCCCGCTGCCCGCCCGTATTACGCCCCGCGCGTCACGAACCGGCGGGCAGGCCGATGAGAACGCCAGTGTCGCCACCCCGAGTCGGTGACTTCCACGAGGACGCCTCTCACCCCATCGGGTCTGCCCGCCGCGGCGGCGCAACCATGCTTGGCAAGGCCCGCCTGTAATCGATCGCTCGCCGGGGCGTCTCCCCGTAGCTTGGTGTGACGGTTCAAGAGGCGCAAGGTGAACATCCTCCGGGCCCTTCGGATCGGCTGGGCCGCAACCGTTTTGCTATTGGCCGCTGCGGCCGAACGGTTTCCGCCGCCCCGCCGGCGAAACTTCCCCGCCCGGCTTCGGCGCACGCTGGAACGGCTCGGCCCCACGTTCGTCAAGCTCGGCCAGGCCCTCAGCCAGCGCCGCGACCTGCTTCCCGCCCGCTGGACACAGGAACTCTCCCGCCTCCGCGACCACGTGGCCCCGTTTTCCGGCCAGGCCGCGGCCCGCGCGGCGCAGGCGGCGCTGGGCGCCCCCCTTGATGAGGTGTTCGCGAGCTTCGACGCCGAACCCCTGGCCGCCGCCTCCGTGGCTCAGGTGCACAGGGCCCGTTTGCACGATGGGCGCGAAGTGATCGTGAAGATCCTGCGTCCCGACGTTCGGGCGCAGATCGACCGCGACATGCGCATCCTGGTGGCGGTGGCGGCGGTCGCCAGCGCCACCATACCCTTCCTGCGGCGCCGCCGCACCGTCGAGCTGCTGCACGAGATCTGGCGCAACCTGCGCCGCGAGACCGACCTGCGGGAGGAAGCGCGCAACGTGCGTCGCTTCGTTCGCGCCTTCCAGGGTTCCCCGAGCATCTTCATACCCGACGTCGACGATGCGCTCACAACCGAGACCGTGCTGGTCCAGGAGATGAGCCACGGGCGGCTCGTCGGCGATCCGGCTCTGACGCCCCTCGCGGGCCTCCTCTCCAAGGCGTTCATCGACTTCTACCTGCGCCAGTTCTTTGTACTCGGCGTGTTCCACGCCGATCCCCATCCCGGCAACATCTTCGTCATGGACGACGGACGACTGTGCTTCCATGACTTCGGCGCGGTCGGCGTGCTGGACTCCCGGTCGCGGCGCGCCCTCCTGGCGTTCGTACAGGCCTTCACTGGACAAGATTCGGATTGGCTGACCGACGCGGCCTTTGATCTGGGTCTGCTGTCGCCCACGGCCGATCGCGAAGCGGTGACGCGCGGCGTCGAAGCGATCCTGACCGATCTCGAAGGCGCGCCGCTACAGGAGTGGTCGATCGCCGCCGTCATGATGAGCATCGCCCGCCTGGGCGGCAGCGACGCCCTGGTGCTGCCGCCGCATCTGGCCGCCCTGGTCCGTACGGTGTTCACGGCGGAGGGCACGCTTCGAGCACTGGATCCGCGATTGGACGTGACTCGCGCCTTCCACGAAAGCGGCGAGTCGCTCCTGGCGAGTGGTGCGATCAGCCATGATGCGTCCGGCAAGCTTCGCCGTCTGAAATGGGAAACGGCGGTCGCGGCCGAGGAGCTCCCGGACCAAATCTCGCAGCTCCTGCGCCGCGCCAGCAACGGCGGCGGACTGTCTCTGCGTTTCCCCGATGTCGTCAACGCCGCGGGTCGTCTGGGGCGCGCGGCCGATCGGATCGCTATCGCACTCGTGGCGCTGGGCCTCTACATCGCGGCATCCCTGCTGATGCAGCACAGCATCGGCCCTCGCATTCTCGGCGACCTGCCCTTGCTCGCGGCCGTCGGCTACGCCCTGGCGCTTTGGTTCACCTTCCGCCTGGTGCGCAGCATCGATCGCACCGACGGCAACTGATCGTCCGGGGCCTGTCGGCGACCCTGCTGGTCGACGCGCGTCGCCGCTACCCAAGTCAGGTCGGCTTTACGCACCGGACGGCGAAATCCCTCAGAATTTCTCCGCCTCGGAAGATAAAGATCAACCTTGATCTCGATCAAAGAAACCTCACCCTTCAGCGTTGAGTTTTCGCGTCGAACAGATCGAGGGACAGTCGAATGCTTCACGCCGCCGCTTCACAATTCGACAACGCTGGGCGCGCCGAAACATTACAGCCGTGGGAATCTTTCTCCGGACTGTCGGATACTCAAGACGGCGCCCCTGACCTCGCCCTGCAGCTCGCCGCCGAGCGGCCCCGCCAGCTGCGCTTCCTGCGCAGCCGCCTGCCCTCCCTTCCGGACGCCGAGGACGCCTGGCAGGACGCCGCCATCAAGTTCCTGCAGCACGCCGAAACCCTCGGCGCGGTCCAGCGCCCGCAGGCCTGGATGGGCGTCTCCCTGCGCCGGCTGGTGGTCGACCGCTACCGACGGGCCGCCGTCCAGCGCCGCACCCTCGAGGCCCTCGCCGTCCAGCCGGCCCCGGACTCGGCCGACGACGAGGCGGATCTCGTCGCCCCCAGCGACTGCCTGAAGGCCGCGCTGGGCGGGCTCAAGTCCGAGTACCGGCAGATCCTCGCCGAGACCTATCTGGAGGACCGCCCGCTGAAGGAGGTCGCCCGCCGGCTCGAGCTCACCGCCAACAACGCCGCCCTGCGCCAGGCCATGGCCGAGAAGTGCCAGGCCTGCCCCCTCGCCGACTGCTGGGCCAAGACCCGCGCCGAGAAACTGCTCCAAGCGTAGGCCGGGTCCAGTGCTGCTGCGTCTTGGAGGCGCGCCAGCCCGCAGGCGTGCTGGTGGGTGAGACCCCCGATCCCACCCGGGCAGGCGCGCGCCCTCGTTTGACGCGACTGGCCCTCCTCGCAGCGGCCGCCGTGTCGGGCGCCAGCGGCGGCGTGGTCTATGGGCTGGGGAGTGCGTCAGGGCCGGGGCTTCTGGCATACATGCTCGGCGGAGGCACCCTCGGCCTGCTGGTCGGCGTGCGGCCGGCCTTCACCCGCCGGTCGCCGCCGCTTGCGCTCAGCCTGATCGCGCTCGCGCTTGGCGGCATGGCTGCGGTCCATGGCGGGGGCGCGTCGGGCGCGCTCGGCCCTCTGAGCGCTCTTGCGGCGGGCGCCGTCGCAGGCGGGGTGCTGAGGTCGACGCTCGCGCGCCTGGAGCGCACTGCGAACGGCGCCGCCCACCTCGGGTCGGCGTGGATGCTGCCCGTCTTCGCGGGCGCTGCGGCCAGCTACAGTCTACGGCCATCGATGGCCCCCTTGCTCGCAGCGGCCCTCGCGGTCGCCGGGCACGGCCTCCTGCATGCCGCCGGTCACGACGGGCGGGCCCCTGACGCGCTGTCCGACCAGGCGCACCGCCGGCGCCAGGCCTTAAATCCGCATGTGCTGCTGGCGGTGGCTGGCGGGGGGCTTGGCCTGGCCCTGGCCGGTCTGGCGGCGCCGACCGCCGCCGGACAGACGGTGACTGCGGCAGGGCTGCTTGTCGCGGCGGCCGTGGGCGCGTTCATCGGCGTCGCCGTCGGTGAGATGCTGCGCCGCCGGGCGCGCGTCGCGCGATTGGGCGGGGCCTTTGGTTGCGCGGCCCTTGGGTTCATTCTGCTGCAGGGCGCGCTCAGCGCGCCCTTCGCGCTCGCCGCTGCGGCGCTGATCGGGGCGGGCCTGGCCGGGCTTGCGGCGCCGCTGTTCGCCTGGCGCCAGAGCGTAGTCCCAAACTGTACAGGTTGCGTCGTGGCCGCCCTGTTCCTGGGGCAAGCCGCCGGGGTGCTGGCTTGGACGGCGGCCTCAGCCAGTCCCCTCCCCTACGGGGCCGCTTACGTGGTCATGGCCACCCTGCTGGGTCTTGCGGCCTTCGCCAGCGCGGGCGCCGGCGCCGATTAAAGGGACAGGAGGCCGTTCGCGGGCCAGAGCGGACCTCTGCTCTCGCCGCGGCGGCGATCCAACCGTTTTCACTTCGCAAAGTCGCTCTCTTCCTGGCGGCACGTTTCAGTTGCAGGGGCCTGTAATGCGCCGGCGGCCGAAAGCGTCTGGGGCGGGTGTCCGAATACGCTAGAGGCTGACCCATGCTGCGACAGGCGCTGAGCTCGATCATTCCCGAGCGGGCTGCATACGAACTGCTGGTGAAACTTCTCAGGCGCGCGGTGCGATTGGGATCCCTGGCGCTGATCGACCCCTGGGGCGAGCGTCACGTGGTGGGAACCGGCGACGCCCCGTTCGTCACGGTTCGGCTGACCGAGCCAGGCGAGGCGGCGCGCCTCCTGGCCAGCCCCAGTCTCCGCGCCGGTGAAGCCTACATGGACGGATCCCTGGTGATCGAGGAAGGCTCGCTGCGCGACTTCCTGCTGATCGGGGTGGCCGCAGCGGGTGAGCTGGCCAATGAAGCCCGCGCTGTCAAGGAGATCGCAGCCCCGCTGACCAAGCTGCGGCGGCACAATCCCATCGCCCGCGCCCGCGCCAATGTGGCCCACCATTATGACCTTTCCGAAGAGTTCTACACGCTCTTCCTGGACGACGATCTCCAGTACTCCTGCGCCTATTTTCAGTCCGGCGATGAAAGCCTCGAAGCGGCGCAAGCGAAGAAGAAGCGGCACATCGCCGCCAAGCTGCGCCTGCAGCCGGGCGCCAAGGTGCTCGACGTCGGCTCCGGCTGGGGCGGCATGGCCCTGGAGCTCGCGCGCAGCTGCGGCGCGCGGGTGGATGGCCTGACCCTGTCGCAGGAGCAGCTCGCCGTGGCGCAGGCCCGCGCCGGTGCAGAAGGCCTGCAAGACCGGGTCCGCTTCCATCTGCGAGATTACCGGGAAGAGGCCGGCGTCTATGACCGCATCGTCTCGGTCGGCATGTTCGAGCATGTGGGCGTCCCCCACTATGGGGAATTCTTCGATATGGTGCGCGAGCGTCTCGCGCCCGACGGGGTGGCGCTGATTCACGCGATCGGCCGCAAGGACCCGCCGAGCGACAGCGATCCTTGGATCGACAAGTATATCTTCCCCGGCGGGTATTGCCCGTCGCTGTCGGAAGTCTTCGCGGCTATCGAGAAATCCGGCCTCTGGGTCACCGACATGGAGGTCCTGCGGTTGCACTACGCCGAGACGTTGAGCCGTTGGTACGAGCGCTTCCAGGCCGGCCGTGATACCGCCGCGCGTCTATACGACGAGCGCTTCTGCCGGATGTGGGAGTTCTATCTGGCGGCCTGTGAGGCTGGCTTCCGGGTGGGCAGCCTGATGGTGTTCCAGATCCAGCTGGCCCGCGACGTGGCGGCGCTCCCGCTCACGCGCGACTATATGGTCGACAACGAACGGCGGCTTGCGGGGACCTGACCATTTGGCACGCATCGGCTCGCCCGACGCAAGCCGCCGCTGACCCCGCAGGTGGCCCCGGCGGGCAGGCCTGTGCGGGCGTCTTGGCCGGGAAAGCTCTATCGCGGCGCCAGGACCTGCCGAATGCGTTCACCGAGCACATCCTGCATCAGGGGCTTTTCAAGCAACTGGGCGTGCAAGGCCGCCGCGCCTTTGCGGCATTGCGGCGTCGGGGTGCTGGCGATGATGATCGCGGGGCATGTCAGACCGCGCTGGCGCAGCGCCTGCAGCAAAGCGATGCCGTCGATGTCCGGCATGGCGTAGTCGATCACCAGGCAGTCAGCTTCATCGATGCTGCCGCTGCTGAGAGCCTGGCGGCCGCCTTCGAAGGCGCAAACAGCGTACCCTTGCGTCTCAAGCGCAAACTCCAGCGCGTCCAGAACCGCCCGATCATCTTCGATGACGGCGATGAGCTGTGGGACCTCGGCCAGGGGCGGCGACATCGGCGGATCATGCCGCGGCTCGACGCGCGCCGCCTTGATCTGCAGCAACGCAGCTCTAGCCGTCCAGGTCGCCGGCCAGCACGGCCAAGCGCACCAGGTCGGCGAAGGCGTCGGCCTGCATCTTCTCCATGAGCTTGGCCCGATAGACCTCCACAGTTCGCGCGCTGATCCCCAGTTCCCACGCGATGGTCTTGTTGGGCTGGCCGACCACCAGCCCTTTCAGGACTTGCCGCTCGCGCGGCGACAGACGGGCGACCCTTGTGCGGGCGTCGGCCTGCTCCTGGGTTGGCGGCGGATCCGCGCCCCGCTCCAAGGCGCGACGGACCGCGGCGAGCAGCCTGGCTTCTTCGAACGGCTTTTCCAGGAAATCGTGGGCGCCCGCCTTCATCGCCTCCACCGCCAAGGGCACGTCGCCGTGGCCAGTGATCACGATCACCGGCATGCGGACGCCCCGCTTCTGGAGTTCGAGCAACAGGTCAAGACCGCTCATCTCGGGCATGCGCACGTCGGTGACGATGCAGCCCGAGGCCTCGCTTTCGAGCGAACCGAGGAAGGCGATGGCCGACTCATGCGTGCGCACGGCCATCTCGGCGGTCTCGAAGACCCACTCCAGCGAGTCGCGCACGGCCTCGTCATCGTCGATCACGTGGATCAGAAGCTCACCGGGCATGCGCCAATTCCTCTGCGGTCGCTTCGGCCACCGTCAAGTGGAAGATCGTGCCGCCGCCCCGGTTGGGCTCGGCCCAGATGCGCCCGCCGTGCGCCTCGACGATCGTGCGGCAGATCGAGAGCCCCACGCCCATCCCCTGCGCCTTGGTGGTCACGAAGGGCTGAAACAGCTTCCCGGCCACATCCTTGTCGATTCCTGGACCGGTGTCGGCGATGCTGATGTCGACCATGCCGTCCGGCCCGGGGGCGCTGGCCACCGTCAGCTCTCGCCGCGGACTGTCGGTCATGGCTTCTACGGCGTTGCGGATGAGGTTCAGCACGACCTGCTGGATCTGGACCTTGTCCACCAGCACATAGTCGACGCGCTCGTCCAAATCGAACACCACGCGGACGCCCAGCTGCCTTGCCCCGACGAGCGCCAGCGCGCTCGCTTCCTCGACCAGCTTGGCCACGCTCTCCGGCCGCTGCGACGTCTCGCCGCGCGCCACGAACTCCCGAAGCCGCCGGATGATGTCGCCCGATCGCAGCGCCTGCGCGACCGCCTTGTCCAAAGCGCCATTGACCTTCTGGGAGGTTGCGTCCTTCTGGCGCGCCAGAAGCCGCTGCGCGCCTGTGAGGTAATTGGCGATCGCCGAGAGCGGCTGGTTCAGCTCGTGCGCCAGGGCCGAGCTCATTTCGCCCAGAGCCGTCAGCCGGGACACGTGGACCAGCTCGCTCTGCAGCTCGTGCAGGCGCTGTTCGGTGAGCTGGCGCTCGGAAAGGTCCCGCACGAAGCCGGTGAAGAACCGGCTGGCGCCAGACTGCATCTCGCCGACCGAGAGCTCCATCGGAAAGGTCGATCCGTCTTTGCGCTGGCCCACGACCACCCTGCCCACGCCGATGATCCGTCGCTCGCCCGTGCGCAAATAGCGTTCAAGGTAGGTATCGTGGTTTTCGCGATACGGCGCAGGCATCAGCATGTTCACGTTGTTGCCGACCACTTCCCCGGCTGAGTAGCCGAACAGGCGCTCGGCGGCCGTGCTGAACGACTGGATCCGCCCGCGGCTGTCGATCACCACCATCGCGTCAGGCACGGTCTCGAGAATCGAGCGAAGGTGCGCTTGCTGGGCGACCAGATCGGCGTTGACCTTCTCGGCGCTGCGAATCGCGATGCGGCGCCGCTCACCTACCCAGGCTGCGCCGAGCCCGATCACCGCAAAGGCGACGGTCCGGCCGAACAACATGGCGGCAGGCTCCAACGTCGGGGCGCTTCCCCAGAGGAGGCCATAGCCGATGCCGACGACGGTCGCCACAACGCCGGGAACGCCGCCGCCATAGACCCCGGCGATTCCCACCGCCGCCGTGGCGAACAGGTAAGTCGCCACCCCTTCAGCCTGCGCGGCGAAGCCCCGTTCGGCGACGGCCGCCGCGCTGACCAGAGCGACCGCGATCAGGCAACGCCCGGCCAGGCTTCCTGTCCAATGCTCCGCCGCCAGAAGTCTCCGCAGCCTTACGCCAGCTCGCAATGACGCCCCCGCACGCAAATCTCCTCGTTCCGGCCTCGACACCAACCGTGTGGCGGCGCCTTACGTAGTTTTCCCAATGGGCGATCTCCGGAATTTTCGGCGCCGGTTGGGCCGCCTACTCATCGGTCCAGCACGAATATGCGTCCTGGAGCGAACCGATGCACGTCCAACCGTCCTTCCCCCCGAACGCCTCAGTCCTTCAGGACCAGTACAAGGATTTCTTGGCCCCGGCCGACGCGCCGGCAGAATCGGCGAAGGACCCGCTTGGCGCAACCGGCGTCAGGAAGACCTACGCGCGCAACGCCGAGATCTTCGGCGAAGGCGAACCGGCGACTTACATCTACAGGGTCATGAAGGGGGTCGTGCGCACCTATCGGATCTTGGCCGACGGACGTCGCCAGATCGCCGAGTTCTTCCTTCCCGGAGACGTGTTCGGTCTGCAGGCCCTCGGCGATCATGCCGCTTCAGCCGAAGCCGTGACGGACTGCGAGGTGCTCGCTATCCGACGCAGCCAGATCTCTGACCGGGCGATGCGCGACAACACTACGGCCCACAAGCTCTTGGCCCTCACGCTGCATCACCTGCGCCGCAGCGAGGAGCACATGCTGGTGCTTGGCCGCAAGAGCGCGTGCGAGCGGCTGGCTTGGTTCCTGATGGACATGGCTGAGCGGATCCCCGCGCCGAACCGCATCGAGTTGCCGATGTCGCGACAGGATATCGCCGACTTCCTGGGCCTTACCATCGAAACGGTGTCGCGCACGATGAGCCAGCTGCAGGACGATAAAGTGATCGCCTTGCCGAGCTGCCGCCAAGTCGTCCTGCGCGATCGCGAGACCTTGATGAACCTAGCCGCCTGACGAGCCGGCGCAGGCGAGAGGGCCAAGTGAGCGGACCATCGGTGCATGGGTCAGGCCGAACGCCTACGCTTAGCCTTTGACCCAGATCAAGGTCTCCGCGATCAATTGCTTTCCAGGGTTCCGCGGTGTTGAAGACCTACGCCCTCTATCTCCGCGCCGCCGACGAGAACACCTCGCGCGTCGAAGCCGTCACCTGCAAGACCAACGTCGAGGCGATGCAAAGGGCTCGCGCGCTGCTGGCGCAGAACCCGCAGTACGAAGCCGTCGACGTCTCTTGTGGCGACGGCGAGCTGTTTCGCGTCAAGCGGGATCGTAAGCCGCCGCCCGGCTAGGACCTAAGCATCGCTGGACGCACGCTGCCCCGAAATTGGTAGCCCTCCCAATTCTCGCTCGCCCCAGGCGCTGCGCGCAAGCGACCCACAGCCTTGGCGTCCCCGGCTTCGAAGGCCGCCGTCCTCATCGCGAACCGCGCCACCTTCGGCGCGCCCGCCCCCGAGCGGCTACCGGTCCTTTCCCGCGCGGCTAGCCATCGATATCGCTCACGCGCATCTCTGCGCGTTCGCCGTGCCGGCGCAGCGCATCGACCATGCGCTGGGCCTGATCGACGGCGAGCGCCTTGCACCAGCATGGGGTCATCATCTGCCGGTCCCGGCGCACCGCCCAGCCGTAGGCCTCCTTGACCACTTCAAACGTGATCGTTCCGCGTTCCCGCGTGCTGATCGTGTCAGGCTCTGCCATGGCTGGACTCCTCAAAGGGGTGTCGGCAGCCCGGTGACGGCGCCGACGGCATTGGTCTTGCCTAAATGACGCAACAGCCTGGCGCGCCTTACGCGCGACGCGCAGCTGCCGCCAACAGTTCCCCTCTCGGGGGAATGTAACATAGGGCGCGGGCAAGCGTCTTGGACAGCACGTCCCTACCGCGACAGGAGATCCCCGTGGATCAGAATCCCATGCGATCCGAAGCGTCCCCCGACGAGGACGTCTGGCGGGCCGGCTATGGCGTGATCGGCCATTCGAAAGAGACCGCAGAGCGCGCTCAGGCGCTGGCGGACCGGCTGGTCGGATGCGCATGCGTGCGCGACCGGGACGAGGTCTACCGTATTCTCGCCGCCGCCGATCGGCTGACGAGCGCCGCGATGTGGCTGGTCGCGCACATGACCTATGCGCAGGTGGTCGACCCCAGTGGCGCGCCGTTGCCCCCCGAGGCGTTCAAGGCCGCGCCCGACGGCCATACCGGCGGGTCGCTGAATATGGTTCCCGCCTATGTCGGCTATCTCGCGGCCAACGCCTTGACCGGCGCCACCCGCAGCTGGGTGATGGGCCAGGGCCATTGCGTGGCGGCGATCGAAGCGGTCAACGTCCTGGTCGGCAACCTGTCTCCCGCGCAAGTCGGGCGCTACGACCGCAGCGCCGAAGGGCTGAGCCGGCTCTCCGCCGACTTCTACAGCTACGCGCAAGCGTCCGACGGCGCCCCGGCCGCGCCGCTCGGGAGCCACGTGGGCCCGCACACCGCCGGCGGCGTGCTGGAGGGCGGCTACCTCGGGTTTGCAGAAGTGCAGTACGTGCACATGCCGCTCGCCGGCGAGCGTCTTGTCGCCTTCCTCAGCGACGGCGCGTTTGAGGAACAGCGCGGCGCCGACTGGTCGCCGCGCTGGTGGCGCGCCGAGGACAGCGGGACGGTTGTCCCAGTGATGATCCTCAACGGCCGTCGCATCGAGCAGCGGACGGAGATCGCCCAAGAAGGCGGCGCGGAATGGCTGCTTGATCATCTCCGGATGAGCGGCTTTTCGCCGTTCGAGATCGACGGCCGCGATCCGGCCGCGTTTGCTTGGGCGATCCTGGAGGGCGAACGAATGACGGACGACTTCGCCGCCGGCCAGCGGACCTATCCAGCGCCCCTGCCCTACGCGGTCGCGCACGCGCCCAAGGGTTTCGGATTTCCCGGCGCCGCGACGAACCGCGCGCACAATCTTCCGCTTTCCGGCAACCCGCGCACCGACCGCGCCGCGCGTGACGAGTTCAATGCGGGCGCGGCGGCGCTTTTCGTGCCGACCGAGGAGCTGGAGGTGGCGGTCGCCGCCTTCAGCCTCCACCACTCCCAGGGCCGGCCGCTCGAACGGGATCACCCGTTGGCGGTGCGGCGGCCGCCAGCGCCCGTGCTGCCGGAGCCCCGCTGGCTGGCCCCCCCAGGGCCGGCCAGCTCGGCGATGCAGGCCATCGACGACTACTTCGTCCGTCTAGTGGACGCCAACCCCGGTCTGCGTGTCCGGGTCGGCAACCCGGATGAGCTCCGCAGCAACCAGATGGGCGGCACGCTGGAGCGCCTGCGCCACCGGGTCAACCGGCCTGAGCCCGGGCAGCCGGAGTCGGTCACAGGCGGCGTCATCACCGCGCTCAACGAGGAAGCTGTCGCGGGCGCGGCCCTCGGCAACAAGGGCGGCCTCAACCTGATCGTCAGCTACGAGGCCTTCGCCATGAAGATGCTCGGGGCGGTGCGGCAGGAGATCATCTTCGCCCGCCGGCAGCGGGAGATCGGGCAGCCGCCCGGCTGGATCGGCATCCCCCTGATCGCCACCTCGCACACCTGGGAGAACGCCAAGAACGAGCAGTCCCACCAGGATCCCACCCTGGCCGAAGCTCTGCTGGGGGAGATGTCCGAGACCTCGCGGGTGCTGTTTCCCGTCGACGCCAACAGCGCGGTGGAAGCGCTGCGGGAGCTCTACCGCAATCGCGGCCAGATCGGCTGCCTGGTGGTTCCCAAACGACCGGTCCCGCTGGTGCTCACGGCCGAGCAGGCGCAAGCGGCCTTCCGGCAGGGCGCGATCCACCTCTTGGGCGAGCCTGATGCCTGCGACGTGCAGCTGGTTGCGATCGGGGCGTACCAGCTGCAGGAGGCGCTGAAGGCGGCCGAGCGGATGGTGGGCCGACGCGACACAGTCTGTGTCACCGCAATCCTCGAGCCCGGCCGGCTACGGGACCCACGTGACGACCTGGAAGCCGAGTTCGTCCTGGACGACGCGCAGCTTGAGGCGCTCTTCCCCCCGACGAAGCGGCGCATCCTGATCACCCACACACGGCCGGAGCCCATGCTCGGGCTCCTGCGCAGACTGGACAGCGGACGAAGCGCCACGCGCGCCCGCGGCTACATCAGCCGGGGCGGAACCTTGGACGTGCCGGGCATGCTGTTCGCGAACCGCTGCACCTGGGCGCACATCCTCGCGGACGTCGCCGACCTTCTGGGCGCGCCGCCGACCGATCTGCTGCAACCGGCGGAGCTCGAGGCCGTGCTCGGCGTCGGCGACCCGCGGGTGCTGCGCGCCTGACCGGTCGCAGCCTGACTGGAGAGTGATGATGAGCAACCCCCTGCAGGATCTCGCCCGCTTGGGCCAAGCTATCTGGCTCGACCGGCTGGACCGGCCGCTCTTGGAGAGCGGCGACCTTGCGCGGCTGATCGCCGAGGACGCCGTCACCGGGGTCACGACCAACCCCGCCATCTTCCAGCAGGCCTTCGCGGGCGACGCGGAGGACCGGCGCATCGCGGCGTTGCTCGAGACCGGCGACGCCGAGCCGGTGGCGCTCTATGAACAGCTTGCGGTCGCCGACGTTCAGCTCGCGGCCGATCTGCTGCGGCCGACCTACGACCGTTTGGGCGGCGGCGACGGCTATGTGAGCCTGGAGGTCTCGCCTCGGCTGGCGTTTGACGTGGACGCGACCATCAACGAGGCCCGGCGCCTGTGGCGGGCCGTCGATCGCCCGAACCTCATGATCAAGGTGCCCGGCACATCACCGGGGTTGTCGGCGGTGCGCCAGCTGATCGCCGAAGGGATCAACGTCAACGTGACCCTGCTGTTCAGCGTCGACCAGTACCTGGCCGCCGTCGCAGCCCACTTGGCGGGCCTTGAAGATCGGCTCCAGGCCGGCGGCGACCTGCAGGGCGTGCACGGGGTGGCCAGCGTCTTCGTCAGTCGAATCGACAGCCGCATCGATGCGGAAATCGACCGGCGGTTGAAAGTCTGCGAGGGCGATACGGCCGCCGCGCTGCGCCGCCTGCGCGGCAAGGTGGCGATCGCCAACGCCCGGATCGCCTACCGCCGCCACCTGGAAGTCCTGGAGCAACCGCGCTGGCAGGCGCTCGCCAAGGCCGGAGCCGCGCCGCAGCGGCTGCTGTGGGGCTCGACCGGCGTCAAAGATCCCGCCTATTCGGATGTGCTCTACGTCGAAAGCCTGATCGGCCCGGGAACGGTCGACACCATGCCGCTGCAGACGCTCGAGGCGTTTCGCGACCACGGCCAGGCGCACTCACGCCTGCTGGAACATCCGTCGGAATCCTATGACGTTCTGACGTCTGCCGACGCCTACGGGCTCAATGTCGACGCGGCCTGCAAGGCGCTGCTCCTTGACGGCGTCGAGCGCTTCACCGCCGCGTTCGACGGCCTCCTGCAAGCCCTCGCCGAGAAGCGCCGCCGGATCCTGGGCGCCCCGCAACCGCCGCCGTCCCCCGCTCAGGCCTCCGCCCCGGCCGGGCCGCATCTGGGGATGGTCGGCCTGGGTCGCATGGGTGCAAACATGGTCCGCCGGCTCCAAGGCCACGATCAAGCCTGCATCATCTACGACCAGGACCCGCAGAGGACGGCGATCCTCTCGGCCGAGGGCGCCCCTGCAGCAGAAAGCCTCTCCCATCTCGTCCAACAGCTGAGCGCGCCGCGCGTCGTCTGGCTCATGCTGCCCGCGGGCGCGCCCACCGAGACGACCATTGCTGAGCTCGCCAAGCTTCTCGCCCCCGGCGATGTCATCGTGGACGGGGGAAACGGCTACTACCGCGACGCCATCCGCCGCGGCTCACAGCTCGCCGCCAAAGGGTTTCGTTTCCTTGACGTGGGCGTGGCGGGCGGCCTGGCAGGGCTGTCGCGCGGCTATAGCCTGATGATTGGCGGCGAAGCGGCCGTGGTGGCGGAGCTGGACCCCGTCTTCCAAGCGCTGGCGCCCGGCGAGCCGCCAACGCCCGAAAGCCTGCCGCCGGCTGCGGGGCGGGATCCGCGGCCGGCGCGTGGCTACGTTCACGCCGGTCCGGTCGGCGCCGGGCATTTCGTGAAGATGGTCCACAACGGCATCGAGTACGGGCTGATGCAGGCCTTTGCAGAAGGCTTCAGTGTGCTGCGGGGTCGCGACTCCGACGCCCTGCCCGAGTCTGAACGATACGCGTTCGACCTCGCCGAAATCGCCCAGGCTTGGCGGCGCGGCAGCATCGTGTCCTCTGGGCTCCTCGACCTTGCCGCCGAAGTCTTGGCGCAAGATTCCGCACTAGACAGTTATGTCGGCGCGGTGAGCGACGGAGGCGAAGCGCGATGGCTGATCGGCGCTGCGCTTGACCAGGAAGAACCGATTCAGGTGCTCGCGGCGGCGCTCTACGCCCGGTTCCGCTCGCGGACGCCCCACACCTTTGGCGACAAACTGATTTCGGCGCTGAGGGCCGCATTCGGCGGGCATGTCGAGGCAGGGGATGCGGCGCTCTCCAGGACGGCGCGGGTCAGCGCTTCATGATCAAGCGCTCACCGGCCCCGGACTTCGACCGGCGATCTGGGTTGCGGGGCTTGTCCGTTCCCGCCGGCGGGCTGGCTGGGCGCGCTCGCGCCGCCAGACGCCTCTGCGCCGCAGCTGGCGTCGTGCTGGCGCTCGCCGCCTGCGAGCGCGCGGGCGGCGAGCGCCAGTCGAAGGTGGTCGATGGGATTCGCTTCGACCTGATCGTCGCAAGTCTGCCGTCCCAGCTCTCCGACGGCTTGGCGGACGCGAGGCCAGGGTCGGCGGCCGCCCGGCCCTTTCGCCTGCTCTTGAAGCCGTCCGATGCGCCGCCGGGCGATCAGCGACTGATCTTCAGCGACACGACCCCTGTCCACGGCGTTCCTCCACTGGCAGGTTTCACCTATAGGCTGAGGTAGGGCTGCGACATTTCCGATGACGTGTCTCAATGCAACCGGAGGCCCCTGTTCGGCAGCACGGACGGATGCCGTCGCGCCCACCGGCCGGAGCGGCCGCCGCTGCGGCCCGCTAGTCCGCCGTCCCGACGCGGATCGACTGAGAGGCTGCGCCTACGGCGCAAGCGCGGTTTTCTTACTGCAGGACAGCTAACAGGTGAGGCGCATAGCCGAAATCCGAGCCAGTCAGGATCTTTGGGCGACCAGCATGTTGCCCGAGGGGACGGTCGAACGTTGGATGGTCGAGACGGGCGCCACGGTGGCCCGCGGGGACGCCGTCATGGAGGTCCGCATCGAGGACGCGCTGCACGAGATCGTGGCGCCCGTCAGCGGCCGAGTGGTCGCATTGGCCGTTGTCGACGCCGTCATCGAGCCAGGATCTGTCCTCGGGGAGATTGCTGCGCCGGTGTGAGAGAGGGGTCTTACGGCGGCCGACACTGCGGAACCCGCAGCTCTGTCCTTTTGAGCTCCGGCGCACTCGCACGGTCGAATGCAACCGAACGCAGGGCGACTGATGGCGGCGGCTCCCGGAGACCGGCGGAGGAGTTCGGACTCGCGGCTGGTCTTCCGGTGACATCGCTCAAGACGTGCCAGATCAATGACTAAAGCCGGAGCAGCCATGACGGTCCAGACGAGCAGGTCCCTTCAGAATCCGCCCTCAACGCGATCACAGCTGCAGCGGCTGATGCGATTGGCCGAGGCGCAACCGCCGCTGCGGACAGCCGTCGTTCACCCGGTCGACGCGCTCTCGCTGGCGGGGGCGGTTGAGGCGGCGAGACGCGGTTTGATCGAACCTATCCTCGTCGGACCAACAGATCGCATCCGGGCGGCTGGACACGCCGCCGGTCTCGACCTCGGCGCGTACGCGCTGATCGACGCCACGCACAGCCATGAGGCTGCATCCAAGGCCTGCCAGCTCGCGGCGACCGGCGACGCCGCGGCGATCATGAAGGGGGCTTTGCACACCGAGGAATTGATGGAGGCCGTGGTCGACGCCGGCTCCGGCCTTCGGACCGACCGGCGGATGAGCCATGTCTTCGTGCTCGACGTCCCAAGCTATCCCCGGCCGCTGCTGGTGAGCGACGCGGCGCTGAACATCGCGCCGGATCTCGCCGCGAAGCGCGACATCGTGCAGAACGCCATCGACTGCGCCCATGCCATGGATCTGGCCGAGCCCCAGGTGGCCATCCTCTCGGCGATCGAAACGGTAAACCCGAAGATGGTCTCGACCGTCGATGCGGCGGCGCTCTGCAAGATGGCCGATCGGGGCCAGATCGTCGGCGGCAAACTCGATGGGCCCTTAGCCTTCGACAATGCGATCTCCCGGCAAGCGGCGAGGGCCAAGGGCATTGTTTCGAGCGTTGCGGGTCAAGCAGACATCCTCATCGTGCCGGACATTGAGTCTGGCAACATGCTGGCCAAACAGCTATTCTACCTCTCGAATGCGCAGTCCGCGGGGATCGTCATGGGCGCCCGCGTGCCGATCATGCTGACCAGCCGATCCGATCCCGAGGCTTCGCGTCTAGCGTCGTGCGCACTCGCCATCCTCGTCAGCCAGCACAAGCCTAGCAAGTATGTCCGATGAGGAGATCGGATTTTCCACCATGAACGCCGCCAGCTGCGGCCCCGTCCGCCGCGGCGCCTGCGCCGCATCTCCGGATGGCTCATCGCGCGACTATCGCGCACCGGCAGCCCGCCGCGACCTGACTTTCGCGCTTCTTAGATGCGAGACGGTCCATGACCCTGCACTTCGTTGGCGAGACCATCGACAAGCGCCGCGCACACGGCCTGGCGCAGAGCGGCGAGCACTTATCGCTCGTCCGCGGCGTCTATGCCGAGGCCGCCGCCGATGTCGACCATGCGTTGCTCGCGCATGCGGTGCGCAGCGCCCACCACCTCTATCCAGCCGCCTTATCTATTCTCCGCCAGCGCCCTTCTGCTCGCCCCACCGCGGAAGGCCAACTTTTCTCAGCGGCCGACGATAGCGTTCGCCTCCGATCGGCATCAGCTCGGCTTGAGCCAAGCTGCGAACATCGCCAATACCGCCACCGCCATGACGGCTGTGGCCGCGCCGCCAACCATCCGGAGCGGCAGCGGTAAGACAAACCCTCCCATCGTCTTCGGCCGGCTTGCCACGATCACCGTGATCGCCATGACCGGCGCCACCACCACGCCGTTCAGGACCGCGCTCCAATAGAGAAGCTTCATCGGCGGGACGGGGAGAAAATGCATGCCGACGCCCAGAGCGGTCGACAACGCCAAGGTGCTGTAGAACATCGCGGCGCGGGCAGGCTTGAGCGAAAGTCCCACCGGGCGGCCAAACGCCTCCGTCACGGCATAGGCGGAGGATCCCGCCAGAATCGGCACGGCGAGGAGCCCAGTACCGATAATCCCCGCCGCGAAGGCGAAGAAGGCGAAGGGGCCCGCGATCGGTCGCAGGGCTGTCGCCGCCTCGGCCGCTGTGCCGATGTCCCGCACGCCAGACGCGTGCAGCGTCGCGGCGGTAGTGACGATGACGAAGAGGCCGATGAGGTTGGAGAACCCAATCCCAATATAGGAATCCAGGCGAATGCGCCGCATTTCCGCGCCGCCATGCGCGGGGACCTGCCGCAACGCGGCGCCCCCGTTCGCGACGACGTCCTCGGCCTCCTCCGACGCCTGCCAGAAGAGCAGATAGGGCGAGAGCGTCGTCCCCAGCACCGCCACCACGGCCATCAGATAGTCAGGCGTCCAGCTGATCTTGGGCAGCAGCGTCCCGACCAGCACCGCGCCCCACGGGACCTGCAAGCTGAAAGCCGCCCCCACATAAAAGAAGAGCGACAGCGTGAGCCATTTCAGCAGCCGCACGTAGGGCTTGTAGGGGAGCAAGATCTGGGCCCCAGCGCAAAAAGCGCCGAACAGCACCACGTAAAGGTGGCCTGGCCCGCCGACGATGAGGGCGGTCGCCTCGCCCATCGCGCCGAGGTCCGCACCCAGGTTGATCGTGTTTGCGATGAGCAGCAGGCTTACCATCAGCACCAGCACCGGCCGCGGAAACGCGCCGCGCAGACTGGCGGCGAGGCCCTGCCCGGTCACCCGCCCAATACGCGCGCTGATCTCCTGCATGCTGGCCAGCAGCAGGAAGGTGAACGGCATCGTCCAGGTGAGCCCGAAGCCGAACTGGGCCCCGGCCTGAGAGTAGGTGGCGAGCCCGCCGGGATCGTCATCGGCAGCGCCTGTGACAAGGCCAGGGCCCAGCGCGCGCACCGTCGTGGCCGCGCGTCCAAGTCGTTCTTTCAAGGCCATGCTGGCTGCCGCCGCCCCTGCTCCGATGCCACAGACGCGCCGGGCGGCGCAGCCTCCTGAGTCAAAAGGCGATCGTGAGGAGGCACGTCCCGCGCCTCGGCGCGCCCGCACCCTCGCGGCCGCCATCAACCTACCTCGGCCGTCTCGCGAAGTCCGCCTTGGGCGTCCTAGTTCACGACCTGATACCCGGCCGTCTCGATCGCCGATCTGAGCGTCGCCGCGTCGCGTCCTGTGTGGATGGCTCCCGCGTTGCAAGGCTCGATTTGATGTTTTGGCGGCTGGGTCGGGTGCAGTCTTGTGTCCGGCCTGTTGATGCAGTCGTTTCAAGGACTGCTGGCCCTGATGGTGTCCGCAAGCTGGGTCCCACTCTGCTTTGCAGGCTTCGACGCCTTGGACACTACGCGGGGTGTCCCAGCTCCCGGTCTGACCGGTTCGCCATCACTTCACATCGCGCTCGCAACCTCCGGAAGCTGGTCGTCGACGATCAGCTAATCTGTCAGGCGGTCACGCCCTGAGGCGCGCGGTAGACGCCGCCGCGGGCCATGATCGACCAGGCGACACGGGCGGTGCGATTGGCCGCGGCCACCGTCACCACGCGAGCGGGTTTGCGCGCCAGCATCGCAGCGATGCGCGGGTCGACCGAGTCCGGTCTTGTTCGTGCACGGCGCACGAGCGAGGTCATGCCGACGACCAGCAGGCGTCTCAGATATCGATCGCCCATCCGTGAGATCCTCCCCATCCGCTCCTTGCCGCCGCTGGAGTTCTGCAGCGGTGTTAGGCCAAGCGAGGCCGCAAACTGCCGCCCGGAGCGGAAGCGGCTGGCGTCGGTGACTGAGGCGGCAAGCGCCGTGGCCGAGATCAGGCCGACGCCAGGGATGGTGCTGAGGCGCTGAGACAGCTCGTTTGTCCGATGCCAGGTCAGCAGCTCCTTCTCCAGCGCCGTGAGACGGACCTGCAGATCGCCGATCTGGCCCGCCAGGCCGGTGATGACTCGCGCCGCCAGCTCGGGCACGTCCGGCGCAGCGCCTTGAGCAACCCGTGCGGCTAGGTCGAGGGCATGATGCAGGCCGCGCGCCATCTCGATCCCAAACTCAGCCAGGAGGCCGCGGATCATGTTGACCAGCTGGGTGCGCTGCTTGACCAGCAGATCTCGGGTCCGGTGCAGCGCCAGGGCCGCCTGCTGCTGCTCGGACTTGATCGCCACGAACCGCATCGTCGGCCGCGTCACCGCCTCGCAGATCGCCTCGGCGTCGTTGGCGTCGGTCTTGCCGCGCTTCACGTAGGGTTTCACGTAAGCCGGCGGCATCAGCCGCACCTCGTGGCCGAGCCGCCTCAGCTCGCGCGCCCAATGGTGCGACGTGCCGCAGGCCTCGATCCCCACCAGGCAGGGCGGCGCGGTCTTGAAGAACGGCAGAACCTGGGCTCGTCGAAGAGCTTTGCGGACGATGACCTTCCCCTCGGCGTCAACCGCGTGAACCTGAAAAACGCTCTTGGCGAGATCCAGGCCGATCGTTGTAATCTCCATCTGGGTGGCTCCCTTCGCTCGTGGTTGTTCGACAACTTCCACAAGTCTGGCACTCAGATGCCGTGAGCGGGAGCCATCCACCCCATCTGCTTTGCACGTGCACCTGGCCGCCCTTGAGATCCACGTCCACGGCGGCGCCAGGGTCCACCCTGGCGATCGCCCGCTTGATGGCCGCGGCGCAGCCGCCGCAGGTCATGCCCTTCACTTTCAGCGTCGTCATCATCAACTCCAGCGCTAGATGCTTGCGTCGTTTGATGAGGAGACGCCGGCGGGCCGTTTGGATTACGGCTCGGGCGCTGGAGGAGCGACGCCATGCCCGTTGATCAGGTGCGCGCGCGCTGGACCGGGCGTGGTCGCCACGAGGGCCACCTCCGCTGATCCGATCCTCGGCGCTTAGTGGCTCATCAAGCTGGCGACGGGGGAATGGCGAATGAGGTGCTCGGTGACCCCGCCGAACGCCCACTCGCGAGCGCGCGAATGGCCGTAAGCCCCGGCGACCACGAGCTGGGCCCCGAAGCCCTGCGCGGCGCGGACGAGGCGGCTGCCGACGTCATCGCCGTCATCCGAGACCCGGTCGATTACGGCCGCCACGCCGTGGCGGCCCAGATAGTCCGAGATCCGTCCCAGCGAAGCATCAGGCTCAGCATCGTCACCCCCCTCTCCGGCCGCGGCGACGATGACCTTTTCAGCCTGCTGCAGAAGCGGCAGGGCGTCCGCAACCGCCCGCCGCGCCTCGCGGGTGTCCTTCCAGGCGACCATGAGGGTGCGAGTGTCCAGGCGATCGAGCTCGGGCGGCGCAACCAAGACCGGCCGGCCCGACAGCAGCAGCAGGTCGGCGGCGCCGCTGCCGCGGTTGAAGCCGAAGTCGTCGCCGGAGCGCCGGCCCGCGATCACCAGATCCGCGCGGCATGCCTCCTGAGTGATGGCCGAAAGCGTCGGCCCCCTGAGCGACAGCCATTCGGCCTGCAGCCCGCCGGTCGCCGCGCGGAAGTGCCGCTCCGCTGTCTGGAGGTCCGCCTCCACGAGCGACTGTTGGCTCTCGATGAGCTCGCCGGCGATGTAACCCGCCTCACCGATCGCGCCGAAGTAATTGCCCGAGATCGTCTCTGCAGCCACGCCAAGCAGGACGGCGTTGCAGTCGCGCGCCAGGTGCGCGGCGAGATTGACGCGGCGTTCACAGGAATCCGTCGCGTCAGCGACAACCATGATAGCCTTGTAGGTCAATTCAGCCTCCCGTCTCTCGGTCCTGCAAACAAGACGCCCCGAGGGAGGGTGCATTACAGCCTTCGCCGAACCCGGCGTTGCGGTGCGCCAAGACCCGGCGGGCCGCCGCGCTTCACCTCGCCCCGTAATGAACGCAAGGACCCGCGCGTCCTAGAATGCGATCTGACCCGATCGGTCGAGGAGACCCGCTGCCATGAACGAAGAAGTCGCCAAAGCTGAAGAGAATGTCGCCGTCGCTGTGTTTGACGGCCACGCCCAGGCCGAGGACGCCGTCCGAAAGCTGGGGCAGTCGGGATTTCCGCTGGAGCAGCTGACGATCGTCGGCAAGGGCTACCATTCCGACGAGAAGGTGATCGGCTTCTACAACATCGGCGACCGCATCAAGCTCTGGGGGAAGAACGGCGCCTTCTGGGGCGCGCTCTGGGGCCTGTTCGTCGGCGGCGTGCTGATGACCGTTCCCCTGATCGGGCCGGTTGTCGTGCTGGGTCATCTTGGGGCCATGCTCGTCGGCGCGGCCGAAGGCGCGCTGCTCGGGGGCGGCCTCAGCGCGCTCGCGGGCGCCTTGGTGAGCATCGGTATCCCGAAAGACACCGTCTTGCGCTACGAAGAGGCGATCAAAGCCGATCGCTTCCTGGTCATGGCGCACGGCGCTCCGGAGGAGATCAAGCGCGCCCAGGCGCTGCTGCAGGCGGCGGGGCCCGCAGAGCTGCACGTGCACGAACACACCTGCGCTCATCACGCCGGCCACGCCGCGCGCGAACGCGCCGAGGCCGTCGCTGCGCCCGGCTCGGCATCAACCCGGTGAGAGAGGGCGTCAGGATGTCCGAACTGCCGTCCTCTGCGGGCGCTGCGGTCTCGGCGCGCTACGAGAGTCTCGTCCTGCATGTCGCTTCGCGCGGCGCGGCCGAGGTTCTGAGCGTCGCCGCCGATCTGGCCCGTCGCTTCCACGCGCGGCTCATCGGCGTAGGCGCCGAACGCTTCAACCTTCCGCCGGTCTGGGACGCCGATGGCGGCTTCGCCTATGGCCAAATGGCCGACGACCTCGAACGTCAGGTGACCGCTGACCTGTTGCTCGCGCGGGTGGCGTTCGAACAAGCCAGCGCCGGCCTCGAGGCTGAGTGGCGCCCGGCTCACGACGAGCCGGGGCGCGCGGTGACACGCGCCGCGCGGGACGCTGATCTCATCGTCGTGGCCGCGCCGGATCGACGCGGCGCGGATGGCGAACAACGGCCGGACGCGGCCGATCTTGTCCTGGGAAGCGGGCGGCCCGTGTTGCTGACCCCGCCTGCGGTCATTCGGCTCGAGGCGCGCCGCATCGTGGTGGGCTGGAAGGACACCCGCGAGGCGCGGCGGGCGGTCAGCGACGCGCTGCCGCTGCTGCAGCTCGCCGAGGAGGTGCTCGTCCAGAGCGTCTGCGAGGACGACGGTTCACGCGCAGCGGCGCACGACGACGCGGCCGCTGTAGCTGCAAACCTGCGCCGGCGCGGCGTCGAGGCCCGGGCGGAGGTGGCGGTGACGGATGCGCCGCCCGCGGAGCAGCTGGACATCGCGGCCGCGGCGCTCGGAGCCGACCTCATCGTCACCGGCGCTTACGGGCACAGCCGTCGCGCAGAATGGGCGTTCGGCGGCGTGACCCGCGATCTCCTCCACGCGCCGCAGCGCTTCGTCCTGCTGAGCCACTAAGCGCTTGCGGTCCGCAGCATGAGCCTCGAGGAGCCGCCATGACGTCGCCAAGCGAAGATCCTCCAGCGCCCGGTTTCGACTCGCAAGACGAGAGCGAGGCGGCCAAGGCCGCGGATGCGGCGGTTCGGCGCGAACTCGTCGAGTGTCACCGGGATTTTCTCGCCTTCCTGCGTCGGCGTCTCGGCAGTCCCCACGACGCCGAGGACGTGCTGCAGGAGTTCATCGCGCGCGCCCTGGAGCGGTCGAAGGATCTCAGGGACATCCAGTCGGTCCGGGGCTGGCTCAGCCGGATCCTCGCGACGACGCTGGTGGATCATCACCGGCGCGCCGCGCGCCGAAAAGACTCGCCGCGCGATCCTGCGGACCTCGAGGAGCTTGCCGTCGCGCCCGACGTCGAAGTGGATACCGCCGTCTGCTTCTGCCTCTACCGTTTGCTGCCGACTCTTAAAGCCGAATACAGCGAGCTGATCTGGCGGATCGATCTGCTCGGCGAACCGCGCGATCGCGTCGCAGTGACGCTCGGATTGACGCTCAACAACGTCAACGTGCGGCTCCATCGCGGGCGGCGGACGCTGCGCCTGCGGCTCGAGGAGATCTGCCTCACCTGTCCGCAACACGGCTTTCTCGACTGCCAGTGCGAAGAGGGTGAACATATCCGCCAGATCCGCGCGCGGCGCACGGCGGCGGGCTGAGCCCTTGGGAGCCGGCATGGTGGAGCCTTCGGCGTTTCGCACCCATGAGGTCTTCAATCAGCCGCCGCCGCTCGAGGGCTACAATCTGTTCAGCTCGGATGCGGCGCTCATCGAGGCGGTGCGCCGCGAAGGGGCGGACTGGGCGTTGGACGACCTGACCGCCTATGGCGAACAACTCGGGACGGCGGAAACACTGCAGCATGGGGCGCTCGCCAATCGCGACCCGCCGCGCCTGCACGCCTTCGATCGCTTCGGCCGCCGGATCGACTGGGTCGAGCACCACCCGGCCTACCACGCCTTGATGGGCATGCAGGTCGCGCAAGGGATCCACGCCTCGCCCTGGTCGGAGCCCAAACCCGGCGCGCACGTCCACCGGGCGGCCGGCCTCTACATGAGCGGCCAAGTGGAAGCGGGGACGAGCTGCCCAATCTCGATGACCTACGCCGCCGCGCCGGTGCTCGCCCAGGCCGGCGCGTCCGTTCGCGCCTTGCTGCCGAAGCTCTATTCGCGCCGCTACGATCCGGCGCACCGCCCCGTCGCCGAGAAGTCGGGGGCGCTGATCGGGATGGGGATGACTGAGAAGCAGGGCGGCTCGGACGTGCGCGCCAACACCACCCGCGCCGCGCCGCTCGCCAGCGGAGCGCCCGGCGAGGCCTACCGCATCGTCGGCCACAAGTGGTTCATGTCGGCGCCGATGTGCGACGCCTTCCTTATCCTCGCCCAGGCGCCAGGCGGCCTCTCCTGCTTCTTCGTGCCCCGCTGGACACCCGACGGCGATCTCAATGCGCTCCGGTTTCAGCGTCTGAAGGACAAGCTCGGAAACCGATCGAACGCCTCGGCGGAGGTTGAATTCGAGGGCGCGCTCGGCTGGCTGGTGGGCGACGAGGGCCGCGGGGTGGCCACCATCCTGGAGATGGTCGGCTACACCCGCCTGGACAATGTCCTGGGCTCTGCGGGCGTGCAGCGCCAGGCGCTCGCTCAAGCGCTCCATCACGCCCGCCACCGCACCGCCTTCCAGAAGCGACTGGTCGATCAGCCGCTGATGACCAACGTCCTGGCCGACCTCGCTCTCGAGGTCGAGGCCGCCACCGCGCTGGCCTTCCGCCTGGCGCGCGCCTTCGACGCCCGGGAGGATGAACCCGAGACGCTGCTGCGCCGGCTGGTGACGCCGGCGGCGAAGTTCTGGGTCTGCAAGCGCGGCCCGATCCTGGCCGCGGAGGCGCTCGAGGTGCTGGGCGGGGCTGGTTACATCGAGGACAGCGGCATGCCGCGCCTCTATCGGGAGCTTCCCGTCTATTCGATCTGGGAAGGCTCCGGAAACGTGGTGTGCCTGGACGTGCTCCGCGCCCTCCAACGCGAGCCACGATGCCTGGAGGCGGTGGCCGCCGAACTCGCGCCGCTGGCCGGCGTCGATCGCCGGCTGGACGCGCAGATCGAGGTGGTGCTCTCTGCGCCCCGGCAAGGTCTTGGCGAAGGGGATCTGCGGCGTTACTGCCGCGACCTCGTCGTCACGGTCCAGGCCGCTCTGCTGGCGCGCCACGCCCCTCCGATCATCTCCGACGCCTTCCTGGCCACGCGAGTGGGCGGCGAACGCGGCGCCTTTGGCTTGCTACCTGCGGGGCTCGACCTGCACGGGATCGTGGATCGCGCGGGCGATGGGCTCACCTGAGCGCGCCGCGAGAATGGCCGGGCGGCCGCCAGGCACTTGGCCCTGCGCGGGCTGGCGGCAGGCCAGACCCTCGGCGCCTTCGTCCGCACGACGCGATTGGCTTCGATGACATAAGCAAGTTCGTCACCCGGACAGGGTGCGCGATGGTCGACTGGGCCTTGCTCGTCAGCCGGTCGTAACCATCGGGGGCTCTTCCGGAGGAAAGAACACTCTCCTCCGCCCGAAGCGCCACCCCGCCTCGGGCGTGAACCCGTGAAGCTGGCCGGGTACATGGAGCTCCGTGCTTACTGCGCACCTTCAGTGGCTAAGAAGAACTGCGCGGTCGACCTGTTGCAGCAAGGCTCGGGTGAAACCGCCGAAGACCAGTTCCTGAACCCGGGGGTGGCCATACGCCCCGGCCACGATGAGGCCGGCCTTCAGCTCATCGGCCAGTTCGAGCAGTTGCCGCGGTGCGCCGACATCTTCCTGGTCCGGGCAGACGCGAGCACTCGCGATGATCTCGTGACTCGCGAGATATTCGACGACATCGGCGAGCCGCCCCTCTGCCTGCGCCTTCTCGCCATGCCGGCAAATCTCAGCGACGACCACTGACCCTGCACGCTTCAGCAGCGGCAGGGCGTCCGCCGTCGCGCGGCGCGCCTCACGGACGTCTTTCCACGCCACCAGGACAGACCCGAGGTCGAGCTGCGCCAAGGAGGGCGCCGCGGCCAGCACGGGGCGGCCGGCCTGCAGGACCAGGGCCGCCGGCGCGGCGATGCTATGGTCGGAGCGGTGCGCCCGCCCTGCCAGGCTGGTGATGATCAAGTCCGCCGTGCGGGCGGCCGCGGCGACGTCATAAAGGGGGAAGTTGCGGCCCGAGCGCCATTCGGCGCCTGAGGGCAGTCTGTCGGTCGCGGCGCGGAATCGCGCCTCAGCCGCCCTCAACGCAGCCGAAGTGCGGTCCTCCTCGACCCGCAGCGCCGCTTCAATGGCCAAACCGCTGCCCAACATGGGCTCGGCGAACATCGGCATGTGCATGGCTTCCACGCCAAGACCCACGAGCGTCGCCTTAAGGTCGTCCGCCAAGGCGACGGCCAGGGCGAGGCAGTCATATTGCGGCTCCGCCTCGACAGAGACCAGGATGCGGCCAATGCTCATCGTCTTCTCCTCAGGTGTCTCGGGTTCAGGCGCCTCGGCTGAGCGCGTCCAGCGCCCCTTGCGCCCCCGCCTGGATCGCCTGCAGGTGGTCCAGGCTGACGAAGCTTTCGGCATAGATCTTGTTGAGCGGCTCGGTCCCGGAGGGACGGGCCGCGAACCAGCCGCTCCTCGTTTTGACCCTGACGCCGCCGAACGGCTCGCCGCGCGGGCTCGCGACCTCCACCGAAAGCACCGGCTCGCCGCCGAGCTGATCGAGCTGCAGGTCCTGCGGTTTCAGGCCCCGCAGCCATGCTTTCTGCCGCGGCGTCGCCGGCGCGTCGATGCGCTCATAGTAGGAGGGACCGAGCGCGTCGGCGACGGCTTCGTACACAGCGTCCGGACCCTGGCCGGTTCGCGCGAGGATTTCCGCAGCCAGGAGTCCCAGGCTGAAGCCGTCCTTCTCCGTCGTCCAAAGGGTCCCGTCCAACCTGCGGAACACCGCGCCGGCGCTCTCCTCGCCCGCGAAGCCGAGCGTGCCGTCGCAAAGCCCCTCGACGAACCAGCGAAAACCGACCGGCGTCTCCACCAGGGGCCGCTCGAGCCTGGCCGCGAGCCGGTCGAGAAGGGCGCTGGTGACCATGGTCTTGCCGATCGCAAGGCTAGCGGGCCAGGCGGGCCGATGTCCGAACAGGTAGGCGACCGCCGCCGCCAGGTAACGGTTCGGCGCTATCAGCCCGCTCGAGGGCGTGACCACGCCATGGCGGTCGGCGTCCGGATCGTTGCCGAACGCGACATCGAAGCGCCCCCGAAGGTCGACGAGCCGAGCCATCGCATAGGGCGAAGAGCAATCCATGCGGATCTCGCCATCGTGGTCGGCAGTCATGAAGGCGAACCGGGGGTCTATGGCTTCGCTGACGACCGCGCCTTGCAGGCCATAGGTCTCCATGACCACAGGCCAGTACTCGGCGCTGGCCCCGCCCAGCGGATCAATACCGATCCGCACCCCTGCCTTGCGGATCGCCGCAAGGTCCACCACCTGCGGCAGCTCGGCGATGAAGCAGGTCCGATAGTCGTAACGCGCCACCAGCCCGGAGCGAGCTGCGCGGGCGTAGGGAACGCGCGGGACGTCCTGCAACGCCGTGGGCAGCGCCGCGTTCGCGAGCCGCTCGATCGTCTCCGTGATCGCAGGTTCGGCCGGCCCGCCATGTGGCGGATTGTACTTCAGCCCGCCATCCCGGGGCGGATTGTGCGACGGGGTGAGGATGACGCCGTCCGCCAGACCCGCCGCCCGGCCCTGGTTGTGGCGCAGGATGGCGTGCGACACGGCGGGCGTCGGGGTGTAGCCGTCCCGGGCGTCGAGCATCACCGTGACGCCGGCGGCGACGAACACCTCAAGCGCCGTCCTGAGCGCAGGCGTGGAGAGGGCGTGGGTGTCGCCGGCCAGGAACAGCGGCCCATCGACGCCCGCCGCCTTTCGGTGAACACAGATCGCCCCGCAGATCGCCACGACATGGGCCTCGTTGAAGGTCCCGGCAAGCGCCGAGCCGCGATGGCCGGAGGTCCCGAAGACCACGCGCTGCGCCGGATCGGCCGGCTCCGGGCGAACCGCGGCGTAGGCGTCGAGGAGCTCCGGGACGTCGATCAGGTCCGCCGCCGCCACGGGACGTCCCGCGCGTGGATCGACGTGGCGCCTCACGCCACGCGCCCCTGGCGGCCCGCAGCGGCCCCGAGGCGGATGCGCAGACGCCGCACCGCCTCGGCGGGGCTGAGGGGGATGCACACCGGTCGCTCCAGCAGCGGCACGCCATCCAGAATCGCTTCGGCGACGCCTTGGCAGACGCCGTCGGGATTCTCCACCTCAATCTCGTAGCGAGCGTCGCCATATCGGTAGACGAGCTTGAAGCCTGGCCAGTGGCGCGGGATGCACGGATCAAGCACCAAGGCCTCGCCGCGGCGGCGTAGGCCGAGCAGCGACTCCAGACCGGCGCGGTAGATCCAGCCGGCCGCGCCAGTGTACCAGGTCCAGCCGCCGCGACCCACATGCGGCGGGTGCGAATAGACATCGGCGGCGACCACATAGGGCTCGACCTTGTAGCGCTGCGCCTCCGATCGCGTGCGGCTGTGATTGATGGGGTTGAGCATGGACAAGAGGCTCGCAGCTCGATCCCCCTCCCCCAACGCGGCGAAGGCCATGACCGTCCAGGCTGCGGCGTGCGTGTACTGCCCGCCGTTCTCCCGTATGCCGGGCGGATAGCCCTTGATGTAGCCGGGATCCTTAAGGCCCTTGTCGAACGGCGGGGCGAACAACAGGGCCAATCCGGCATCGGGATCGATGAGCTCCCGCTCCACCGCCGCCAGCGCCCGGCGGGCGCGGGCCGGCTGCGCCGCCCCCGAGAGCACGGCCCACGATTGCGCAATGGCGTCGATGCGGCACTCCTCACTGTCGGCCGAACCCAGCGGCGAGCCGTCGTCGTACCAGCCGCGAAGATACCAGTCGCCGCCCCAGGCGGTCCGTTCGAGCGCTGCCCTCAGAGCCTCGGCGTGCGCGTCCCAACGGGCGGCGCGCTCCGCCTCGCCCCGCGCCGCCGCAAGCGGCGCAAAGTCCGCCAAGGTGCGAAGGAGGAACCAGCCCAGCCACACGCTCTCGCCCTGGCCGCGGTGGCCGACCCGGTTCATGCCGTCGTTCCAGTCGCCGCCGCCGATCAACGGGACGCCGTGGCCGCCGAGCTGCAGGCTGGCCTCCAGCGCCCGGACGCAGTGTTCATAGAGGCTCGCGCTTTCGCCGGCTCCGGGGCGGAAGAACGCCTCCGCTTCGGTGGGCTCAAGCGGCTCGCCTTCAAGGAACGGGACGGGCTCGTCGAGCACCGCACGATCGCCGGTCGCAACCACATAGTTCGCCACCACGTAGGCCAGCCACACCCGGTCGTCGGAAAAGCGTGTCCGCACCCCCTGGCCGGAGTGGGGCAGCCACCAATGCTGTACGTCGCCTTCCGGGAACTGGCGCGCCGCGGCCCTGAGCAGATGCTCACGGGCGGTGTCCGGCGCCGCGTGCAGCAGCGCCATCACGTCCTGTAGCTGATCGCGGAAGCCATAGGCGCCGCTTGCCTGATAGAAGCCGGCCCGCGCCCACAGACGGCAGGCCACGGTCTGGTAGAGCAGCCAGCCATTGAGCATCAGGTCCAGCGCGGGGTCGGGCGTCTGCACCTGAACGGCGCCCAGGAGGCGCTCCCAATAGCCGTCCACCTCCGCCAGGACCTCATCCAGGTCCGCTTCCCGATAGCGCGCGACCAGCTTGCGGGCCGCCTCGGCGTCTTCGCCCTCGCCGATCAGGAAGACCAGCTCGGCGGTCTCCCCAGGCGCGAGCGCCAGCGGCGCGTCCATCGCTCCGCACGGGTCGAGCGCGGCCCCGGTCCGCCCGGAGAGCGGGGCGCCATGCGCCAGAGCCGCCGGCCGACGCAGGCTGCCGTTGCGGCCGATGAACTCCCGCCGATCGCCTGTCCAGCTCGTCTGGCGGCCACGGGCGTCCAGAAAGGCGACGCGGTCGCCAAAGCCCGGATCCCAACGGTTCCACGCCATCAGAGCGCCGCTCGCCCCATCGAGCTGCGTGGCGGTGAAGGGCGCCGCCGCGCCCCGGCTGCGGCCGAGCACCCATTCCACATAGGCGCACGCGGACAGCCGGCGCGGCCGCTCCGAGAGGTTGCGAACCTTCAGGCGCAGGATCTTCACCGGGTCCTGCAGGGGCGCATAGGCGAGGAGCTCGGTCTCGACATCACCGACCGAGACGTCAAACCGGCTGTAGCCGCGGCCGTGGCGGCAGACGTAGGTCGCCTTCGGGTCCCGCACGGGATAGGCCGTCGGACTCCAGACTTCACCGGTGTCGAGGTCGCGAATGTACAGCGCCTCGCCGCCGCGATCGGCGACAGGATCGTTCGACCAAGGCGTCAGCTGATGCTCCCGGCTGTTGACGGCCCAGGTGTATCCGGAGCCCTCGGCGGAAATCTGGAAGCCGAAGCCCGGATTGGCGACCACGTTGATCCAGGGCGCGGGCGTGGTCTGACCGGGTCCAAGGACCACGACATACTCCCGGCCCTCCCGCGCGAACCCACCGATGCCGTTGGAGGACTCCAGGTCGAGAATGCGCGACGACGGCAATGGCGCGGCCGAAACCTGTGGCGCCGCCAAAGGCGGCGGCGGGGTCCCATGCAGATCCCCAAGCCGGTCAAGCTGGTCCCCCAACCGCCCCCGCTGCGCCGACAGCACCACCCGCGCCGCCGAAAGCAGGCGAGCCTGGATCTCTGGGGAGACGAGATCGGCGCGCAGCACGTAGACCCCGCCCGCGACCGGTTCTTCGTCCGGCGCGCGCCGCGATTGCGTGGCCCGCACCAGTGACTCCAACGCGCTTTGCAGGTCCTGGATGTAGGAGGCGGCGCGTTCGTTCAGGATCACCACGTCCACCGCCAGCCGCTGCAGGCGCCAGTATTCCGCCGCATGCAGCAGATCACGGGCGGCGGCGAGGTGTTCGACCGCGTCGATGCGTAACAGGATCAGGGGCAGATCGCCGGAAATCCCCAGCGCCCAGAGGTCCGGTTGTCCCCCCGCGCCGGCCGCCACCACGTCCGATGGCGGTCTCAGGGCGGGCGCGGCGTAGATCAGGTGGCCCGCCAGGCGTTGGAAGTCCTCCGCGTCGCGATGGGTGACGCCGAGGTGGCGCAGCTGCACCTGCGCCCGGGTCCAGGCCAGGGCTGCGGCCCGCTCGCAGGCGGCGCTGTCAAGGTGCTGGTCCAACAAGTCCAATAGAGCCTCGCGCGAACCGGCGGCGAAGGTCCAGAAGGACACCCGGGCCGTGGACCCTGGCGCAATCCGCAGCCGCCGGCGGAGCGCGAAGATGGGATCGAGCACGGCGCCGGTCTGGCCGCTCAGCGGGCGCCCCTCCATGACGGCGGCCGGCGCGCGGACGTCGCGCCCTCGGCCCAGGAATCGCGCCCGGTCGGTCTCGAACTCCGGCTTGCCGAGCCCCTCGCCCTCGACGACGGCCAGGTGGCCGGCCCAGATCTCCGGCTCGTCCGGCGCGCGACGTCGTCGAGTCGCCAGCAAGGCGCCGCCCACCGTCGCCTGATGCTCGGTGTCCACGAACAGCTTGGAGAAGGCCGGGTGGGCGACGTCGGCGGCGTCGGGGGCGAGGGCCAGTTCACCGTAGGAGGTGATCTCGATCTCTCGCTCAGCATCCCCGGTGTTCGTCAGGGTCAGGCGCCGGAGCTCCCCATCGTCCTCGGCGGAGACCAGAACCACGAGCTCCGTCAGGAGTTCGCCGTCCCGGCGCCAATATTCGGCGCGGTCCGCGAAGAAGGTCACGCCGAAATCCGAGGGCTCGGCGGCGGTCGGCTGATAGCCGGCGGACCACACCTGGCCGCTGCGCATGTCCCGCAGGTACAGGAAGGCGCCCCAGTCGTCGCGCACCCCATCCTCGCGCCAGCGCGTCAGGGCCTGCCCGCGCCAGCGGCTGTAGCCGGCGCCCGCGGCGGTGAGAAGCACGCTGTAGCGGCCATTCGACAACAGGTGCGTGGCCGGACTCGCGCCATGCGGCGACGTATAGCGACGCCCCAGCGTCGGTTCCGGCGCCTCGGGCAGAGGCGTGTTGGCGAGTTCTGCGGCCGCTGTCGCCGGCCGTACGTCCCGTGGCATGCGCTCGTGCAGCAGCAACTCGGCGGCCTGCACGAGCGGATCGGCATGGAAGCGCTCGCGCAACAGACCACCCAGCAACGTGTTCGCCAAGGCGGTGACCGTCATCCCCTGGTGATGGGCCATGAACGATCGCACGATCGCGACCCGCTGGCCGTCCGGGACGCGGGCGGGCGTGTAGTCCAGCGCCTCATAGAAGCCGTGTCGTCCCTTGGCGCCCGCCGCCGTCAAGACTTCGAAATTGGCGACGGCGGCGCGGGGATCGATCATCGCCGCCAGCGCCGTGGCGTACGGGGCGACCACGGCCTCGTCGCCGAGACCTCGCTTCAGCCCGAGGCCCGGGATGCCGAAGTTCGAATACTGATAGGTGAACTCGAGATCGCGCGCATTGAACGCCGATTCCGAGACGCCCCAGGGACGCCCATGGCTTCGACCGTAGTCGATTTGCCGGCGGACGACCGCGCGCAACGACCGCTCCAGCAGACTGCCGGCGGGGGATCGCATCACGAGGGCCGGCATCAGGTATTCGAACATGGAGCCTGACCAGGAGATCAGGGCCGCGCCCTCGGGCGTCAGCGTCACCGCGTGGCCCAGGCGGAACCAATGGCGCGCCGGCACGTCTCCCTTGGCGATGGCGAGGAAGCTCGCCAGCCGCGCCTCGGACGCCAACAGATCGTAACAGTTGGCGTCCAGCGCCCCTTCGGCGACGCGGTAGCCGATCGACAGCAGCTTGCGGTCCTGGTCGAGCAGGAACCCGTAGTCCATCTCCAGCGCCAGCCGCCGCGCCACAGCCTCCGCCGCCCCGAGCCGGCGGTCGAACTCAGGAAACTCGAAATCGCGCAGATGGCTGCGGAGCCCCGCCTCGGCCGCCGACAACCAATAGGCCAGCTCTGTAGCGTCCTCCCGCTCGGCCAGCAGCCCGCGGAGCGGTTCAGCGAGGCCGGCCCATTCGCGCAGCACGGCCTCCAACGCCGCCCGGGCGTCTGGCTCCTCCTGGCCGCCGCGCAAGGCGTCAGAGAGACCCCGCAGCGCCAGGTCGAGGCGCCGCCAGGTCTGATGCTCGGCCACCGCGGGCGCGCAGAGCGGCGCCACCTCCTCCCGCGCCAGATCGATCGCGTCCGCCACCCCCGCCCATCGCGACGCCAGCGGCAACGGCTCGTCGCGCCAGGCGCGGCACCCACGGGCGAGCGCCAGCAGGCATCCCGCGAGGTTTCCACTGTCGACCGTTGAGACATACTGCGGCTCGAGCGCGCGCAGGTCACGGGTGTCATACCAGTTGAGGAAATGTCCGCGGTGGCGAGCCATCCGCTGCAGGGTGGCGAGCGTGGCCTCGACGCGTTCCAGAGCCTCGCCAGCCCCGATCCAACCCAGGTCGCGCGCGCAGGCGGTCGAGAGGAGATAAAGCCCGATGTTCGTTGGGGACGTGCGATGCGCGACCGCCGGCGGATCCTCCTGCACGTTGTCGGGCGGGAGGTGGTTGTCGGCCGCGGTGACGTAGGTTTCGAAATAGCGCCAGGTTCGCCGCGCGGTCAGACGCAGGGCGCAGGCGTCGGCGGGCGCCAGTTCGTCCGCCTCCGGCAGGGGCTGGATCCGGCTGACCCGCTGCGCCAGCAGCGGCGCAAACAGCCAGGCGAAGGAGACGCCGGCCGCCAGCGGCCAAGCCCGCCCTGACCAAAGCGCAGCGATCGCAAGGCCTGCGATAGCCAAAGGCAAGACGCCCCACATGCGGCGATAGAAGGCGGCCAAGTCCGCGCGAAGGCCTGCGGCGAGCTGTGCGGCCGGCACCCACTCCAAGAGCCGGCGGCGGCTGACGAACAGCCGCCATAGGGTGCGCACAATGGCGTCCGACATCAGCCATGCCTGGTGCGCCAGCAACACGATCAGCAGCAGCGCGCGCGCCACAGCGATCCCCAGGTCCGCCCCCATGGCCTTCAGACGGTCGCGGGCGCGGATTCCGGCGCGCCGCGGCGCCAGATCATCGATCAGCGGCATGAGCGCCGGCGCAACCACGGAGCCCAGCACGAACAGCGTCCAGACGGCGGCGTGGGCGCCAGGGGCGGCCCAGCCTGCGAACAGCGCGGCCACGGCCGCCGGCGCGGTGAGCGTCCGCCGCAGATTGTCGAGCATCTTCATCCGGCCGATCACCGGCACGGGCCCTGGGGTGCGACATCGGCCGGCCGGGATACGCAGGATCCAGGGCAGCAGCTGCCAGTCGCCACGAGCCCAGCGGTGATGCCGCAGAGCCGCAACGTCGTAGCGCGTCGGCGCGTCCTCCACGACCTCCACATCGGAGGCCAGGCCGGCGCGCGCATAGACCCCTTCGAAGAGGTCGTGGCTCAGCAGCGTGGATTCGGGGACACGCCCGGCGAGCGCCGCCTCGAAGGCGTCGACATCGTAGATCCCCTTGCCCGCATAGGAGCCTTCGCCAAACAGATCCTGGTAGACGTCGCTGACCGCGGCCGCGTAAGGGTCGATCCCGCTCGCGGCCGAGAACAGCCGCTGGAAAACCGAGCCGCGATGGCCGACCGGCAGCGCCGGCGTAATCCGCGGCTGGAGTATAGCGTAGCCCTCCACGACCCGACGGCTTCGAAGGTCCAGGCGCGGACGGTTGAGCGGGTGGGCCATCTTGCCGATCAGCCGCCGCACGGTGTCAGGCGGCAGGCGGGTGTCGGCGTCCAGGGTGATGACGTAGCGCACGCCCGCCGGAACGCTCAGGGCTGTCCCTGGCGGAGCGACGAAGGTCGTGTCTTTCGCGCCGCGCAGCAGCCGGTTCAGCTCGTGCAGCTTGCCGCGCTTACGCTCCCAGCCGATCCAGCGGCGTTCGCTGTCGTTCCAGACGCGACGGCGATGGAGCAGCAGGAAGCGGTCTCCCCCCGGAGCCGGACCATATTTCCGGTTCAGCGCCTCGACGCCCGCGGCGGCGACGGCGAGAAGATCGGCGTCTTCCGGCTCGCCTTCGCTGTCGGCATCGGTCCAGTCCGACAGCAGGGCGAAATGCACCTCGCCTTCGGCGCTGGCGAGGTAATGTATCTCAAGGTTTTCGACCTGTTCCTGGATCGCCTCCGGCGTGGTGAGCATCATGGGCACCGCCACGAGCGTGCGATGCTCGGACGGCACTCCGCCCGCGAGTTCCAGCGCCGGCAGGAAGCTGGCGCGGACACTGTGCGTCACAATCGCATTGACGATCGCTACCGCGAGCTCCAAGGCGGGGATCACGCCGAGCACCGCAAGCGCCGCGAGCCAGCCGTCGCCGAGGCCGGCGTCGCGCAGGTAGAGCAGCGGCAGGACGAGGATCACCGCCGCCGCGGAGAGGATCCCGGCGGCGTAGCCTCCCGCGCCCAATCGCTGAAAGGTGCGACCCAGGAGCGAGCGCAGCGGCGGCCGGTATCCCAGCGTCTGTTCGAAGCGTCGCCGCTCCGAGCCGATCAGGTGACAGCCGACGTGACAGCTCGCCACTTCGCCAGCGCAGGCCCGCGCGCGGGCGATGGCCGCCCGGGTCACCTCGATCTCGCTCTTGCCGCTCCCGCGCGCCAGGGCCTCGATGGCTGTCCGGTAGAGATTTCGCGTGGGGAAATCCATCTCCGCGAAGTCGCCGGCGCGGTTCAGAGCCGCGTCGACGAGGCTCATCCGCTCGACCAGGTCGAGCCAGTCGACTTCCGAGATGCGCCGCAGGCTGGTGATGATGTTGCGGACCGTGCCGGCGGCGGCGACCTGCCGGTCATGCTCCTCGCGAACCACACCGTCCGCCGTCGCGCCCTGCGCGGCGAGCCGCTCGTCCAACCAGCTCAAGGCGGGGGCGATGCTCGCATTCTGGTCGCGCAGCCGGTGCAGCAGCTGCATGGTGAAGGCGTCCGGCAGCCGCCGCCGCCCCTCCCAGGCCTGCAGCGCGACATCGGCGGGTTCGGGGTCACGGCCATAGGCGCCAAGTAAGCGATCGGCGACCTGGTCTGCGGCCATGCGGGCCTCGCGACTCTCCAGGATCCGGTCAGCGAGCCGTCGGAGGTTTTCCACGAGAATCAGGCGCAAGGTGATGGCCACCGCCCACAGCTCGCCGATGGTGAGCGGGTGAACGGTCTGGTAGGCGTTGACGTAGCGCTGCAGCATCTCCACGTCGAAGCGGCTGTCAGTGTGCGCCACAAACCCCCACACCAAACCAAACACCCGGGGATAGCCGGCGAACGGGCCTGAGATCAGCTTGGGGAGCTGCCGGTAGTAGCCAGGCGGCAGGTCACGCCGAATCTCGCGGACCTGCTCCTCAACCACATGAAAATTGTCCAGCAGCCACTGCGCGGCAGGCGTGGCGGCCTCGCCGCCGGAGCCAGAGCGCTGCAGGACGGCGTAGGCCTCGACGAGCCGGCGCTGATTGTCCAGCAGCCGCCCCGCGACGCTGCGGCCAGCCTTGGGACGCGCCGCGACCGGCTGAGCCAGCGCGAGCGTCTTGGCGTGCGCCTCGAGCCGCTCGATGCTGAACAGCTCGGCGCGAATCGGCGCGCGATCACACCAAAGAGCGCCGGACCTACGTTCCAGCACGCGTCGGATCAGGTCTAACGCCACGGCCGAAACCCTCCGCACCTGTGGTAATCGAAGGATCTACCGCGCCGGCGCGAGTCGGCGCCGACGCCTGCGCGTTGTCCGGGGGCGGTGTTCATCCCCGACCAGACGCACGCGGACCGCCCGCAATTACAGCGGCGCCATCGCCATTCCACGCGACTTTGGCCGCGCGGCGACTGATTCAGATCCGGGGGAAGGGATCACAGCTGTTGCGCCGACCCTGGCCGTCATCCTCGTCAGAACGGCGTCAACCGACAGCGGCATGACGTCCGCCACGTTCGTGGCGCGGCTTGAGCTCGGAGCAGGCAAGCTGTTCGCCGTCACCTCCGCAGCTCACGGGGGCCTCCGATTGCCGCAATCGGCTCCGCGCTGCGCCTGCTTTTGATCCGGCGCACCTGCCGCTAATGGCTGGATTTACAATACATTCTTTCTGCCCAACGTCGAGATGTGTAAGCATCTGTGCAGCGCTGGTTCAGGGCGAGCGGCGCTGAACGACGATGGTCTAAGGCGCAACAGCAGACATTTGACCTCGCTGCCTGAAGGGTGGTTTGCCCCCATGGCCCTGTTACAAGATCTCGGACTTTGCGAACATTCTCCGAGGATTTATAACACCCCCATGGAACCCAGAGGTCACCGCCAACGCGCCATCGAGGTCGCCCGCGCGCAAGGGATCGCTCGCGGATCGGACTTCGACGCGGCCGGCGTGCCCCGGATGTATCTCAAGCGCCTCACGGAAGACGGCGTGCTGCTGCAGGTCGGACGCGGACTCTATCGCCTGGCCGACTCCCCCTCCGACGCGGCCTCAAGCCTGGCCGAGGCCGTCCGGATCCAACCCCGCGGCGTGATCGGCCTGCTCTCGGCCCTGCAGTACCATGACCTCACCACCCAGACGCCCCACGCGGTCTGGATGCTGCTCGGCCCCAAGGACTGGGCGCCCACCAGCGCGCCCGTACAGATCCGGGTGATCCGCGCCAGCGGCCGCGCGCTTCGCGAAGGCGTCGAGCGTCACGAGATTGACCAGGTGCCGGTGCCGATCACCTCGCCCGCTAAGACGGTGGTCGACTGCTTCAAGTACCGAAACAAGATCGGCCTCGACGTGGCCGTGGAGGGGCTGCGCGACCTCATGCGGCGTCCTGATCGCAGACCGGCCATCGACGAGCTTTGGCGGTTCGCGGAGATCGACCGGGTCCAAACCGTGATGCGCCCCTACCTCGAGGCGCTCACGTGAATGACAAGCCCAAGGACATGGCCGTCTCGGCTCGCGCCCGGCTGACCAACCGGGCCCGCGAGCGGAAGGAGAACGCCCAGCTCCTGATGACCCGCTACGTCATCGAGCGGCTCCTGTGGCGCCTCAGCGTCTCGCCCTACCGGCAGCTCTTCGTGCTCAAAGGCGCCATGCTCTTCAGCCTCTGGGCGCCCACGCCATACCGCGCCACTGGGGACCTGGACCTCCTGGGTTTCGGCAACAACGACCCCGATCAGGTCGCGGGTCTGTTCCGAGAGTTGATGGTGATCCCAGGGGACGACGGGATCGTCTTCAAACCGGACACCATCGTGGCGGCGGCCGCGCGCGCCGAGGACGAGTACAGCGGGGTTCGCCTCGACTTCCAGGCCGAACTCGCCGGCGCTCGGCTCCCGATCCATGTGGACATCGGTTTCGGCGACGCCATCACGCCGGGCGCACAGGACATCGAGTATCCGTCCCTGCTCGATCTGCCGCCGCCAAAGCTCCGCGCCTACCCGCCGGAGACGGTGGTGGCGGAGAAGTTCCAGGCGATGACCGCGCTTGGAATGGTCAACTCGCGCATGAAGGACTTCTTCGATCTCTGGGCCATCGCCAACACCTTCGCCTTCGAGGGGGCGGTCCTGGCCCAGGCTATCGCCGCGACGTTCGCACGCCGAGAGACGCCGCTGCCGAAAGAGCCACCGCTCGCCCTCACCGCTGGCTTCGCGGAAGCCAAGCAGGCCCAGTGGACCGCCTTTCTGAAGCGGACGGAGATTTCGCTGGCGCCCGAGCCCTTCCCCGAGATTCAGGCCCAGATCGTTGAACTCGTGATGGCGCCGACGCTCCGCATCGCGGATGGCGAGACCTTCGCGGGCCGTTGGCCGCCGGGTGGCGTCTGGACCACGTGAAGAGCGGGCCGCGCGGGCCGCAACGCTTGATAAAGCTTCGTTAGCCATATTCACGAGCGCGCGAGCGCGCCAAGGTCCGCCGTCCGCGGCGGCGACGCCGATCAAGGGGACAGCATGGCGGAAACGCAGATCGAATGGACCGACGCCACGTGGAATCCGGTCGCGGGCTGTTCCATCGTCACCGCCGGCTGCACCAACTGCTACGCCATGGAGATGGCGCGGCGGCTCGAGGCGATGGGCGCCTCGAAGTATCGGGGGCTGACGCGTCGCAGCGGCGGCCGAACGATCTGGAACGGCGTCGTCCGGGAAGACACGGCTGCGCTCGAGATCCCATACGCCTGGAAGAGGCCGCGCAAGATCTTCGTGAACTCGATGAGCGACCTCTTCCACGAGGCGGTCAGCGACGACTTCATTCTCTCGGTGTGGCGCGTCATGCGCGAGACGCCGCATCACAACTATCAAATCCTGACAAAGCGGCCCGAGCGCATGGCCGAGGTGGTCGCCAGCTGCGTTCCAGACGTGTTGCCCAACGTCTGGCTCGGTACGAGCGTGGAGGACGCCCAAGCTTGTGGACGCGTCGAACATCTGCGGCGCGCGCCCGCAGCCATTCGCTTCATCTCGTTCGAGCCCCTGATTGGCCCGGTAGGCGAGGTTGACCTGACCGGGATCCATTGGGCGATCGTTGGCGGCGAGAGCGGGCGTGCGGCCCGGCCGATCCGAGAGGAGTGGATTGACGAAATCTACGAACGGTGCGGCAGCTATGGTACAGCCTTCTTCTTCAAGCAGTGGGGAACTTGGGGGAAGGACAACAAGCGGCGGTCGAAGAAGGCCAATGGCCGCGAGTACAGGGGGCGAACTTGGAACGAGATGCCGATCGCCCCTGAGCTGTAGGCAGCTAGGCGCAGCCCAGGCCCGCCGGGAGCGATAGGTGGTCAGCAAGGCGTATGCATGGGCGGATGGCGCGCCGCTCGACGATCACACCGAGCGGAAGCATAAGATCCTGCGGGAGTACTTCTTCCGCTACATCACCGTGCGCTGCCAAATCCCGCAGCAGACCAAGTTCCGGCTGGCAGTAGTGGACGGCTTCTCGGGCGCGGGGCGGTATCGGTGCGGAAGCCCCGGGTCCCCGATCATCTTCATCGAGGAACTGCAGCGCGCGCTCGAGGCGGTGAACCTTCAGCGCGCCGCGCAGGGCCTCGGTCCCGTCGAGATCGAGTGCCTCCTGATCTTCAACGACGCCAAACGTGACGTCACCGAACTATTGAAGACCCACTGCGCCCCGATCCTGGCCGCTGCGAAGGACACCTGCCCGAAGCTGCACCTCAATGTCGGCTACATGTCCGACGATTTCGAGGCAGGCTACCCGGCGATCCGCGACCTGGTCGCCGAGGGCCGCTATCGGAACGTGCTCTTCAACCTCGACCAGTGCGGGCATTCGGCCGTCGAACGAGCGACCCTGGTCAACATCATGCGGGCGACGCCGTCCGCCGAGATCTTCTACACCTTCGCCATCGAGTCGCTGCTGGCGTTCCTAAGTCGGACTGACCCAGCGCTCCTGGAGACGCAGGTGCGACCGCTGGGGCTTTCGGCCGCCGACTTTCGGGGTTTCTCCGGCCCGGTCAGCAACCATGTCTGGCTAGGCGCGGCCGAACGCGTCGTCTTCGAGGCGTTCAAGGGCTGCGCGCCGTTCCTCAGCCCGTTCTCGATCCATAATCCCGACGGCTGGCGCTACTGGCTGGTCCACTTCGCGAACAACTACCGGGCGCGGCAGGTCTACAACGACGTGCTCCACGCCAACAGCAGCGAGCAGGCGCACTTCGGCCGTTCGGGCTTGAACATGCTGGCCTACGATCCGGCGCGCGACGGCGCCCTCTACCTCTTCGACGCAGGCGGGCGCGGCGGCGCCAAGACCGAGCTTCTCGCGGACATCCCGCGCCTCGTGGCGGGCGCCGGCGACGTCATGAACGTCGGGGAATTCTACGAGTCGATCTACAATGCGACCCCGGCGCACACCGACGATATCCACGCGGCCATGATCGAGAGCGACGAGCTCGAGATCATCACGCCCACCGGCGGCGAGCGGCGCAAGCCGAACACGATCACCATCGGGGACACGCTGCGCCTGAAGAATCAGCGCACGTTCTTTCCCCTCTTCGCGAAGCTGGAAGGGCCGTCGGGCGACCGCTGAGCGACGGCTGCCGAACTGAACACGCTGGCGCATCATCTGGACCATCCAGAGGTCACGGTCGATGCCCACACCAAGGACCGGCAGATCGAGCTTGCCGAGGCTTGCCGCCGACCGCCGACTATCTTGACACCAAGTTCTGGCTCATCGCGCGCGACGTCGTCCGGGACCTTCGCACCAGCCCTAGCGGCTCAAGGAGCGGCTTGTGCAGGCGCACCATGCGTTCGCCGCGCGTTAGAGCACGAACCCGAGCCGGGCGCCGAGGCTTTGTCGATGGCGCATCGTCTGGGTTGCGGGGGCTCCTGCAAGGGCAGAGCGCATCATCCTAGACGCCTACGACACGCTCTTCGACGACGCCCGCGCACTGCTGCGCGCCGGCCGCTCGGTCGTGCTCGACGCCACCTTCACCAGCCCGGGGATGCGGGCCCGCGCCGAGGCCCTGGCGGCCGAATGCAGCGTCCCCTTCGAGGGCGTCTGGCTGGAGGCGCCGCTGCCGGTGCTGGAGGGCCGCGTGGCGGGGCGCACCGGCGACGCCTCGGATGCGACCGTCGAGGTCCTGCGCGACCAGCTCGCCGCCCTCGATCGGACGATCGCGTGGACCCGCGTGGACACCTCGGGCTCGGCGGAGGTTGCGGCGAAGGCCTGGAGCGCCGGCCGCGACTGACGTGCGCGTTGCCTAAACGTGAGCGGCTCTCTAAGCGTATTCCCCAATTAACAAGCGTTCAGTTGGGAGAAGCGCGCAGATGCTGGGCCTCATGCGGAATTGGCCCCTGACGGTCGACAGGATCCTCGACCACGCCCGCGAGTGGCACGGGGCCGCGAGGTCGTGAGCCGCTCGGTCGAAGGGCCGATCGTCCGGACCACCTACGCCGAGATTCACGAGCGCGCCCGGCGCGTGTCCAACGCGCTGAAGGGCATGGGCGTCCAGCCCGGCGACCGGGTGGCGACGCTCGCCTGGAACACCGGCCGGCACATCAAGGCCTGGTACGGCATCATGGGGATCGGCGCGGTCTGCCACACGCTGAACCCGCGCCTGTTCGTCGACCAGCTCTGCTACATCGTCAACCACGCCGAGGATAAGGTCCTCTTCACCGACCCCACCTTCGTGCCGGTGATCGCCGCCCAGCGCGCGAACATGCCCACCGTGAAGCACATCGTGGTCATGACCGACCGCGAGGGGATGAAGGGCGTCGACTTCCCCGGCGCCCTCTGCTTCGAGGACCGGGTCGAGCAGAACTCGCCCGACGTGGCCTGGGGCGGCTTCGGCGAGGAGACGCCGGCCGGCCTCTGCTACACCTCGGGCACGACGGGCAATCCCAAGGGGGTGCTCTACACCCACCGGTCGAACTTCCTGCACACCCTGGTGACCATGAGCGTCGACGTGCTGAACCTCTCGGCCAAGGACGTGGTGCTGCCGGTGGTGCCCATGTTCCACGCCAACGCCTGGGGCCTGGCCTTCTCCTGCCCGGCCGTGGGCGCGAAGATGGTCATGCCGGGCGCCAAGCTCGACGGCGCCTCGGTGCACGAGCTCCTGGAGACGGAGGGCGTCACCTTCTCCGCCGCCGTGCCGACAGTCTAGCAGATGCTGCTCACCCACCTGCGCGAGACGAAGGGCCAGATCACCACCCTGAAGCGGGTGATGATCGGCGGCTCGGCGGTGCCGGAGGCCATTGTGCGCGCTTTCGCGACGAGTTCGGCGTCGACATCATGCACGGCTGGGGCATGACCGAGATGTCGCCGCTGGGCACGGTGTGCTCGATGAACGCCGCCACCGCGGCGCTGCCGCCCGAGGAGCAGATCCGCTGCAAGCTGAAGCAGGGCCGTCCGCCGGTGGCCATGGAGATGAAGCTGGTGGACGACGCGGGCCTGCGCCTGCCGCACGACGGCACCACCTTCGGCCGGCTGATGGTCAAGGGCCCGTTCGTGGTCGGCCAGTACTTCAAGGGCGACGGCGGCGACATCCTCGACGAGGAAGGCTTCTTCGACACCGGCGACGTCGCGACCATCGACGAGGACGGCTTCATGCAGATCACCGACCGGGCCAAGCACGTGATCAAGTCGGCCGGCGAGTGGATCTCGTCGATCGAGATCGAGAACCTGGCCGTGGGCCATCCGAAGGCCGCCATCTGCGCCGTGATCGGCGCCGCCCACCCGAAGGGGGACGAGCGGCCGGTCCTGGTAGTCAAGCTCAAGGAAGGCGAGATTGCCATCAAGGACGAGTTCCTGGCCTTCCTGGACGGCAAGATCGCCAAGTGGTGGATGCCCGACGACGTGGTGTTCGTCGACGACAACCGGCTGGGCGCGACAGGCAAGATCGACAAGAAGCTGATCCGCGGGCGCATGAAGGATTACGTCCTGCCGACGGCGAAGCAGCCGGTTACGGCCTAGGGGCTGCTGGGGACGGGGCCGCGTCGGATGCGTCCGGAGCCTTCCTTGGAAGGGTGGCCTGGCGCGGCCGGGGAAGGCCGCGGCGCCCTCCAGGTGCCGCTCGCCGATCTCCAGCCCCTGCTGGCCCTGGCGCAGTCCACCGGGGCCGGGGACGTGCCGGCCCGGTTCGGCCTGTCTCCGGATCGGACCGCGGCCGATGCCGGCGGGACGATCCCGCTGACCGACTACTTCCGCTTCTGGCGGGCGATGAAACAGGCCTCGCGGGAGGAAACCCTCTACCTCTCGGCCCGGCCGCTGGTGACGGGCACGTCGGACTTCGTCATCTCCGACGCCGCGCGCACCGCGACCCTGGCCGACGGCATGGAGCGGATCGCCCGCGCCTACAACCTGCTGCACGGCGGCGACTACAACCGCGTCGAGCGCCACGGGCGGGCCCTGGTCTACTTCGTCGACGACGCGGCCTTTCCCTACGCCCAGTCGTCCGAGACCTACATCCAGCTCTGCCTGGAGGGCGTGCTGCTGTTCCTGCACGCGACCTTCTGCACGCTGGCGGGCGAGGACCTCACGCCGATGCTGAGACGGGTCCATACGCGTCGGCCCGCGCCGCGGGACGCCACGCCCCTCGCGCTCTGGGACGCGCCCGTCACCTACGGCGCGGCGGGGTTCGGCCTCACCTACGATGCGGCGATTGCGGCTCGGCCGCTCACCGAAGGCTACGGCCTGCCGCCGGACCACGCGGTGCACAACCGCCTGATCGCCCTGATCGAGGCGCGGCAGACGGCGCCCGCGCCGGCCGCTTCGGACCTCGCGCGCCGCGCCCGCGAGGCCCTGGCCGACGGCTTCCAGGACCAGGCGGTGGTCGCCCGGCGGCTGGGCGTCAGCGTCGCGACCCTGCGCCGGCGGCTGGCGGCGGACGGGACCTCCTTCCGCGGCCTGCGGCGCGAGGTGCTCAACGGCGCCGCCCGCGACCGCCTGGCGGAGGGCTCCAGCGTCGGCGACGTGGCCGAGGCGCTGGGGTTCTCGGACTGCCGCAGCTTCACGCGCGCCTTCAAGGCCTGGAACGGCGTGACGCCGAGCGGCTGGCGTGAGCGAAATTGTTCCCTCAAAGATGAGCCGTCCGGTCGTCGGCAAGGCGATCCGCACGCGGTCTAATGGCCCCCAAGCATCGAGCGCCGCGCAGTCGGCGACAGGGGGAAACGGCATGGGATACGGCAAACGCGCGCTTGGCGGCGTCTCGGCTCTGGCTCTGCTGGCCTGGGCTGGCGCGGTCCACGCCCAGGACGAGGTCACGCAGGTCGAGGAACTGACGGTCACCGCGCGGCGGCAGACCGAGAACCTCCAGGACGTGCCCGCCGCGGTCAGCGCCTTCGGCGCGAACAGCCTCTACGAAGACCAGGTCGAGACCGTGGGCGACCTTCAGTCCCACGTGCCCAACCTGTCGCTGCACGTGGGCGACGCCTCCAACGCCGTCGTCTACATCCGCGGCGTCGGCCAGATCGACTCGATCTCGTTCAACGATCCGGGCGTGGGCGTCTATCTCGACGACGTCTACATGGGCCGGGTCCAGGGCTCGTTCCTGGACGTCATCGATCCCCAGCAGATCGAGGTGCTGCGCGGGCCGCGGGGCACCCTCTACGGCCGCAACACCATCGGCGGCGCCCTGAAGTTCACCAGCGCCCGGCCGACGAACGAGGTCGAGGGCTATCTCGACGCCACCTTGGGCAACTACGACGACCGGCGCTTCAAGGCCGTGCTCGGCGGCCCGATCGCCTCGGACGTGCTGCTGGGCAAGGTCGCCTTCGCCGCCTCCCGGCGCGACGGCTACACGAAGAACCTGCTGACCGGCGAGGACGACGGCGACAAGGACACCATCGCCGGGCGCATCAGCCTGCTCTTCCGACCGACGTCGGACTTCTCGGCCTACCTGACGCTCGACGCTTCCAGGAACAGTCCGGATGCGTCGCGCACGCCGCACCGCGAGACGCCGATCTACTCGGTGAACACCGGCGCCCTGCGGCCGGTGATCGCCGATCCCGACGTGGTGGAGGCGACCTACAACGACCTGGAGAAGCTGAAGACCCGGGGCGCGGCCCTGACGCTGCAGTACGACCGCGGTCCCTTCACCTTCAAGTCGATCACCGCCTACCGCGAGATGGAATACCGCACCCATCTCGACCTCGACTCCTCGCCCGACGAGTCCTTCGGCATCTACGACTTCGAGGACCAGGACCAGACGAGCCAGGAGCTGCAGGTCCTCTACAAGGGTGAACGGCTGTCGGCGGTGGCGGGCCTGTTCTACTTCAAGGAGAACGATGAGACGTTCGCGGGGCTCGTGGGCCCGGATTTCTTCGTCATCCTGCCTGGACCGACCTATTTCCCGTTCCCGGCCAACACCTCTGGCCTGCGGCTTGCGGAGAACACCAGCGCGGCCGCCTACGCCCAGCTCGACTACAAGCTGACCGACCGGGCGAGCGTCACGGTCGGCGCCCGCTACACCTACGAGGAGAAGTGGACCGACAACCGCGGCGAGTGGTTCGACCCCGCCGTCGCGCCGAGCGCCGAGGACATGGAGCGGCTGTTCCGGACGGGCGCGGGCTTCAACGTCACCGGCTTCGAGGCCGAGGAGGACTGGTCCTCGTTCACGCCCAAGGTCGCCTTCAACTACCAGCTCTCGGACGACGTGCTGACCTATGTGAGCGCCAGCAAGGGCTTCAAGAGCGGCGGCTTCAACGGCCGGAACACGGCCGCGGCCCAGTCATTCGATCCCGAGACCCAGTGGAGCTACGAGGCCGGCCTGAAGACCGAGCTGGCCGAGCGCCGCGTGCGCCTGAACCTCGCGGCCTTCTACCAGGACTACAAGAACCTGCAGCTCAGCCGGTTCGCGGCCGATCCGGCCACCGGCAACTTCGTGGCCGTGTTCGACAACGCCGGCCGGGCCAACATGTACGGCCTGGAGACCGAGCTGACGGCGGTGGTCACGCCCAAGTTCCGCATCGAGGCCAACGGCGCCTATCTGCACAGCGAATACGACGAGTACATCGACGGCGGCGTGGACATCAGCGACCAGCGCCATCTGGTCAACGCGCCCAAGTGGTCCGGACGCCTGTCGGCCAGCTACGACCTCGATCTCGGCGACGCCGGCGAGCTAACGTTCACCGGCGGGGTAAGCTACCGGTCCAAGACCTACCTCACCGTATCGAGCAGCGAGGTGCTGGCCCAGGACGGCTACGCGCTGCTCGACGCCTCGGTGGTCTGGTCGCAGCCCGGCGGCCCCTGGAGCGTGGTCGTCTCGGGCCGCAACCTCACCGACGAGCGCTATCGCGAGCACGCCTTCGACCTGACGGACTCGCCGGGCGTCCAGCTCGGCTACTACGGCGCCCCGCGCACCTACTCGGTCAATGTCCGTTACCGGTTCTAGCCCGGAGGCGGGCCCCGACGCCGAGACGGCGGCGCTGCTGGCGGCCATGGCCGTCGACTTCGCCGACGTCCCCGCCGAGCCGACGGTGGATGACCGCCGGGCCATGCTGCGCCGGATGGCCCTCGCCTATGGTCCGGCCCCGGCGCCGGTCGCCGGGATTGAGGACCGCGAGATCCCGGGGCCGGCCGGCCCCATCCCGCTGCGCATCTACTGGCCGGCGGAGGCCGCCGCCCGCCCGCCGCTTCTCCTGCACATCCACGGCGGCGGCTGGGCGATCGGCGATCCCGAGGGCTACGAGCGGGTGTGCCGCGCCTACTGCGCGGCCGGCGGCTGCGTGGTCGTCGACGTCCACTACCGCCGGGCGCCCGAGCACAAGTATCCAGCCGCCCTGGAGGACTGCGAGGCGGCCCTGGCCTGGGCGGCGGCGGAGGCCGAGACGCTGGGGGCGGATCCGGCGCGGATCGCGGTGACGGGCGACAGCGCCGGGGGGAACCTGGCGGCGGCGGTCTGCCAGCGCACCTCCGTGCGCCTAGCGCTGCAGGTCCTGGTCTATCCGGTGATCAGCGCCAGCGCCCACGCCGATTTCCAGTCGCGGGCGGCGCTCGGGGACGGCCGCTTCTTCCTGCGTGAGGCCGACATCCGCAACGCCGAGACCGAGTACCTGCCCACTCCCGCGGCGGGGGAGGAGCCCGGCGCCTCGCCGATCCTGGCGGCCGACGCGGCGCTGGCGCGCACGCCGCCCGCATTGGTCGTGACCGCCGGCCTGGACCCGCTGCGGGACGAGGGAAGGGCCTACGCCCTGCGTCTCGCCACCGCCGGCGTGGCGGTGGAGCACCTCTGCGTGGCGGGCGCGATCCACGGCTTCGTCCTGTTCGCCGGGCGGATCGCCCGGGGCCGGGACGTCATCGCCGAGATCGGCCGGCGCCTGCGCGCTCTGGCCTGAGGGGTCACGCCAGCCGGTAGGCTCCGCCGTCCCGCCGGATCCGGCCCTCGCGCTCCAGGTGGATCATCGCCGCCAGCATCGAGCGCAAGGCCGCGGGCCACAGGCGGGGTCCACGTCGGCGTCGAGCCGCGGGACCAGCTCGCCGAGGCTGCCCGGCCCCGCCTTCAGCGGGTCGAGGATCTGATCGATGCGCTCCTGCCGGTGCGCCTTGTAGGCGTCGATGAACACCGCGACGTCGCGGATCGGCCGCCCGTGGGTGGGCCACAGCGTGTCGAAGCCGCGCGCCCGGATCAGGTCGAGGCTCCTCAGGTAGGCCGTCATGTCGCTGTCGCGGGGCGATCACCGTCGTCGACCAGCCCATGATGTGGTCGCCCGAGAACAGGCAGTTCTCCTCCTAGCGGCTGGCGGCGGCTTGGCCGCGCTGATCGCCGTTCGCCGGCTGCGCCGGCACGCCCTGAGCATCCCTGCAGCCGACCCTCGCTCAACGGCCTCCAACAAACCGAGCCTAAAATAAGCGGGGTTTACGCCACCCAGGGCCCGGCGCGGAGGTTAGGGTTCTAGGCCGATCGCCGCGCGCACCGCGCCGGCGGATGGTTTGCGCATCAGCAAGGCTCGCACGCGTGTACGCCCGCTCTGCGCCGCCGCGCTTTGCATGTCGGCATGGCTGCTTATGGCGCTGGAGCACCGTCCGGATCCTTCCGGATGGCGAGCGCGTGCGCCGATCGGTGAAGGCGCCTTCCGCAGCCCGGCTCCACCGGACGCACCATGAGCGGCGAACTCAGAGCCCCGGCTAGCGCTGAGAGATTGCCCGCCGCGTGCCGCGCCGGCGCAATGCACGGACGCCAGCGATCGATGGTCAGTGCACTCGCCGAACAGAACACGCAATTCGCCCGCGAAGGCGCTGCAGGCAAAGGATGCGCTAGAAAGCCGCCGCTCCAATGGTCAGCGCCTTGCGGCGCCGCGCCTCACACCGCGCTCTGCAGCTTCGGACGCTTGGCCGATGGCGGCGTCAAGGCGTCGGCCGGCGGCTCCGGCGTGACGGTGCCGCTGATCCGTTCGACGTCGAGCTTCGACAGCGTCTCCTTGGCGAGGAGCTCCTGGGCCGCACTGTCCAGAACGGGCCGATTACGCCGCAGAATGGCCGTCGCCCGGTCGAACGCCTCCGCCACAAGCGCCTTCACCACCTGGTCGATCGCCTCGGCGGTGCCGTCCGCATACGACCGTGGCCGCCACATCGGTCGCGCGCCACCCAGGAAGGCCGAGGTCTCGGGCTCGTAGGCGACCTGCCCCAGCTCCGGGGTCATCCCAAAGCGCGCGACCATGTCCCGGGCGATGTCGGTGGCGCGGGCGAGATCGTCCGCAGCCCCCGTGGAGGCTTCCGAGAACACCAAGGTCTCCGCCGCCCGCCCGCCGAGCAGCACCGCCATCTTGTTCATGAGGTCCGAGCGGCTCAGCAGGAAGTGGTCTTCGGTGGGCCGCTGGATGGTGTAGCCCAGGGCGCCGATCCCCCGCGGGATGATCGAGACCTTGTGGACCGGATCCACCCCCGGCAGTGACATGGCCACGATCGCATGGCCCATCTCGTGGTGCGCGACGATGCCGCGCTCCTTCGCACCGAGGATGCGGCTCTTCTTCTCGGCGCCCGCGACGATGCGCTCGATCGCCTGGTTGAAGTCCTCCAGAGTGGTGGCGTCGGCGCCGCGCCGGGTGGCCACCAGGGCCGCCTCATTGACGAGGTTCGCCAGGTCCGCCCCGGTGAAGCCCGGAGTCAAGGCCGCGACCGTCTCCCGATCGAGCCCGTCGGCCACGTTGATCTTCTTCAGATGCACCGCGAGGATGTCGGCGCGACCCTTCCGGTCGGGACGGTCCACCAGCACCTGGCGGTCGAACCGGCCAGCGCGCAGCAGGGCCGGATCGAGAATCTCCGGCCGGTTGGTCGCCGCCAGCACGATCGCGCCGGCGCTGGGATCGAAGCCGTCCATCTCCGCCAGCAGCTGGTTGAGGGTCTGCTCCTTCTCGTCATTGCCGGCGCCGGGCACGTCCAGGCCCGCGCCGCGCGCGCGCCCCAAGGCGTCGAGCTCATCGATGAAGATGATCGCCGGCGCCTGGGCGCGCGCCTGTTCGAAAAGGTCGCGCACGCGCGCGGCGCCGACGCCGACGAACATCTCGACGAACTCCGAGCCGGTGATGGAGAAGAACTTGACGCCCGCCTCCCCGGCCACCGCCCGGGCGAGAAGCGTCTTGCCGGTGCCGGGGGGGCCCACCAGCAGCACGCCCTTGGGGATGCGCGCGCCGAGACGGCCGTAGGTCGTGGGATCCTTCAGGAAGCCCACGATTTCAGCGAGTTCTTCCTTCGCCTCGTCGACGCCGGCGACGTCGGCGAAGCTGACCTTCACCTCCTGCTCCGCATAGACCTTCGCCTTGCTGCGACCGATGCCCATCAACCCGCCGTGCCCATGTCCAGACATCATCGGCCGCATCATGAACATCCAGATCAGCACAAAGCCGATGGTCGGCAGGAACCAGGAAAGCAGGTTCTGAAACAGCCCGGGCTCGGGTTGACCGGAGAACTTGATGTTCCGCCGCGCCAGCGCCTCGGCGATGCCAGCCTCCACCCGGATTGTCGAGAAGTGCTGAGCCTGACCGTCCTTGCCGGCCTGCAGATAGGCCCCGGTGATCCGCGTCGGCCCGACCACCAGGTCTTTCACCTGTCCCTTGTCGACGAGCTGGCGGAACTCGCTGTAAGGGATCACCTTGTCATGGCCCTGGCGGGCGAGATCCTGGATGAAGACGATCGCCATCAACGCCACGGCGAAGTAGAGAATGTCGAACTTCAGCCGGGATTTCGGCTGCGGCCGCGGCGCGTTGACCATCGTAAGCTCCTTAGCATCCCTTGCAAAAGAACGCCGCTCGTCCGGGCGCGCCTTGAGGCAAGTCAAGCCCACTCGCACAGGCCGTCTGTGTAAGTTCGCGCCGAGCCCGGCGTCTTGTTCATAGAGCCGGGGCAGAGGCCGGCGCTTGGAGGCCGGCCATGAGCCGCAGCGAAGCCATCGATCAGTGACGCGCCGGTTCCGGCGTGCAGCTCATGGCGCTGAGCTGGAGCCTCTCTGTCTTCTTCCTGCTGACCGTCCTGCTCTGCGTGGCGCTCGGCTATCTGCTGCCTCCGGACCTTGGGCATTTCCTCGCGCGGATCGTTCCCGTCTTCGACTGGCGCGAACCCTCGGACATCGTTCTGGGCGCCGTGGGCGCCTTCGCCTGCGGCTGGTACACGGCGCTGGTCGCCGGCGGCCTCTACAACCTGTTTCGCGGCCGGCGCTGAGCCGCGAAAATGGGCGAGTGCCCCCCGTCCCGCTCGCCCTTAGCCTGATCGCCCTGGTCAGGCCTTGCGCCGGGAGCGGACCTTCGGGTCCGCTCCCAAGCGCAATCTGCTGCACCGCGGTTCAGAGCGCCTCGGCGCTGATGTCCCGCGCCAGGTCGCTGGCGATCAGCGTGACGCCGAAAGCCGCCAGATTGACCGCCAGGAAGAGGCCCAGAAGCATCAGGCCCAAATGCGGCGGCGCCCAGATCAGAAGCCCGACCAGCGCGAGCGCCGCCACCCCTCCCAGACTCGGCCACAGCCATGCACGGCCGCCGCGGGCCCGGCGATGCAGCGCAAGCGCCACGACAGAGGGGGTGAAGAGCACAAGCGCCGCTCCGACCACCCCACGCAGAGACCCCGATCCGGTCCAGTGGTGATAAAGGACGGCCAAGCCCGACAAGGTGGCGAGGCTCACCCAGGCGATGCGCCACGCCAGCCCTGGCGTGCGCAGATCAAGCAGCGCCACTGTCCCGGCCAAGCCCGCGCCGAGCAAGACGCCCGCGAAGATGGCGACAGCGATCGTCGGTCCGGCCAGCGGCGCCAGCAGGGCCACAAACGCGAGGACCATGATCAGGGCCCCGCAGACCGCGGCTGGCAGCCGGCTGGAGAAGGCGCGCCGCCGGCGAGACTTGGACGGACGGAGCAAGGCTGGACCTCCGACGGAGCCTCACGATAGGACGCGCGGCGCCTGCGCCGGATTACGGCGACGGTGAGGCGACGACGTTCTGCGGCGTCCCGTGCGCGAAGGCCAAGATGTTGGCCAAGGTGGTGTCGATGATGCGATGCACCGCCTCCTCCGTGTTGTAGGCGATGTGGGGCGTGACCAGAACATTGGGCATGTGCAGCAGCGCGTGGTCGGCCAGCAGCGCCTGCAGGCTCTCAGGCGACGGCGTCAGGCGCTCTCGGAAGATCTCGGCTTCGTCGCGCATCCTCCGCTCCTGGGCGATCACGTCGAGCGCGGCCCCCGCCAGACGGCCGGAATGCAGCGCCCGCACCAGAGCCTGCGCGTCCACGACCCCGCCGCGCGCAGTGTTCACGAGGATGGCGCCAGGCTTCATGCGCCCGAACTCGGCGTCCGAGATCAGGCTGCGGCTTCCGGCGCCCCCCGGCACATGCAGTGAAAGGACGTCGGCGGTCGCGAGGACTTCGTTCAGCGGCGCGTAGCGGAAGCCGAGTGTTCTTACCGCCTCGGCGTCGGGCGCCCTGTCGTAGGCGACCACATCCATCCCGAAGCCGCGCGCAATCGCGATCACCCGCCGGCCAATGCGCCCCACGCCCACGACGCCCATCACCTTGCCAGCGAGCTCGAACCCGCGCAGTCCCTGTTGAGAAAAGTTGGCCTGTCGCGCCCGAGCGCTCGCTTCGGGGACGTGCCGGATCAGCGCCAGCAGGAGCGCGAACGCATGTTCCGCCACCGTCTGGTCGCCATAGTCCGGCACGTTGCAGACGGTGACCTTGTGCTGCCGGCAATAGTCCAGATCGATATGGTCGTACCCGGTCGATCGCGTGGCGATGAGCTCAAGGCGCGGGAAGCGCCGCAGAACCGTCGCACTGAGGTCTGAGTTGACGAAGGGACTGATCACCTGAGCGTCCGCGAAGAGGTCGGCCGCCTCTGCGGCCAGCGCGTCGGGAGTGCAGGCGACAGTGTGCCCAGGCTCAAGGGTCAGGCACGCCTCACGCTCCCATTCCTCGGCTTCGAAGACGACGATTCTCATGACATGATCCTGCCTTTCCGCAGTCTGGCGGCGCGTCTCACCATTGCCGCCGGAACAGCAGCCAGCCGCCGAGGAACATGGCGGCGCTGATCCCCACCAGAGCCGCCGCGTGCGCCCAGAGCTCCGCCAGACCCGCCCCTTTCAGGAAGAGGCCGGCGACGATCTCGACATAGTGTCGCTGCGGACTGGCCAGCGAGGCCGTCTGCAGCCAGGGGGGCATCGTCTCGATCGGCGCGATGGTCCCGGACAGGAACAGAAGCGGGAAAAGCCCGAAGAAGCTCAGCAGCATCGCCTGCTGCAGCGTGCTGGTGATGATCCCCACGAAGACGCCGAGCGAGACAGCGCTCAGCAGGAAGACGACGGTGAGCGCCAACAGGGTGGGCACGTCGCCGCGCATGGGCACGCCCATGAGGGTCACGATCAGCAGCGAGGGGAAGATGGCGCCGGTGCAGATGACAATCGTTGGCGCTACCTTGGCTATGAAGAGCTCATGCGCGCGGGTGGGAGTCACGCGCAGCTGCTCGATGGTGCCGCCCTGTTTTTCACGCACCAGGGCCGCCGCCGGCAGGACCACGCCCAGCATGAGTCCGGCCTGCGCGAGCATCGAGAGGGCCATGAAGCGGGTGTTGGTGAGATCAGGATTGTACCAGACCCGCACTTCCGGGCTGACGCCGGCGACGGTCCGCGCCGCGTCCGGCGCGCGTTCGCTGGCGTATCGCAAGGCGATCTCGATGACATAGGCTCTGGCGCGCGCCGCAACGTTGCCGTTCGAGCCGTCCACCACGACGCCCAGCGCAGCTTCTCGGCCTTGCTCGACCCGGGCGGCGAAATTGGGCGGAATCTCCACGACCACGTCCAGCGCTCCGCGCTGCAGCCGCTCTTGGGTCTGGCCCATGGCCGAGAACTGGTCGACGAGCACGAAGCTGTCGCCGGCGACCAGTTGCTCCACCAAGGCGCGGCTCGCCACCGATCGGTCGTGATCGATGACGCCCAGCTTCAGGTTCTGCACGTCGAAGCCCAAGGCCATGGTGCACATCACCAGCTCGGCGGTGTAGAGGAAGATCACGACGAACAGCATCACCGGGTCGCGCAGGAAATGCGTGAACTCCTTGGAGAGCAGTCCGACAAGCCGCCCCCGCATCAGGCGATCCTCTTGTTGAAGCGCCAGGCGGCGAGCACACACACGACGATCGTGTAGCCGGCGATGACCAGGATGCTGGGCCAGAGCTCAGCCAGTCCGGACCCGCGCAGGACAATCCCTCGCGAAACGTCGAGGAAGTAGGGGGTGGGAAAGGCCGCCGAGTAGACCTGGAACGCCTTCGGCATCGTGAAGATGGGATAGACGAACCCGGAGAACAGAAAGGCCGGCATCATGGTCAGGATCAGCGCCACCAGCATCGCCGCCAGCTGCGTGCGCACGAGAGTCGAGACCAAGAGGCCGATGCTGACCGTGCAGACGACATAGAGCAGCCCCACGGCGACCAGGAGGGCGAAGCTGCCTCGGACCGGCACCTGGAACCACAGGAGCCCGCCGGCGAAGACGATAAGCAGCTCCACGAACGCGATCCCCGCATAAGGCAGCAACTTGCCGGTGATGAACTCGCCCTTGGTCAGGGGCGAGGCGTAGATCTGTGCGATGGTCCCCAGCTCTTTTTCGCGCGACACCGCCAGCGCCGTGAGCAACGGGGGAAACGCCATCAGGATGACGGCGAAGAGACCCGGCACGATGAAATTGCGGCTGCGCAGCTGCGGATTGTACCAGACCCGCACCTCCGGACGGACGCTCGATCGCAGCTCGCCCGGAAAGGCGTAGAGGATGGCGCGGCCGTAGGCCGACAGGATGGCGGCGCTGCTCGCATAGGTGCCGTCGACGATCAGCTGAACAGGCGCCGACTGTCCTTCCGCGAGCCGGCGGCCGAAATCCTTCGGGATGAACAAGGCCGCCCGTGTCTCGCCGCGCATCAAGGCATGCTCGGCGGATCGAGCGTCGTCCGGCGCGGCCTTGAGCTTGAAATAGCCGGAGTTGAGGAACCGCGCCTGCAGCTCCCGGCTGGCGGGCGATTTGTCCTGGTCGACGACCACCAAGGGAGCGTTCTCGACGTCGAGCGAGATGCCGTAGACGAACAGGAACAGCATCAGCACCGGCATGAACAGCGCCACGCCGATGGTGAAGGGATCGCGCGAGATCTCGAGGACCTCCTTGCGCGAGAAGGCCAAGAGCCGGCGGAGGTTCACGCCGCCCTCGCCCGTTCGCGGGCGATGAAGCCCAGAAACACATCCTCCACGCTGGCGCGCTGCAAGCCGAGCGTTTGCGTCAAGTCCGACAAGGCGCCGTGGGCGATCATCCGCCCGTCCATCATCAGGCCGAGACGATCACAAAAGGTCGCCTCTTCGAGGTAATGGGTGGTCACCACCACGCCGATGCCGTCGGCCGCCAAGCTGGCGATCAACCGCCAGAACCGATAGCGGGAGAGCGGATCGACGCCGGAGGTGGGCTCGTCCAGGAAGAGCACCTCCGGCCGGTGCACGATGGCGCAGGCCAGCGCCAGTCGCTGGCGCATGGCGCCGGACAAGGCGGCGACCGTCTTCTGATCGTCGGCGTCCAGACCCGTGCGCTGCGCAGCCCAGCGGGTGCGGGTGTCCAGCGCATCGCGCGCCACCCCGTAGGCCCGCGCGAAGAATCTCAGGTTCTCCCGCGTGGTGAGATCCGGATAGAGCGAGAAGCGCTGGGACATGTAGCCGATCCGCGCGCGGACCTCGGCGCTTTCGCGGGCGACGTCGAAGCCGGCCACCTGGGCGCGGCCGTGGGTGGGCGCGAGAAGGCCGCAGAGGATGCGGATCAGGGTGGTCTTGCCCGCACCGTTCGGCCCCAGCAGGCCGAGGATCTCTCCCGACCGGACTGAAAGCGTCACCGCGTCGACGGCGGTGAAATCGCCGAAACGGCGGGTGACGCCCGCGGCGTCGATGACCGATCGGTCCGCCCGGTGCGCCGGCGCCTCGGTCCCAAGCGCAGCCCGCATAGACTCGGGCGGCGGAGGTCCGGGTCCCGCCGAGGCGACCGTGAACACATCCTCCATCGACGGCTCGGCCGGCTCGGCGGTGAGTCCTTCGACAGTCTCAGGCGGGGCGGCGTCGCGCATCTGCACGCGCAGCTCGTCGCCCGCGCGGCGCTGAAAACTGATCACCTTGGGCTGGGCCTGAAGCGCATCTTCGAGGCCCGCCGCCTTTGAGGCTTTGATCTGATAGACGCGGCCCTGCGCCCGAGCCCGCAACTCGCCGGGGGGCCCCAGCGCCAGCGGACGACCGCCCGAGAGCAGCATCACCCGGTCGCTGGCATCGGCCTCGTCCATGTAGGATGTCGCGAACACGATGGTGCGCCCGCCCGCTCTGGCGCGGTCGAGAATCCGCCAGAGCTCTCGGCGCGACAGCGGATCGACGCCCAGGCTCGGCTCATCGAGGATCAGCAAGGGCGGCTCGTGGATAAGGTTGGCGCACAGCGCGAGCTTCTTGCGCATGCCGCCCGAGAGCGCGCCCTCCCGACGCTTTTGGAACCGGTCCAGCCCGGCCATCGCCAGGAGCTCCGCCTTACGCGGTGCCAAGGCAGGCTGCGGGACGTCGCGGATCGCCGCGGCGAAGGCGAGGTTCTCCGCAACCGTCAGTCGGTCGTACAGCGAGAAGCCCTGCGACATGAAGCCGACCCTGGCCTGAACGAGGCTGGGACGGTGTCTGACATCGACGCCTAGGACCTGGCAGGTCCCGGCGCTCGGGCGCAGGATCGCCGCCAGCATCTGCAGAAGCGTGGTCTTGCCGGCCCCATCCGGGCCGACGATCCCGAACACCTCGCCCGCGTGGACTTCGAAGCTCAGGCCCTCGAGGACCGTACGCGCGCCAAATCGGCGGCCGAGTCCTTGCGCCTCGATGACCGCGGAAGACGCCACCTCACGCCTCCGGCGGTTGCAGGCGCGCCGGCCAGCCCGCCTTGCCGTTCCACAAGATCCAGGCGTCGGCCGGCATGCCGGGCTTGAGCAGCCCCTCGGGATTGGCCGCCTCGACCGTCACCCCGTAGACGGTGCGGCTGCGTTCATCGGCCATGTGCACATCGCGCGGCGTGAACTGAGCCTGCGCGTCGATGCGGGCCACGCGCGCCTCGAAATAACGCCCGGGAAAGGCGTCGACGCGCAGGCGCACGGGCGCGCCGAGGCGGATCTTGCCCAGGTCGCGTTCGCTGATGAAAACCCTCAGTTTTACGCGCGCGAGATCGGCCATCACCGCCACGGCTTGGCCGGCGCCAATCACTTCCCCCGGCTCGGCCAGCCGCTCCAGCACAGCCCCCGAAATCGGCGCATAGATCCGGGTCTTGGCGATCTGCGACCGGGCCAGCGCCAGGCTGTGGGAGGCCACCTCGGCTTGCGCGAGCGCTTCTGACCGTTGCGCACTGAGCGCGCGAACCTGCTCGGCCGCCGCCTGATAGCTGTTCCGCTGGAGATCGACCTCTCGCGCCGAGACCGCGCCCGCCGGCGCCAAGGTCTCGAAGCGCTGCAGATCGGAGCGCGCGGTCTGCGCGTGGTGCCGGGCGACGTTGAGCTGAGGGCCGACCTGCGCGGCCGCAAGCTCGGCGGCTGACCGCTGCGCGCCGGCGCGCAGCGCCTGGAGCTCGTAGTCCCCGGCGTCCAGCTGCGCCACCAGCTGGCCCGCCTTGAGAGTCTGGCCCTCGACGGCGGCGTTTTCGACGAGGCGCCCCGGAACCTCGACACCGATGCGGACCTCATCGGCTTCGATCCGGCCGCTTCCATAGATCACCTGATCCGGCAACGGGCGCGGCTTCAGCGTCCAGTAAAGGCCTGCAGAGCCGGCGGCCAGTACAACCAGGCCCAAGGCCACGATATAGCTTATGCGTCTGGCCGGCAGCCCCACAGATCTCTCCACATACGATTGGCCAAGATTGCGCGCGCCGCGCCCCTCCGACATAAGACGCGCTGACGCCTGATAAGCTTACAGCTCCCGGATTTCAGGATCGGCGTAATGACGCCCCCGATGAAAGCGTCTCTGCGGGCGACGCCCAACTGAACCCGCGCGCGGAGAGGCCAATGGAATTCGAGATCGGGCGGGCGCACCGGGCCACGTTGAGAGGCGCGCGCGCCGCACCCCTCATCGCCTTCGCGTCCCTGGCGCTCACCGCATGCGCCACCGCGGGGCCCGATTTTCGGCGTCCGCAGGCGAAGACGCCGGCCGCGTGGTCCCCCAAGCCTTCGCCCACAACCACGAGCCGAGCCGTCCAAGAGCCCGTCCGCTCGTCCGATTGGTGGGCGGCGTTCGACGATCCTGTCCTGACCTCGCTGATCCGGCGCGCCAGCGAGGCGAACCTGGATCTTCGCCAGGCGATGCTGCGGATCGCCGAGGCGCGGGCGGAGCGCGCCGCCGTCGCCGGCGCAGGACGGCCGAGCCTCAATGCGGTCGCTTCGTGGCAGGGTCAGCGGGTCAGCGAGAATACCCCGACCGGCAAGCTGTTCGGCGCCCTAGAGGCGCTCCCGGGCCTCGCCGGCCTGCCCGCCGCCGCGCCGGCGAACCCGTACGGCCAATTCCAGCTGGGGTTCGACGCCAGCTGGGAGCTGGACCTCTTCGGCCGGGTGCGCCGAGCCGTGGAGGCGGCCGACGCCGACGGCGAAGCCACGCTCGAGGATCGGCGCGACATTCAGGTCACCGTCCTTGGCGAAGTGGGTCGGATCTACATCGACTTGCGCGGCGCGCAGCTTAAGCGCGCCACGGCGACACAGAACCTGGCCGCGGCGCGCGAGATCATGCGTGTCGCGGGCGACCGGCGGCGACTTGGCCTGTCCACTCAGGTGGACGTCGCCCGAGCGGCGGCGCAGTCCAGCCTGATCGAGTCGCAACTCCCGCTGATCGATCGGCAGATCGCCACGGACATCAATGCGCTGAGCCGCCTTCTCGGCCTTGAGCCCGGCGCGCTCAGGGCGGAGCTCGAAACCGTCGGCTCGGTCCCGGCCCCACCCGCCGAGGTGGCGATTGGCTTGCCTGCGGAACTCATCTGCCGTCGACCCGACATCCGGGCGGCGGAGGCGCGCTGGCATGCGGCGGTCGCCCGCCAGGGCGTCGCTAGCGCCGAGCGGTATCCGCGCCTGACCCTGCTCGCGACCGGCGGATACCAGGCGCAGGACCTGACCAACCTGGTCGACTGGGCCAGCCGCTTCGGCGTGATCGGTCCGCAGGCGCAGCTACCCCTTCTCGATGGCGGACGCCGCCGCGCCAGAATGCAGGCGGCGGCCTATCGTGCGCAAGCCGCCGGGGTCGCCTACGGGCGAACCGTGCTGGGCGCGCTGCACGAGGTCGACGGGGCGCTCACGGCGTTTGCCGAGGAGCAGACCCGCCGCGCGGCGCTTGCGCGCGCCGTCGACCAGAATAGAGCCGCCTTCCAACTCACGCGATGGCGCTACGAGAACGGCCTCGACAGCATCCTCGAGGTGCTGGATGCGGAACGGACGCTGCACGATAGCGAACTGCTGCTCGTGGAAAGTACGAGCGCCGTCTCGATCCATCTCGTCGCGCTGCACAAGGCGCTCGGCGGCGGCTGGGACGAAGGGGCGACGACCGTTGCGGCCTGCCAGCGCTGATCGCGTCGCGATTGCGGGTCGGAGCCCTTACGGCTTCCGAAGGATCCAGGTGCGCACCGGACAGGACAAGCCGTGATGGACTACAAGACCCTTCTCATCCACGTGCAGCCTAGCCCGTCGTCGGAGGCTTGGCTGCGAGCGGATCATAAACGGCTGGAAGGACACGCGAGAAGCGCGGCGCGCGCGAAATCACCATCGTGAGCGTCGCCAGGCGTTCGGAGATGGGGCGACGCCGACGGATATCCTTGCCACCCGCCTGGCCCGGCACGGGGTCACGGCGGTGCTCGAATCGACACGACGCCGCGGACAAGGCTGATCAGAGTGGCCCTCTCGCATGGAGAGCGACCTGAACGCGGCCGGCGCATTCCGGCGCAGCCGGGCAGGGAGTGAATCCTGGGCGGCAGGACTAAGGGTCGGGTCTCATTCCACCAAGTGACGATGGCTAAGAGGCAGACGGCGGCGGCTTGGGTGCAGGCGAGCTTGTCGTAGCGGGTTCCGATGCGGCGCAAGTCCTTGAGCCCGCAGAAGGCGCTCGACCAGGTTGCGGCGCTTGTAGGCCTCGGCGTCGAAGGGGTGCAGGCGCTTGCGGTAAGGCGCAGTGGATGACGGGCCGCGTGCCGCGGGCGAGGCTGTGGGCGTCCGCCGTCCTGGCGATCAGCTCGGAGGCGACAACGGCGTCGCGGCGCTGCCCGGCTGTGACGACGAAGGCCACCAACCGGCCGCGTTGGTCCACCAGGGCGTGGAGCTTGGTGGTCCGTCCGCCACGCGAGCGGCCTGTGGCGTCGGCGTGAGCCCCCCCTTCTCCGCCAGCCGCCGAGCGGTGCGCCGTGGCGCAGGTGCTGTCGAGCATCAGCTTCGCAGGCGGACACAGCGGTTGTACAGGGTCTTCCTCGGTCGGGTAGACGGCCGGCGCATCCGCCCGCGGCACACCGCGCGGCTTGTTCGGCAGCAACGGCTTAAGCCGGCCAGAATTCCGTCATTCGCGCCCTCCTCTGAAAGCTTGTGAATCACGGTTCGAACGTATGCGGAATCCTGGTTATGGGTCCGGCTCCTAGAGCAAGCCCTCGCTTGCCCGTCCTCTTCAGTCACTGAGCCCTGGCGGCGAGGCAGCGGTTAGGTGCGCGCCGCGCGGTCTCAACCTTGCGGCCACCCTGGACTCGCCGGATTTAGGTTTTACGCACCTAGCGGCGAAATCCCTCAGAATTTCCCTGCCTCGGAAGATAAAGATCAACCTTGATCCCGATCAAAGAAACCTCACCCTTCAGCGTTGAGATTTCGCGTCGAACAGATCGAGGGACAAGTCGAATGCTTCACGCCGCTGCTTCACAATTCGACAACGCTGGGCGCGCCGAAACATTACAGCCGTGGGAATCTTTCTCCGGGCTGTCGGATACTCAAGGCGGCGCCCCTGACCTCGCCCTGCAGCTCGCCGCCGAGCGGCCCCGCCAGCTGCGCTTCCTGCGCAGCCGCCTGCCCTGCCTGCAGGACGCCGAGGACGCCTGGCAGGACGCCGCCATCAAGTTCCTGCAGCACGCCGAAACCCTCGGCGCGGTCCAGCGCCCGCAGGCCTGGATGGGCGTCTCCCTGCGCCGGCTGGTGGTCGACCGCTACCGAAGGGACGCGGTCCGGCGCCGCACCCTCGAGGCCCTCGCCGTCCAGCCCGCCCCGGACGCGGCCGACGACGAGGCGGATCTCGTCGCCCCGAGCGACTGCCTGAAGGCCGCGCTCGGCGCGCTCAAGCCCGAGTACCGGCAGATCCTCGGCGAGACCTATCTCGAGGACCGGCCGCTCAAAGAGGTCGCCCGCCGGCTCGAGCTCACCGCCAACAACGCCGCCGTGCGCCTGCACCGCGCCCGAGGCGCCCTGCGCCAGGCCATGGCCGAGACGTGCCAGGCCTGCCCCCTCGCCGACTGCTGGGCCAAGACCCGCGCCGAGAAACTGCTCCAGCCTTAGCTCCGCCGGGAGCCGCCGACACGCCCACCAACCCCCATTCAGGACGCCTCCAGATGCAAAGCTATATCATTTGCCTCGATCGCCCCGGCGAGGGTCCCGCCTTCGAGGTCGCCATCTGCGCCGACGCGCGCGAAGCGCACGATTGGGCGGCGGCCCTTGTGCGGCTCCTGCCTGGCGCCACGCTGATCGCCGTCCTAGGCTCCCGGCGCTAGCGCCGGGCAAGCACTCCTTTGAAGACCTCTCGGGTATTTCCGAGCCTCATGTACGTAATGGCGGACCTTGCCCTGCGTCATCGCGCGAGACCCTGAAGGTGGAGTCTCGAGAGAAGGTCACATGTCTGAGCCCCATGCCCGATCTTTCGCCGCCCGCGCGCTGCTGCTCGCGGTGGTCTCCGCGGCCACGGCGGCATGTGACTCCCCAGGCGTCAGGGGTCGATCCCAGGTGGTGGAGGGGGTCAGGTTCGAGTACGGCGTCGCCGCGCCCGCCGCCGCTACACGATCGGCGGAAGCGGCGGCGCATACCCAGCCTTTGCCGCCCCGACACGTGGGGGAGCGGACCAATCTCTATCATGTCACCCTGAAAGCCCGGGACGTGCAGACGAACGCACCGATCGATGATGCCGACGTGATGCTGAACATCAAAGGTCATGGCTATCCCGGACACGGATCCATGCCGCTGCGGCCGATCGAAGGCGCCAGGACGCCAACCTACGGCGGCTATCTGGCGCTGCCGCAACCCGGTCGTTATCGCCTCACATTCCACGTCGCCCGGCCCGGTCGGAAGTACGACCCTGTGCGGGCGGTGTTCAGTTATGAACGACTGTGACAACGCCCGCAAAGCGCACGGCCCTCGTGGGCCGGCAGACCTGCGATCGTCAGGATGCCCCACGCGCGAAGCAGACCCGCACCTCAACGCCGCCGCGCCACACAAGCCCAGGTCATCGGTCTGCCCGGGGGCCGCGGCCGCCCACCCTCCGACGGAGGCAGGACCATGTCCGAACAAGTGACCTCGCACGGCCTTTTATGTCCGAACTGCAAGGTCGACCTCGTGATGAGCGAACGACAGGGCGTGGAGATCGACTACTGCCCCAAATGTCGGGGCGTGTGGCTCGATCGCGGCGAACTGGACAAGATCATCGAGCATGCGGCGGCGGCAGACTTCGGCCAACCGCAAACGCGTGACGGGCCTCAGCGCCAGGACGACTATCGCCGCTCCCGAGATCACGGTCACGCTCATGGGCGTGGCCATGGAGGCGGCCACCACGGCGGCTCGCTGCGCAATTTCCTCGGCGGCTACTTCGACGTCTGAGCCCATGCGTGGCGGTATGAGATTCAGAGCGCCCCGCCATCGGTGAGCGGAGGACGTAGGGCGCCTCGGCGAGGCGTTCACCGCAGCTGGTCGGACAGCGGCTCCAACACACCGGCTCGCCCTCGACCACCACGTCTAGATGCTCGCGCGCAACACCGTCGCCCAGAAGCACTCCCACGCCCGACGAGCCGGTCAGCGTTGCGCAGCGGCGTGAGCGTCACGTTGGCCGGTCGAGAACCAAAGCCGCTCGTCGTCATGGGCATTCCGCGATCGCTCCTCGGGCCAGTGGATCGCCAGCGCGGAGACACCCGCCCCCACGATCAGAGCGACCTTCCACAGGAGCCGCCTGCGTCGTGTGCTCGAGGGTTCTTGCCCTGACAGACCCATGGCCGCGATTTCCTCACTGACCGATCCCTTACCGGAAGTACGCACGGGGCCCCCGTACTCCTCGGATAAGGTGTTGGCCGGACTCGCAACATTCGGGGGCCGGGTGATCCGCTCCTCCGTCTCTCCCGACCAGGAGAAGCGGCTGCAGGAAGCCCTCTCGTGGGCCCGCGCGGGACTTCCTGGCGGCACGAGCCCCCGGGCAGACTGATTTATGATCGCGCCCGCCGTCCAGGCCATCTCGTCTCCAATGCGGGGCGCTTAGGACCGCGTGGATGGACCCGGGAGCAGGACCACACCGCTGTAATGTTCTCGGCTTCCCCCGCGTCGTTTGCGCAGAACATTCAACGTGGGCAGCGCGTCCGCGCCAGGAGGTCAGATGGAACATGCGCAAGCTGGGCCTCAGAAGGGCGCGCAGCAACCGAGAGCGCGGAAGCTCCTCATGGGGCTGACGATCGCGGCCTTCGCTGCGGGCCTGATCTATCTGCTGGTCGGCGAGCACCGGGTCCACATGCTCGGCTGGCTGCCGTTTCTGCTGCTGCTACTGTGCCCGCTGCTGCACATGGGCATGCACGGTGGACACGGGGGTCACGGCGGCGGCGACGCTGACGGCCAAACCGGCGGCCAGTCGCATCAACACAAGCGCTGAGAGAGGCTGCCATGTCCGACACGCCCGCCTACGGCCTCTGGTCCCTGGTGATCCTGAACTCCGCTCTGTTCATCTTCTTCGCCTTTACGTTCTTCAAGCCGAAGACGAAGCGGGACTGGCGCTCCTTCGGGGCCTTCAGCGCTTTCCTGGTGGCGCTTTTCACGGAGATGTACGGCTTTCCCCTGACGATCTACCTGCTTTCGGGATGGCTGCAGAGCCGCTTCCCCAGCGTGAACTGGTGGTCGCACGACGCCGGCCACCTCCTGGAGATGATGTTCGGCTGGAAGGCCAACCCCCACTTCGGCCCCTTCCACCTGTTGAGCTTCGCCTTCATCGGCGGCGGCTTCTGGGCGATCTCGGCGGCCTGGCCGGTGCTCTACCGTGCACAGCGGGAGGGCACGCTGGCCACCACGGGTCCATACAGCCGCGTGCGGCATCCGCAATACGTCGGCTTCGTCCTGGTGATGTTCGGCTTCCTGCTGCAGTGGCCGACCCTGCTCACGCTCGCGTTGTTCCCGGTGCTGGTGTTCATGTACTGGCGCCTGGCCGTGAGCGAAGAGCGCGAGACCGCCGCGCGCTTCGGCGAGGCCTATGCCGCCTACAAGCGCACGACCCCAGCCTTTATCCCACGGCTGCGTCCGTCCCAGAACGCCAAGCGTTCCCCCGCCTGATCCGGCGCTTTCCGCGCGCCGCAACCTGCGAGTTTTTCGCCTATGCGCACCACGACAGTCGACGTCTCCGGATTCCGCACGCCGCTGGATCCTCTGGTCATCGAGAAGCACCTTCGGCGCCATAAGGGCGTCCGCAAGGTCGCCGCCAACTTCGCGTCCGCCAGCGCCACCGTGACCTACGACGAGGCGCTGGTCAGTGACACCGAGCTCGAACAGGCGGTGCGGGACTGCGGTTTCCACTGCGCCGGGCAAGTCGTGCCGCGCCACGTCTGCGCGCCCGGCCAGGACGCGGTCAGCGCCGATGCGCGTCACGACCACGCGCATAACAAGGCCGCGCCGTCCAGCAAGGCCGCGTCGAAGGCGCAGCACGCCGACCACGGCGAGCACGACGCCATGGCCGACATGGGGCACGGGCCCGGCATGGACATGCAGGCCATGGCCCGGGACATGCGCAACCGCTTCTTGGTGGCGTTGGCCTTCACCGTGCCGATCTTTTTCCTCGCCCCGATGGGCATGGACTTCCTGCGGGTGAATCCGCCGTTCGGCTGGGACCTGGATCTCGTCCTGTTCGTGCTCGCGAGCGGGGCGATCCTGTGGCCGGGCTGGCCGTTCTTCATCGCGGCGGTCAGAGCCCTGCAGCGCGGCGTGTTCAACATGGCCGTGCTTGTCCTGCTGAGCGTCGGGACCGGCTATCTGTTCAGTGTGGGGACCACCTTCTTCTTCGAGGCGGAGAACTTCTACGAGGCTTCGGCCCTGCTGCTGGTCTTTATCCTGCTCGGGCATTGGTTGGAGATGCGCGCCCGCGCCGGCGCTTCGGAAGCTATCCGGCGTCTGATGGATCTCGCCCCCCCGACCGCCAAGGTGATCCGCCAGGGGGTCGAGGTGGAGATCTCGACCTCCGAAGTTCTGGTGGGGGACGTTGTGGTGGTCCGGCCCGGCGGCAAGATCCCCGTCGACGGCGTCATCGAAGAGGGCGCATCGGAGATCGATGAGTCGATGCTAACCGGGGAGTCCCTGCCGGTCTCCAAGAAGGTCGGCGACACCGTTGTGGGTGGGTCGATCAACAAGACCGGCGCCTTCCGATACCGCGCCACCAAGGTGGGCTCCGACACCGCGCTCGCCCAGATCGTGAAGCTGGTCCAGGAGGCCCAGAACTCCAAAGCGCCCGCCCAGCTCCTCGCCGACCGCGCATCGCAGTGGCTGGTGCTCGCGGCCATCGTCATCGGCCTTCTGACCTTCGCTGTCTGGTTCTGGATCATCGGCCAGACGCTGCTCTTCGCGCTGACGCTCACCATCACGGTCTTCGTCATCGCCTGCCCCGACGCGCTCGGCCTCGCCACGCCGATGGCGGTGATGGTGGGCACCGGCCTGGGCGCCGCCCACGGCATCCTGATCAAGGACGCCGCCGCGTTGGAGGACGCCGTCAAGCTCGACGTCGTCATCTTCGACAAGACCGGCACCCTCACGATGGGCCAGCCCAAGGTGGAGCAGGTGGTCCCCGGTCCAGGGTTCGACGAGGCGACCGTCATCGCCACGGCCGCGGCGATCGAGCAAGGCTCGGAGCACCACATCGCCGTCGCCGTCCTCGAGCGCGCCAAGGGGCTCGCGCTGCCGCCGCTGACGGACTTCGCCGCCTTTGAGGGCAAGGGCGTTCGCGCTGTCGTGGACGGTCGGACGGTCTACTCGGGCAACCGCATGTTGATGGAGGAGAACGGCATCGATCTGGGTCCGCTCGCGGCCCGATCGGTCGAGTTGCAGGGCGCGGGCCGCACCGTCGCCCACATCGCCCAGGACGGTCGGGTGATCGGCCTGATCGCCATCGCCGACGCGCCGCGCCCGACCGCGCGGGAAACCATCGAGCGACTGCAGGCCCTGGGCGTGAAGGTGGCGATGATCACCGGCGACAACCTGGGCACGGCGCAGCGCATCGGACGCGAGCTCGGCATCGACATCGTGCTGGCCGAGGTGCTGCCCGGCGACAAGGCGGCGAAGGTCAAGGAATTGCAGGCGCAGGGCAACAAGGTCGGCATGGTCGGCGACGGGGTCAACGACGCCCCCGCCCTCACCCAGTCGGACGTCGGGTTCGCCATCGGCGCCGGCACAGACGTCGCCATCGAAAGCGCCAAGGTCGTCCTGATGCGCAGCGACACCCTCGACGTCGTGAAGGCGATCGAGCTCTCACGAGCGACCTTGCGCAAGATGCACCAGAACCTCTGGTGGGCCGTGGGCTACAACGTGGTCGCGTTCCCGGCGGCGGCCGGGGTGTTCTATCCCATCACCCTGAGCCCGGAGGTGGCCGCCATCGCCATGTCGGGCAGCTCCGTGCTGGTCGCCGTCAACGCGCTCCTGCTGAAGCGTCTTCGCCTCGGCGAAGGACGCCCGCATGGTCGGCGAACGGCGGCGGTTACAGTCGCGGAACAGGCGGCTTGAGCCGGGCGTCGGCATCCCGCTTTCAGGTCAGGGCGACGCTTCCCGTCCTCATGGTGACAGCCTTCGCGGTGGCCACCGGCTACGGCATCGCCCTGCCTCGCCTGCCCGCCTTGCTGAGCGATCTGGCTGGCGCGGGCGGCGAAGCCTGGCGCTCGCGCCATGTCGGCGGGATCACCGCGGTCTACTTCGGCGCGGCTCTCGTCGCGGCGCCGATCTGGGGTCGGCTTTCGGACCGTCTCGGGCGGCGGCCGATCATGGCGCTGGGCGCGCTAGGCTTCGCGACGGCGTTCGTGGCGAGCGAGCTGGTCGACGGACTCCCCGAACTCTATCTGGCGCGCGGCCTCGACGGAGCCTTCTCCGCAGCTGTCGCACCGACGGCCCTCGCCTACCTCGCGGACCGATGGTCGGATCCGGACGCGCGCGCGCGGCGGTTCGCTTGGCTGAATGCCTCGGTTCTCTCCGGGTATCTGGCCGGCCCCTTGATCGGCGAAGCCGTTGCGCCGGTCGGGCCGCTCGCGCCTTACGCCCTGCCCGCGCTGACCGCCGCCCTGGGCGCCCTGCTCCTGGCGGGCGTTGAACCCGTCCATCCCAAGGCCGCAGCGACCGGCGCCGCCGGGCGCGGGCGGTTTGGGGCGCGGGCGTTGCTGCTCGCGCTGTCGGCCGTGGCGGCGGGGTCGGCCGTGGCCCAGGAGATCGCCGTGGCCGTGCCATTCGGGCCGGACGATGCGGGCCGCACCTCAGCCTCCCTGCTGCTGAGCTTCTGCGGGGCGGTCATGTTCCTGACCCAAGTGATCATCTTCTCCGGCCGCAATTCCGCCGCACGGGCGGTTCGGCTGCTCCGGCCACTGCTGATCGCCTTGGCCGCGGGTCTCGCCGTGACGCCCCTGGCCAGCGGCTTCTGGCCGCTGGCGCTGGTGATCGCTGTGGTGGCGGCCGCCGGCGCGGCGCTCAACGTGCTGGCCAGCTATCTGACGTCGCGGCTGCAGAGGGGCGCGCAGGGCGCGGGACTGGGCCTGCAGTATGCCGCCGTCAGCGCAGGACAGCTGCTCGCCGCGCTCGGCGCCGGCGTTTCGCAGGCCGCCGAGGCGCCTGTCGCACTTTGGACAACGGCGTTCCTGGCCCTCGTCTTGGCCGCGGGCTGGAAGCGAGCGCGCCTGGGAGCCGACGCTTGAAGCCGCTTGGACCCAAGTCTCTGAGGGTCGATCGTCTCCAGGACCGAGCGCGAGCGGCGAACCGGCCGCCGCGAGTCCTGTGTCATCCTGTTGGTTTTGAACCCTCACGGCGGAAGCGGAGCAGCAAGAAACCGCGGCCTCGCCACCCGGCTCACGGACCGCGAAGGGACGGGCCATGAGCCAGGCGGAGCTCTGTCCAGACGAGGAATCGGTCACCCTCTCTGCATTGCTCGCGCAGCTTGCCCAACGTCCGGAGGCCGACCTCAGCATCGACGACCTCGTCGGCCATTTCGGCGCTCGGGCGTTTGGCGCGACGCTGTTCGTCTTCGCCATTCCGAACCTTCTGCCGCTTCCCCCCGGCAGCTCGACCGTGCTCGGCATGCCGCTTCTGCTTCTGGCGCCTCAGCTCGCGTGCGGAAAGTCGGAACCCTGGCTTCCCGGATCGATCCGACGGCGGATCATCGCGCGTTCCGCCCTGGCTAATGTCTACCAACGCATCGGACCGTGGCTCACCAAGGTGGAGCGCCTCACGACACGCAGATTGGCGTTCCTTTTCGGCGGGCCGGGAGACATGCTGATAGGGCTGATTTGCACGGCGCTCGCTGCGGTGCTGATCCTCCCCATTCCGCTCGGAAACCTCCTCCCGGCGACGGCCATCGCCATCCTGGGGCTCAGTCTGGTCCACCGCGACGGCGCACTCGCCGTCGTCGGCTATCTCACCGCCGCGATCAGCTTCGGCGTCCTTGTGTTGAGCGGCCAAGTCGTCATGGCGGCGGTCAACCGGCTCCTCATTTGGCTGGGCGTCTTGGGAATTTGAACTGCAAGCCCGTCGGCCCGGCGCGCGACACGCCGCAGTGACGCCCGGTCGCAAGCTTGGGGTACAGGCGCCCTGGCGCACAGGAGGACCGGGTTGGCGGTCTTCGGCCCCGACGGATGGGGGCAGGTCAGGCTAAGACGCCGAAGTTGCTCTCTCCCGAACGCGTCACCCGGCTGATGCTACTTGCTGTCCCGAGTCTTGAACCTTGGGGCGCCGCGACGGGCCGAGACCGTAGCGGCCCGCCAAGCCACGGCTGAGGTAAGACTCAAGAGGATGGCGGCGCCTGCAGCGACACGCCACAGAGCGGCTTTGGGCGGGCCCCGGTGCGCCGGGGACCCAAGCGCCGCGGGTGGTTCAGGCCGCGGCGCCCAATGGGTGGCCCCAACGGCGGACACGGTCGGGTTCTCACCTTTCCAGTAGCCGCCCTCGCCAAGGTCGTCGGGCCGTTCAAAAAAGCCTATGCCGATCCAATCCTCCGCGGTTTCCCCCGCGTGTGGAAACGTAGAGCAGGATAGCGCTTCCATCCCGCGGGGCGCTCGCGATCGGCCGCCAGAATTCATCCGCCTTCCTCATCCTCCACGAACTCCCAACTGCGAACCCGTGACGGCGGCGCCGCTGATGCGGCGCGGCGAGCGCGCTCGTGACTTCCAGATGTTGCACGGCGGCGTGCTACGTCGCGTTCGAGACTTGCAATCACCCCCCGGCATAGCGCGCGCTCCTAACACCTCTCGGCGGCTGCGCTTGGGCGTCAGATCGGCAACTCATTCCCGCAGATGTTCCGCGATCAGCCCCGTCAGCGGGATCTGGTTGCTCGCGTGGGGCACAGCGTCGGTGGAGACCACCCGTTGCGCCTTGGCCGCCAGGCGCTCATAGGCGTCCTCCGCGAACAGGGCGTGCACGGCGACGCAGACTGGCCGGGCGAGACCGGCGCGCACCAGGCCGTCGGCGGCTTCCATCATGGTCCGCCCTGACGAGACGATGTCATCCACCAGCACCGGGGTGCGATCCTCCCAAGACGTCAGGTCCGGCAAGGCGATGCGAACTTCCCGGTCCCCGAAGCGCTCCTTGCGCAGAACCGCGAACGGCGCCCCTGCGGCGGTCGCCACCTCGGACACCCACTGTTCGCTTTCGATATCCGGGCCGATGATCAGCGGCCGCGACACCTCGGCGGCGATCCATGTCGCCAGCGCTGGAGCCGCGTGCAGCACGTCGGCGCGGGCGCTATAGATCTCCGACATCGCCCTGCGCCGGTGCAAATGCGGATCGACAGTGATCACCCGGTCGAACTCGGCCGACAGCAACTTGGCGAAATGGCTCGAGGTGATCGCTTCACCGGGGTGGAAGCGCTTGTCCTGGCGCATATAGGCGAGATAGGGGGCGATCAGGGTCACCGTGGCGGCGCCCAGTTCGCGGGCCGTCCGCGCGGCGAACACCAGGCGCAAGAACTGCGGGTCCGGATCGGCCAGGGTGCAGACGACCAGAACCTCGGCGCCGGCGACGCCTTCCGAAAGGCGCAGGTAGGTCTCACCATCCGGAAAGCGTCGGGTTTCCAGCGGCGTGAGCTCCAGGCCGAGCGCCTTGGCGATCCGGTCGCCGAAGCCCTCGTTGCCCGGCATCGGCAGGACAAGTCTGCGGCTCACGCTTCGACCTCCATCAAGTCCGGGTTGCGGTTGGCGTAGTCGAGCGCGTACTCGAGCTCACCGGGCGAATCGGCATGGATCATCACCCAGGGCTGGCCAGAGGCCACCTCGTCCCCCAGCCTCGCCATCAGCCGCACGCCGGCCGCCTTCACGTCCGGTGCGCCGGCCAGCTTGGCGAGCCGGGCGATCTTGCGATTGTTGATATGAACGATCCGGCCGCCGCGGCTCGCCGTCAGGGGCCGGGTGTAGCTGGCGCTGGGCGGCGTCCGCAGCCCGCCTTGCGCTTCGCAGATGGCCAGGAACTTGCGCCAGGCGCGGCCGTCGGCGAGCACCGCCTCGGCCAGCCGCAGGCCCTCGCCGGCCGCCGCGGCGCCGCCGAATTCCAGCGCCTCGCCGGCCAGCACGCAGGCATGGCGACGCAAGTCGGGCGGCGCGTCGGCCTGGTTCTGCAGCACCGCCAGCACGTCGTGCGCCTCCAAGGCCGGGCCGACCCCTCGGCCCACCGGCTGCGCGCCGTCCGAGAGCACGCAGCGCGTGGCCAGTCCGAATTCGGCAGCGACCCTCGAGAGGGCTCCGGAGAGCCGCTCGGCGGCGTCCTCCGTCCTGACCTTGGCCGTGGGGCCGACCGGAATGTCGAGCACGACGTGGGTCGAACCGGCGGCGATCTTCTTCGAGAGCACGGAGGCGACGAGCTGGCCCTCGGTGTCGACATCCAGCACCCGCTCCACCCGGATGAAGATGTCGTCGGCCGGGCTCAGCCGCACCGCCCCGCCCCACACAACGCAGCCGCCTTCCGCCTCCACGACCCGGCGGATCGCCGGCAGGTCGAGGTCCACAGGGGCCAGGGTCTCCATGGTGTCGGCCGTGCCAGCCGGGGAAGTGATCGCCCGCGACGAGGTCTTGGGCATGGTGAGGCCGCAGGCCGCGACGATGGCGACCACCAGCGGCGTCGTGCGGTTGCCGGGAAGCCCCCCCACCGAGTGCTTGTCGACCACGACCGGGCCCGGCCAGCTCAGCCGCTCGCCGGCGTCGATCATCGCCCGAGTCAGGGCGACGGTCTCCTGGTGGTCGAGGGCAAGCGCGGAGGACGCCGTCAGGAACGCCGCCAGATGGATGTCGGTGTACCGGCCGGCGGCGATGTCCCCGACCACGCCATGCAGATCACCGTCCGAAAGCCGCTGGCCGTAAATGCGTCGCCGCACGCTCGACATCGATTCGAGCGATGGCGCGTGCCGCACGGTGATCTCGGCGCCGTCGCCGACGCCCAGACGCGCCCAAAGCGATTCCGAGAGCCCCGCCTCCTCCTGGCCGAGCCAGTCATCGTCGACCTGGTAAAGCGTGGCGTAGACTTCGCGGCCGTTGGCGGAGATCGCCACCTGCGCCTTGGCCGAGAGGCCTTCCGCCCGACAGACGTGACAGTCGGTGCGCATCAGCACCACGGCTTCATGCTGGGTGATCAAGCCCAGGCGACGCGCCACGAGCCTCGGGGCGGGCGGGCCAGCCTCCGACGCCGGAGCGCTCACAGCTCGTACCTCCGCATGGGCGTCGAGACGGTGCAGCTCCAGCCGAGCTCGCCCTCGATGCGCGTTCGCAAGGTTTCGGAGGCGTCCGGCTCGCCGTGGACGATGAAGGTGCGCGTCGGCGGCCGCTTGAAGCCGCCCAGCCAGCGCAGGATCTCCTCGGCGTCGGCATGGGCTGACAGCATGGCCAGGTTCTTCACTTCCGCATTGATGGTGACCCATTGGCCGTGGATCTTCACCTCCTTGGCGCCGCCGAGCAGGGCCGAGCCGCGGGTGCCCGCCGCCTGGAAGCCGGAGAACAGGATCAGGTTGCGGCGGTCGGGACCATAGGCCTTCATGTGGTGCAGGACCCGCCCGCCAGTGGCCATGCCGCTGGCGGAAATGATCACTTTCGGCATGCTGTTGTGGTTGATCGCCTTGGAGTCCTCCACGTCGCGCGTGTAGGTGGCGACCGCGCAGGCGGCGCGGCAGACCTCCGGCGTGAGCCGGTGATCGTCCAGGTGGCTGCAGAGCATCTCGCTGGCGTCGATCGCCATCGGGCTGTCGAGATAGACCGGCACCAGCGGGATGCGCCCGGCCTGCTTGAGCTTCCAGATGTGATAGAGCAGCGCCTGCGCCCGCCCGACGGCGAAGGCCGGGATCACCACGGTCCCGCCTCGCTGGACGGTGCGCTCGATGGCCCTGCCGAGCGCTTCGGTGGAGTCCGTCTCCTCGTGGTGACGGTTGCCATAGGTGGACTCCACGATCAGGTAATCGGCCTCCGGCACGGGCTCGGGGTCGCGCATCACCGCATCGTCGTAACGTCCGAGATCGCCGGAGAACACCACCTTGCGGCCGCCCCAGGCGATCTCGGCCGTGGCGGCGCCGAGGATGTGGCCCGCCCGCCGCAGCATGAGCTCCGCCCCGCCGGGAAGCTGGATCGGCTTGTGCACGTCCGCCGGCGAGAAGAACTCCAGCGCGCGCTCGGCGTCGCGTACGCCATAAAGCGGCAGGGCCGGCTTGTGCTTCGAATAACCGTGGCGATTCGCGAACTCCGCGTCGTTCTCCTGGATGTGCCCGCTGTCCCGCAGCAGGATGTCGCAGAGCTCCATCGTGGCGTGGGTGGAGACGATCCGCTCCCGGAACCCTTCCTTGACCAGCTTCGGAATGTAGCCGGAGTGGTCGAGGTGGGCGTGGGTCAGCACCAGCCCGCCGAGCTTGGCGGGGTCGACCGGAAAGGCCGCCCAGTTCTGCTCGCGCAGCGCCTTCTGTCCTTGGAAGAGTCCGCAGTCCACCAGGATGGAGCGGCCGTCATGTTCGAGCAGGTGCTTCGAGCCGGTCACCGTCCCGGCCCCGCCGAGACTCGTCAAACTGAGCATGGGTGTTCCTTGAAGGGCCGCTCGCGCGGCTGTCGCAGATCGGGTGCAAGACGCGCGGGCCCAGCCAGAGATTACAGGTCCGCCTTTGCGCTCGGTCAAAGCCACTTGGCCTGGAGCGTTCCATCGTTCGCATGAACCTGGAGCGCATCCCCCATGTCCCGCACCGCCCTCATGCTCGCCGCTTGCCTCAGTCTCGCCGCGGGCGCGGCCGCCGGGCAGACGCCGCCGCCGGATGCCGCGCCGTCGCCGATGAGCCCCGGCCACGAACTCGACGCGGCGCAGCTCCATGAACGTTGTCGCCCCATCGTCGGCCCGGCCATGGCGCCGCGCGGGACCCGGCATCACGGCGCCCGTGGCAAGACAACGCGGCTCGTGCCCCCCGAGAAGATGGAGCCGTTGCATGCGGCCTGCGCCAACGAACTCGTGGCCCGGGAGGCCGCCGCCGCGGCGCCAGGGCCGGAGGCCCGTTCAACCGATGAACGCGTAGACGGCGGCCGCCGCCAGGAGCGCCGCTAGACCGGGGACGCCCACCAGCAGCCCATGCCTGCGCGTTCCGACCAGTCCTGCGATCACGGATTTGGCGAGCGTGTTGGCCGCCACGCCGATGAGCACCGCCAGCGTTGCGGCTGATCGCGTCAGCTCCGCCGCACTCATGCCCGCGATTGAGAGCGTCAGCGCATCAACATCCGCCAACCCCGAAACCGCCGCCAGACCATAGACGCCCCAGCGTCCGAGCCAGCGGGCGGACAGCTTGGCGAGCAGCATGAGGACGGCGATCAAGGCCGCGAACTTCAAGGCGGCGCCGAGCTCCACCGGGTTGCCCACCCGCGGGCCCGGGTCGTCGACGCCATCGGCGGGGCGGCGCGTCAACAGCACGCCGCCCGCCAGAAAGGACGCGGCGGCGAACGCGGCCATGGGACCGAGCAGCTGCACTGCGAAGCTGCGATCGACCGCCGCCGCAACCACCACCACCACGCGCAGGCCCATCATGCCGCTGGCGAACAAGGTGCCGGCCGCGAGCCAGCCGCAGAGCGGCGGTTGTTGCCGGACAAGGCGCGCGAAACTCAAGGTGGTCGCCGTGGACGAGGCGAGACCGCCCGCCAGCGCCGCCATCATCAGCCCGCCGCGGCGGCCGACCAGCCGCATGGCGAAGTAGCCGACAAACGAGACGCCGGCGATCAGCACCGCCAATAGCCAAATCCGGCGCGGATTGAGGGCCGCCCAGGGATCCAGCGTCCGGTCCGGCAAGATCGGCAGCACCAGCGCCGTCATCACCAGCAGCACGAAGAGGGCGCGCAGCTCCGGCCACGACAGGGCGCGGACGCCGGCGTGCAGCGGCTGCTTGAAGGCGAGAATGACCGTCGTCGAGACGCCGCCGGCGATAGCCAGGACCGGATCGCCGAGCACGGCCAACGCCCCGAACCCGAAGGCGAGCAGGCCCGCCACGACGCCCGTGGCGCTGGCGTTTCCCGTCGCCCGCGCCTCCAGAACCTGGAACACCGTCAGGACCAGCGCCAGGGCCAGGAGACCAAAGCCGACCAGCAGGACGCCGGACGCGCCACCGATCACGGCCAGGACGCCTCCCAGCAGCCCGGCCAGACCAAGCGTCCGCAAGCCGGCGGCGCGGCCGCCCTCCGGGGCGTCGCGGCTGCGCCAACCCCGCTCCAGGCCGATCAGCAACCCCACAGCCAGGGAGACAAGCAGTCGCCCCAGGATCTCGATCATCGACAACAGGGCCTCCGAACAATGGCAAACAACCGCTCCCCTTGAGGGGTCATCTCGCCGCAGAGCGGGGCCTTGTCAGGGACCGAGCCGCTTGCCCTAACGCTGCGGCGACTCGACGAGCGCGTTCGGCAATTCGTCAGGATTGTCCGATCCTGCGGGGAAGTGCTGCGCCAGCAGCCGACCGCAGCGTTCGATGGCCGCCACGAAACCATCGGCCGGCCGGCCAGCCCTGACTCCCGCGACCAGGTCGGCGATGGCGGCCTCCCAGTCTGAAGCCGCCACCTTCTCATCGATGCCCACGTCCGCGAGGACTTCCGCCTGTCGCTCGCCGAGCGAGGCGAAGATCAGAACCCCCGTCCGCTCACGAGTCTTGTGCAGGCCGCTTGCGAAGAACTGCTGCACGGCCCGCTCGCGCACCCGCGCCCGCTTGAGCAAGCTGGGGGTCAAGCTGCGGCGGACGGGCGGGACCAAGGCGACCGCAAAGATGCCCACGAACAACAGGCATTGCAGCAAGGCGTAGCCGGTCAGGGCGGTGAGCACCGGCGCATGCGGAGCCGCGGCTTGCGCAGCCCCCAACCGCCCGGCGCGTCGAAGTGGCGCAGCGCCGCGGTGACTTTCAGCAACGCCAGGCCCGCCAGGGGCAGAACGAGCGCGCCGAACGCAGCCCAGGCGAGCGGCGTCTCGGGATAGGGCGAAGCTTCGTCGATCACCACGCAGACGACCTCGCCGCGGGTCTTGGCCTCCGCGGCGGCGACCGCGGCGGCGATGCGTTCATGGTCGGCTGAGGTCAGAAGCATGCTACCAGCGTCCCGAGGCGCCGCCGCCGCCGAACGAACCGCCACCGCCGCGGAATCCCCCGCCGCCGTGTCCTCGGCCGCCGTGACCGCGGCCACCATGACCGGCGCTCATCAGCAGAAGAAGCGGCAGCAGCCACATGTCCATGCGGTGGCCTCGCCGGCCGGTGATCATCCCGAAAATCCCCATCACCACCCAAAGTCCAAGCAGGACCAGGACGATGGTCGGTACGGAACCGTCGGCGCTTGTCTGCTGCTGGGCGCTGGCTGCGACTCTCGCCCTGGCCTCACCGTCCGGCAACGACAGCTGCTCGATCAGCGCGTCCGCGCCGGAGACGACGCCGCCCTCGAAGTCCCCGGACCTGAACCGGGGCAAGACCCGCTCCTGCAGGATCACGGTGGCCAGCGCGTCAGTCAGCACGCCTTCCAGCCCGTAGCCCACCTCGACACGGACGCGTCGCTCTGCCGGCGCGACGATCAAGAGCACCCCGGTGTTGCGTCCCCTCTCGCCGATGGCCCAAGCCCGGCCCAGCTGGTAGCCGTAGTCCTCGATCTCCTGGCCCTGCAGAGAGGGCAGCGTGACCACCACCAGCTGCCGAGAGGTCTGGACCTCGAGCGCCTCCAGCTTGGCGGTCAGCGCCGCTTCCGTCGGCGCCGACAGAATGTTCGCGCCATCCACCACCCGACCGGTTAGGCTCGGGAAGGTCAGCGCCGCGGCGGCGGCGGTGCAAACGAGCAAACCGACAAGCAGCGACAGGGCCGCCGCGAATCGCGAGCGCGCCTGGATCGTCATTGCGGAGGCGCGGCGGGGGCAGCGTCCGTGTTCGGCGCCGGCGGGGCGAAACTCACCGACGGCGCCGCCTGGGACGACGGCGTCGCTTGGAAGAGTTGCATCGGCTGGGCGGACGCATAGGCGGTCTTCGCCCAGATGATGGTGGGGAAGGTGCGCAGGCTGGTGTTGTAGTCACGCACCGCCTCGTTGTAGTCGCGGCGCGCGACGGCGATCCGATTCTCCGTCCCCTCGAGCTGGCTCTGAAGCGCCAGGAAATTCTGGTTGGATTTCAGGTCCGGATAATTCTCGCTGATCGCCAGGAGACGACCAAGGACGCCCGTGAGCTGGTTCTGAGCCGCCTGGTAGCGCTGGAACGCGGCCGGGTCGGTGACAGTCGAAGCGTCGACCCGGACCTGGGTCGCCGAGGCGCGGGCTTGCACGACCTCGCGCAACACAGTGCGCTCCTGCGCCGCATACCCGCGCACCGTTTCCACCAGATTGGGGATCAGGTCCGCGCGGCGCTGGTATTGGCTCTGCACGTCCGCCCAGCTCGCCCGCGCCTTCTCCTGTTTGGTCGGGATGGTGTTGATCCCGCAGCCCGCCAGGGCGATGGGTATCAAGAACAGCGCGCTCAGACGCGCTAGACGTCGGATCAGTGATGCCACGTCGCTCTCCCGTGGACATGCGTCGCCAACAAGCAGCTTGGCTGTCGAGCAAGAGACGCCAGGGGCGCGAGCGGATTACACCTGCGCCAACCGAGGCCTTCCTCCGAGGGTCAGGAGGGACGCCGCCGGCTGGCCCGCCAAGACCGGGGTGGATCGCTCGTGACAGGGCGAGGTCGGCGTGGACCGGCCAGGCGGAGCGTTCAGTGAGAGGGTGATCCGGGACCGGCTTGGAAGCGACCACAGCCCGCCCGCACCTGTTGCACCAGATCGGCCCAGATCCGAACATTGGCATCGGCGGCGTCAGCCAGGCACTCGGTAATCTGTGTCTTCAGGCGCAGGGCCGCGTCGAGCTCGTGGACGCTCGCCAGTTGCCCGGCCAGGCCCGCCAGCCGGTGCTCGGCGTGCTGCAGGCTTTCACGCTGCAGCGTGCAGGCCTGCACGAACGCTTCGTGCGTCTCGCCGCCGAACGCCCGGACGGCCGACAGCGTCAGTCCCGCAGCCGTAGGCGAGCGAGCGGCGCGGACCTCGGGACCGCCAAGCGTGCGGCCAATCACGGCTGCAGGAGCCGAACCGCGGTGTCTGCTGGACTTTGTCATTGGGCGTGGAACCTTGTGCGTGAGCTCCACCCGCCCGAGGGTTGGACCATACTCCGAACTTCGGATGTCATTCCTGCCTCGCGGCGTTGGATGAACGGCGCGTGTCGCCGCTGCCTGGCCAAGGTCCGCTTCGGCGCCATCGCCGCACGCCCCCGGCGTCGCTTCCATGACGCAGGACCTGGTCTCTCCTTACGTGGGGGCGTCCGGATCCGGGGCGGCGCCGCTATTCGTCCCTAGCGGCATCCTGCCCAGGGGAGCCGGGCGCCTCCGGACCGGGCTGGCGTGCTGGCATCATCGGACCGATGCCTCGCTCCCTGCAGGCACGCGCGTTCCCATCCGCTCGTCGCGTCGAGACGGCCGGCAGGGACCCTGCCCCGCCCGAGGCGCCTCATGTCCTTGCCGTGCGGCGCCGCCGGCCGAGCGTTGGCGGGACGATCCCGCTCGGCGGGGGCGCAGGCGACATGGTTTTCGCGCGATTTCTCGCGGCAAAGCTGAAAGGTTCGCGACGCGCGTGCGTCAAGCCAGCTGAACGGCAGGAGAGTCCGATGAAAGCCTTGGTGTACGGCGGGCCCGGGCAAAAGTCGCTGGAAGATCGACCCAAGCCCGAGCTTCAGGCGCCGGGGGACGCGATCGTGCGGATTGTCAAGACGACGATCTGCGGGACAGATCTGCACATCCTCAAGGGCGATGTCGCGACCTGCGCGCCGGGGCGAATCCTCGGCCACGAGGGCGTGGGGATCGTCGACTCCGTCGGCGCCGCGGTCACCGCCTTCCGCCCGGGGGACCATGTCCTGATCTCCTGCATCTCGGCCTGCGGCAAATGCGATTACTGCCGGCGCGGCATGTATTCGCATTGCACCACGGGCGGCTGGATCCTCGGCAACGAGATCGACGGCACCCAGGCCGAATACGTCCGCACGCCCCATGCCGACACCAGCCTCTATCCGGTCCCGGCCGGCGCCGATGAGGAGGCGCTGGTCATGCTGAGCGACATCCTGCCCACCGGCTTCGAATGCGGAGTGCTCAACGGCAAGGTCGCGCCGGGCGGGACGGTGGCCATCGTGGGCGCCGGACCGATCGGCTTGGCCGCCCTGCTCACCGCCCAGTTCTATTCGCCCGCCGAGATCATCATGATCGACCTCGACGACAACCGGCTGGGGATCGCCCGGCAGTTCGGCGCGACCCAGACCATCAACAGCGGGGACGGCCGCGCGGCCGAGACGGTGAAGGCGCTGACCGGCGGCCGCGGCGTCGACACCGCGATCGAAGCGGTCGGCGTCCCGGCGACCTTCGAGCTTTGCCAGGACCTGGTCGGCCCGGGCGGGGTGATCGCCAATATCGGCGTGCATGGCCGAAAGGTCGATCTGCACCTGGATCGGCTGTGGTCGCAGAACATCGCCATCACCACGCGACTGGTGGATACGGTGTCGACGCCCATGCTGTTGAAGACGGTGCAATCCAGGAAGCTCGACCCGAGCCAGCTCATCACGCATCGCTTCAGGCTCGATGAGATTCTCGCCGCCTACGACACCTTCGCCCGCGCCGCGGACACCCAGGCGCTGAAGGTAATCATCGCGGCCTAGCAGGACGACTGACGGAGTTGCGCAAGTGACCGCGGGACAGCACCCGGATTTCACGCGGCTTGTCGATCTGCTTGGCGCCCCCGGCGCCGGGCCGACGCGCGCGCGGCGTCCGCTCTATGCCGATCTTCTCCCGCCCTGCAACGACGCCTGTCCGGCGGGCGAGAACATCCAGGCCTGGCTCGCGCATGCGCAAGCCGGTCGCTATCGCGAAGCCTGGCTGGCCCTGGTCGAAGACAATCCCCTGCCCGCGGTGCATGGCCGCGTCTGCTATCACCCCTGTGAAAGCGCCTGTAACCGAGCCCAGCTCGACAGTTCGGTGTCGATCCACGCGGTCGAGCGCTTCCTCGGAGACGTGGCGGCGGCGCAAGGGTGGACCCTGCCGATTCGGCAGCCGCCCTCCGGCAAGCGGGTGCTCGTCGTCGGCGCAGGCCCGAGCGGCCTGTCGGCCGCCTATCACCTGGCGCGGCTCGGACATGACGTGGAGATCCGCGAGGCGGCTCCGCAGCCCGGCGGCATGATGCAGTTCGGCATCCCGGCCTATCGGCTGCCGCGCGCCGATCTGCTGAAGGAGGTCCAGACGATCGAGGCGATGGGCGTCAGGATCGTCCTCAACCACAAAGTCGAGGACGTGCTTGCGGAGAAGGCCAGCGGCGGTTTCGACGCCGTCTTCCTCGCCATCGGCGCCCAGATCGGCAAGCGCATCGACCTTCCGGCCAGCGACGCCGCCCGGCTCGTGACGGCGGTCAGTCTGCTGCGCGGCGTCGCCAGCGGCGAGGCGCCGAAGCTCGGCCGCCGCGTCGTCGTGTACGGGGCCGGCAACACCGCCATGGACGCGGCGCGCAGCGCCAAGCGCCTCGGCGCGGAGGAAGCCCTCATCGTCTTCGTCTCCGATCGTGCGCACATGGAAGCCCACGCCTTCGAGGCGCAAGAGGCCGTCGAGGAAGGCGTGAAGATCAAGTGGCTGACGCGCCTCGACGCGCTCGAAGGAACCGAACTCACGGTCGAGCGCATGGAGCTCGACCTCGACGGCCGGCCGCAGCCGACAGGACGCTTCGAAACCCTCGCCGCCGACGCGGTCGTGCTCGCGCTGGGGCAACAGGTGGAGCGGGTCTTGCTGGAGAAGATTCCGGGCGTCGCGTTCCAGTCAGACGGCGCGGTCGTCCTCGATCAGAAGATGATGACCGGTCATCCCGGGATTTTCGCCGGCGGCGACATGGCGCCGGGCGCCCGGACCGTCACGACGGCGGTCGGCCACGGGAAGGCCGCCGCGCGGCGGATCGACGCCTGGTTGCGCGCCGACGATGTCCCCGCGGCGCAAAGGTCGCCGGTCGTCTCCTTCGATATGCTGCACCTGCCGGTCTACAGCGACGCCGAGCCGAGCGTACAGCCGGTGATTGCGCCGGCTGATCGCACGACCGGTTTCGCGGAAATCCAGGCCGGGCTGAGCGAGGCCGCCGCCCGGTTTGAGGCCAGACGCTGCCTGTCCTGCGGCAACTGCTTCGAGTGCGATCAGTGCTACGCGGCCTGTCCCGAGCAGGCGATCGAGAAGCTCGGGCCCGGCCGGCGTTACCGCTACCTGTACGATCGGTGCACCGGCTGCGCGGTCTGCTTCGAAACCTGTCCCTGTCACGCGATCGAAATGATCCAGGAACCCGGAAGAGGGTGAGCGCCCCATGCGGACCGCGGTCGAGCCGCCTCAGACGGACACGATGGACGGCAATACCGCCGTTGCGCATGTCGCCTATCGCGTCAACGAGGTCTGCGCGATCTATCCGATCACGCCGTCGTCGACCATGGCCGAACTGGCGGACGAATGGGCGGCGCAGGGGCTATGCAACATCTGGGGCCATATCCCCGTCGTGCAGGAAATGCAGAGCGAAGGCGGCGCTGCGGGGACGGTCCATGGCGCGCTGCAATCGGGCGCCCTGACGACGACGTTCACCGCGTCCCAGGGGCTGATGCTGATGCTGCCCAACATGTTCAAGATCGCCGGGGAGCTGACCTCGACGGTCTTCCATGTGGCGGCGCGGGCGCTCGCCACCCAGGCGTTGTCCATCTTCGGCGACCACTCCGACGTGATGGCCACGCGCACGACCGGATTTGCGCTGCTTTCCTCTGCCTCCGTCCAGGAAGCCCACGACGCGGCGCTGATCGCGCAAGCCGCGACGCTTCAGGCCCGGGTGCCGTTTGTGCACTTCTTCGACGGCTTTCGCACCTCGCACGAGATCAACAAGATCGAGCTGCTGTCGGACGCGCAGATCCGGGCGATGATCGACCAGGACCTCGTGCGCGCGCATCGCGCCCGGGCGCTCAATCCCGAGCACCCGTTCGTTCGCGGCACAGCCCACAATCCGGACACCTTCTTCCAGGCGCGTGAGACGGTGAATCCCTACTACGCCGCCGCGCCGGCGATCGTGCAGGCCACGATGGACCGTTTCGCCGCACTCACCGGGCGCGCCTACAGGCTCTTCGAATACGAGGGGCGGGCGGACGCCGAACGCGTGATCGTGCTGATGGGTTCGGGCGCCGAGACCGCCCGTGAAACCGCCGGGGCCCTGCGGCAGGCCGGTGAGCGGGTCGGCGTCCTGCAGGTGCGTCTCTACCGTCCGTTCGCCGCCGAGCAGTTCCTGGCCGCCCTGCCGCAGACCTGCCGCATGATTGCGGTGCTGGAGCAGACCAAGGAGCCCGGGGCGCTCGGCGAGCCGCTCTATCTGGATGTCGTGACCGCGCTGGCCCAGGCGGTCGGCCGCGGGCAGCGCAAGATCATGCCGCGGGTGATCGGGGGGCGCTACGGCCTGGGATCGAAGAACTTCAACCCGGCCCAGGCCAAAGCCGTCTTCGACGAGCTCAGCAACGCCGAGCCCAAGGCCAGCTTCACCGTCGGCATTGAGGATGACGTGTCGCTGACGAGCCTGACGGTTGATCCGTCGTTTTCGCTGGAGCGGGACGATGTCGTCCGGGCGCTCTTCTTCGGGCTGGGCTCCGATGGCACGGTCGGGGCCAACAAGAACAGCGTCAAGATCCTCGCCGAGGATCCGGACAGGTTTGCGCAAGGCTACTTCGTCTACGATTCCCATAAGTCCGGGGCGCAGACGATCTCGCACCTGCGCTTCGGCGACCGGCCGATCCGCGCGCCCTACCTGATCGAGTCGGCCAACGTCATCGCCTGCCACCAGGCGCATTTCCTGGAGCGGATCGACGTCCTGCGATTGGCGGCCGATGGCGGCGTCTTCCTGCTCAACACGCCGCATGGACCGAACGTCGTCTGGGATCACCTGCCGCGGGCTCTGCAGGCGCAGATCCTGGAGAAGAGGCTGCGCGTCTTCGTGATCGACGCGTCCAAGGTCGCGCGCGCCGTCGGTCTTGGGGGCCGCATCAACACGGTCTTGCAGACCTGCTTCTTCGCGATCTCCGGCGTGCTGCCGCGCGAGGAAGCGATCCGGCGGATCAAGCGATCGATCGAAGACAGCTACAGCGTTCAAGGCGAGGCGGTGGTGCGGCAGAACTTCGAGGCCGTCGATCAGGCGCTCGCCAATCTCTTTGAGGTGGCTCTGCCAACCGCGGTCACCAGCGCCTTCGACCGCCCGCCGATCGTACCGGCCGGCGCCCCCGTCTTCGTCCACGACATCACCGCCCAGATCATGCGCGGGCGCGGCGACGACATCCGGGTCGGCCAGATGCCCGTGGATGGGACCTTCCCCTCGGGCACAGCCGCCTTCGAGAAGCGCAACATCTCCGATGTCGTGGCGTCCTGGGACCCCGACCTGTGCATCCAATGCGGCCAGTGCGGCTTCGCCTGCCCGCACAGCGTGATCCGAGCCAAGTACTATGACGAAGGCGCGCTCGCGAAGGCGCCGGCCGGGTTCAAGTCGGCTCCGGTCAACACCCGCGGCAATCCGAACGTGCGGTTCTCGCTCGAGGTCTATCTGGAGGACTGCACCGGCTGCGGCGTCTGCGTCGAGGTCTGCCCCGCCCACAGCCCCCTCGAGCCCGACAAGAAGGCGATCAACCTCACCGACAAGGCGCCGATCCTCGAGCCCGGCCGCGCCGGCATCGCCTTTTTCGAGACCCTGCCGGTCAATGACCGCGCCGGGGTCGATTTCGCCAATGTGCGCGGCGTCCAGTTTCTCGAGCCGCTGTTCGAGTTCTCCGGCGCCTGCGGCGGCTGCGGGGAGACCCCGTACCTCAAGCTGCTGTCCCAGCTGTTCGGAGACCGGCTGCAGATCGCCAACGCCACCGGTTGTTCTTCGATCTATGGCGGCAATTTGCCGGTGACGCCGTGGACCAAGGACGCCGCCGGCCGCGGACCGGCCTGGTCGAACTCCCTGTTCGAGGACAACGCCGAGTTCGGCCTCGGCTTCCGCCTGGCCGCCGACAAGCATCGGGAGATCGCAAGGGCGTTGCTGCGTCAGCTGGCGCCTCGTGTCGGCGAGGATCTGGCGAGCGCGATCCTGGCCGCCCCTCAGGAACTCGAATCCGAACTGCGCGCGCAGCGCGCGCGCGTCGAGATGTTGAAGTCGCGACTGGCCGCTCTGCACGACGAGGCGTCGCGCGACCTCTTGTCGGTGATCGACCACTTGGTCCGCCGCAGCATCTGGATCGTCGGCGGCGACGGCTGGGCCTATGACATCGGCTACGGCGGCCTCGATCACGTGCTGGCGAGCGGCCGCGACGTCAATCTGCTGGTGCTCGACACCGAGGTCTATTCCAACACCGGCGGACAAGCCTCAAAGGCGACCCCGCTGGGCGCGGTGGCCAAGTTCGCCGCCGCCGGCAAGCGCGTGGCGCGCAAGGACCTCGCGCTGCAGGCCATCGCCTACGGGGACGTCTATGTTGCGCAGGTGGCGATGGGGGCGAACCCGCAACAGACGCTGCTCGCCTTCCGGGAAGCTGAAGCCTATCCAGGCCCCTCGCTGATCCTCGCCTACAGCCATTGCATCGCCCACGGTTTCGACCTGCGCTATGGCATGCAGCAACAGGATCTTGCGGCGGCGAGCGGCTACTGGCCCCTGTTCCGGTTCAACCCGGCCATGCGGACCGCGGGCGAACGGCCGTTTCGCCTGGACTCGCCCCGGCCAACGATCCCGTTCAAGGCCTACGCTTATAACGAACTGCGATACCGCGCCCTCGCCAGCGCCGATCCGGCCGCGGCCGAAGAGCTGCTCGCCAGGGCGCAGCAGGTCGTCACCGAGAAGTACCGTCAGTACGAGGAGCTGGCGAGTCGGGGCGGAGAGTGCTTCCACCCTGACTGCGGGCATTCGCGCGGTGACGGACCTTCGGCGTGACGCGCCTTCCAGAATGGAGCCTGCGATGGACCTGACCACGCGCTACATGGGCCTGCAGCTGCGCAATCCCGTGATCGCCTCGGCCTCGCCGCTCAACAGCGAGCTTGGGACCTTGCGAGCGCTCGAGGACTACGGCGCGGGAGCCGTGGTGCTGCCGTCGATCTTCGAGGAACAGGTGCTCGCCGAGCGCAGGCGATTGGAGCAACTCGCCTCGCCCGCTGCGAGCGGGTTCGCAGAAGCCCAGACCTACTTCCCCGCCTACGCGGGCTGCGGCTTCGGCGCGGAACGATATCTGGACATCATACGCCGGGCCAAGGCGGCCCTCCAGATTCCGGTGATCGCCAGCCTGAGCTGCGTGACCGCCGAAGGGTGGGCCGGCTATGCGCGCGAACTGGAGAGCGCCGGGGCGGATGCACTCGAGCTCAACATCCATTTCATCTCCGCCGATCTGTCGCTGACCGCGCCAGAGGTCGAGCAACATCACCTCCACGCGGTGAGGTCCGCCAAGGCCGCTGTCGACATCCCCGTCGCGGTGAAGATCGGCCCCTATTTCAGCGCCCTCGGCTCGATGGCGCAGGCGTTGGGTGGGGCCGGCGCCGACGGACTGGTCCTGTTCAATCGCTTCTATCAGCCGGACATCGACGTCGTGACCCTGCGCCACTCGCTGGGAGTCGAACTCAGCACGCCCGCCGAGATGCGTCTTCCGCTGCTGTGGATCTCCATCCTACGGGGCCGAACGCCGATCTCCCTGGCAGCGAGTACGGGCGTCGACTCCGCCGAGGACGTGTTCAAATATCTCCTCGCCGGCGCCGACGCCGTGATGACGACTTCCGCCTTGCTGCGGCATGGCGTGCGTCACATGGGCGTTCTGGTGAACGGACTGGGCGCCTTGCTCGCCGCGCGCGGCGTCGATCGCGTCGACGAGGTGCGAGGGCGGATGAGCCAGCAGTCCCTCGGCGTCGCCGCCCCTCACCCCCGCGAATATTACATCCGCATGCTGCAGAGTTACCGCGTCGCGCAGGCCTCATAGTACGCAGTGGCTCGATCAGGCCGCAGCGACGATCTTGGTGATCGGGCGGGCCGCCGGCGGTCCGGCTAGCACTCAGCTTCAGGAGGCCTTCGCGCTAGGGGGTCCCCCCGCTCTCATCACAAGCCTCGAGCCCGCGGCAGACGGGCTTCGCCCTAGCCGAGGGGCGGGGCGCGAAGTGCTGCTTGTCGCGCTTGCACCAAGGCTCGTGGGTGTAATCCCTGCCTCCGGGCCGCGTCCCTAGGACGGCCGCGCGTCCTCGCCGCGACCGCACGGACCGCTTCCGGCGAGGCCCACGAAGGAGATCGCCATGGGTTGGCTGTCGAACAACTGGATTTGGGTCCTGCTGATCGCCCCATTCGTCGCCCTTTCTCTCTTCAGTCACGGCCATGGTTGTGGCGGCAGCCGGCGCTCGCTGCGCCCGGCGCAGAAAGCTGAGCACGACGGCGGCGACGCCCCGTCAGCCGCGCCGCGCGCCGGCGAATCCGTCCCGCGCGACCAGCGCCGCCGGCGGCGGCGCGGATGCTGAAGGTGTGGGCCCGGCATCTGGTCCCGCGGCCTTTGCTGCAGCGGACCCGGCCGGAGCCATGGGTCAGCCCCCTTCTCTGAGACAGATGACCAACAGGAAAGCGCGAACCATGGGTGAGACAGACAGGATCCGGGTGGGAGTGGCGGGCTATGGGGTGATCGGCAAGCGCGTGGCCGCCGCCGTGACCGACCAGGCGGACATGACGCTGACCGGCGTGGCGGATGTCAGCGCCGACTGGCGGCTGAGGACGGCTGCGCAGAAGGGGTATGCCCTGTTCAGCGCCAGTCGCGAGGCCGACGGAGCCATGAGACAGGCGGGACTGCTCATAGCCGGGGACCTGGAAGACCTGGTCGACGCCGTCGACGTCATCGTCGATTGCACGCCGAAGCGGGTCGGGGCGGCCAACGCCGAGCTCTACCGGCGCAAAGCCAAACCGTTCATCGTCCAGGGCGGCGAAAAGCACGACGTCACCGGGCATTCCTTCGTCGCCGAAGCGAGTTATGCAGGCGCGCTGGGGCGGACGGCGACGCGCGTGGTCTCCTGCAACACCACATCGATCGTTCGCACGCTCACCGCGCTCAAACGCGCCGGGCTGCTGAACCGAGCGCGGGGAACCTTGCTGCGCCGAGCCACAGATCCCTGGGAGAGCGACCGCGGCGGCATCATGAATACGCTGGCGCCCGAACCCGACATTCCGAGCCATCAAGGTCCCGACGCGCAAAGCGTCGATCCCGATCTCGATGTGGTGACCATGGCGGTCAAGGTTCCGGAGACCATCGCGCACCTGCATTATTGGTCTGTGCAGATGACGCGCCCCGCCGACAAGGCCGAGGTCCTCGCCGCCTTTGGCGCGTCGTCGCGGATCGCGGCCATCCAAATGGCCGACGGTCTTACGGCGCTGAACAGCGTCAAGGAGTTGATGGCGGACCTCGGGAGGCCACACGACAACCTTTATGAAGTGGCGCTCTGGACCGACATGCTCCGCGTGCAGGGCGATGAGCTCTTCTACGCCTATATGGTCGACAACCAGGCCATCGTGATCCCCGAGACGATCGACGCCATCCGTGCCCTGAGCGGCCGGATCGTCGACCCCGCCGCCTCGATCGCGATGACCAACGCCAGCCTGGGGATCGGCGCACTTCAAAGCTTGGCCTCTCCCAACTAGGGGGGCCGAATCGGATTGCGCCTGCGCGGCGACCCCGCCCGAACGGGCCGTGATCCACGGCAGACGGCGGCCGAGGGAGGCCTTTTCGTGGGCTGGGCTGTGATCAGACTGCACTCCAGCCGCGCGGCCGCATTCCAGGGAACCTCGGCTGCGCTATCGAGGCCTCGACGAGAGCGTTCAGGACGCCATCCATGACCCTCCCTTCCCCCGCGCCCGCGGTCCAACGCCGGCCCCTCCCGGCATCGCCCGAGAGGTGGGACGAGTGGCACAGTTCAGATATCGGCCGCGTCTTCCTGGTCCTGGACACCGGAACCAGCGGGCTCAGCGCCGCGGAGGCGAACGCGCGGCTGGCGCGGTTCGGCCCCAACGCCCTGCCCGCAGCGCCGCGTCGCGGGCCGCTGCGGCGGTTTCTCGCACAGTTCAACCATGTGCTGATCTTCCTGTTGCTCGGCGCCACCGCCCTCACCTTGGCCCTCGGCCACAGGCTCGACGCGGGGGTGATCCTCGGCGTCGTGCTGATCAACGCTGTGATCGGCCTCGTTCAGGAGGGCCGGGCCGAAAGGGCTCTCGAGGCCATCGGGGCCATGTTGTCGCCGATGGCCACTGCGCTGCGCGCCGGACAACGCGTTCGCCTGCCCGCGCATGATCTGGTCCCCGGAGACGTGGTGCTCCTGGAGGCGGGCGATCGCATTCCCGCCGATCTGCGTCTGTTCGAGTCACGCGCCCTGCAGATCGACGAGTCCGCGCTCACCGGAGAGTCGGTCCCGGTTGTGAAGGACGTGGCGGCCTCGCCCGCCCTGGCCGCGCTGGGAGACCGCTCCTGTATGGCCTACAGCGGCACGCTCGTGACCGTAGGAACCGGGCGCGGCGTAACCGTCGCCACCGGCGCATCGACCGAGCTCGGACGGATCAGCGGCCTGGTGAGCTCGGTGCGCACGGTCACCTCGCCGCTGATCCGGCGGATGGACGCCTTCTCGCGCCGCCTCGTCATCGCGGTGCTGGTGTTCGGCGCCGCAACCCTTGCGGCCGCCGTGCTCTGGCGCGGCTATGCCTTCGCGGACGCCTTCCTGGCGGCGGTCAGCCTTGTGGTCGCGGGCATTCCGGAGGGGCTGCCAGCCGTCATGACCATCACCCTGGCGGTCGGCGTTCAGGTCATGGCGCGGCGCAATGCGATCGTCCGGCGGCTCCCGGCGATCGAGACCCTCGGGTCCGTGTCGATCATCTGCACGGACAAGACCGGCACCCTCACCCTCAACCAGATGACGGTCGTTTCGCCCGTCCCCCTCAACGCTTCAGAAGCTGACCTCGCCCGCGCCGCGATCCTGGCGAGCGACGCTGAAGAGCGAGAGGACGGCCTGCTCGTGGGCGATCCCATGGAGACGGCGTTGCTGCGCTTTGCGCGAGACGCCGGCCTTGACCCGCGCGCCGAGCGGAAGGCCCATCCTCGACTGGACGCGATCCCGTTCGATGCGGCCCACCGGTTCCTGGCGAGCCTCAATCGCTCAGGCGACGCCGCCATGGCCTTCATCAAGGGCGCGCCCGAGAGCGTGCTGGCGATGTGTTCCACACAGGACGGCCTGTCTGGCGAAGAGCCTCTGCAGATCGCCCGCTGCCACGAGGTGGTCCACCACCTGGCGAGCCAGGGGCAACGAGTCATCGCCGTCGCGAGAAAGCTGATGGCGGAAAACGCCACGGATATCGACTTCCCGCACCTCCAAAGCGGCGCCGTGCTGGTCGGCCTCATCGGCCTGGAAGATCCGCCTAAGGAGGAGGCGGTGAACGCTGTCTCCGACTGCCGCGCGGCGGGCATCCGGGTGAAGATGATCACGGGCGACCACGCCGCGACGGCCAAGGCCATCGCCCACCGGCTCGGGCTCGAGAATCCAAACGAGGCGGTGACCGGAGCGGAGCTGGACGAACTCGACGCAGCGGCCTTCTCGGCCGTCGCACACCGCGTCGACGTGTTCGCCCGCGTGAGCCCCGACCATAAGCTCCGCCTGGTCGAGGCTCTGCAGTCGGGCGGGGCCATCGTCGCCATGACCGGCGACGGGGTCAACGACGCCCCGGCTCTGAAACGCGCCGATGTCGGGGTGGCGATGGGGCAGCGCGGCACGGACGCCGCAAAGGAGGCCGCGGCCATCGTCTTGGCGGACGACAACTTCGCCACCATCGCCCGCGCAGTGGCCGCGGGGCGCACCGTCTATGACAACCTGCGCAAGGTCATCCTGTTCGAGCTGCCGACCAACGGCGGCGAAGCGATCGTGGTCATCGCCACCATTCTCGCGGGCGTTACCATGCCGATCACGCCGCTTCAGGTCCTCTGGGTCAATATGGTGACCGCCGTCACGCTCTCGGTCGCCCTGGCTTTCGAGCCTGCCGAGCCCGGCGTCATGCGTCGACCTCCCCGGCCTGTCGCCGCACCGCTGCTCTCGCGCTTTTTGGTCTGGCGGATCAGCCTTGTCTCGCTGCTGTTCGGCGCAGCCGTCTTCGCCTTCTTCCTCTGGGCGCGCGCCCGCGGCGCAGGCCTCGAGGAGGCGCGAACCATCGCCGTCAACGTGCTGGTGGTCGGGGAGATCTTTTATCTGTTCAGCACGCGCTTTCTGCGCGGCTGGTCGCTGACCTGGCGGGGCGTGCTCGGAACGCCTGCCGTGATCGTCTGCGTCGGCGTCGTCGTCGTGCTGCAACTGCTGTTCACCTACGCGCCCCCATTCCAGGTGCTGTTCGAGTCACGCCCCGTGTCGCTGCCCGATGGGGCGGCGATCGTTGGTTCCGGCGTGGCGTTGTTGCTGATCATGGAGGCGGACAAGGCCACCTACCGCTGGCGGCGTCGGCGCAAGACGCTGATCGAGCCGTCGCCGACACAACCCTGACCGGAAGTCCGCTGAGCAAGCTGCCAGTCAGACGGGACTGGCGTTGTAAGCCCGCGAGAGGCGGTGCGTCCTTAGGGCGGACCTTGAGCCATTTTCGACGCGCGGGGCCTGCGTCCCGAGATCCCCGCTGGGCGGGGCGTCGACGGTCGCCGACGGACCTGTAAGCAACAGCGGCGCTCGGAGACGAGATCATGAGGGGCTGCAGCCGCAAGACGTCCACGCCCAGCGGCCTTGGCCCGGACCGCCTCCGAGACGGTCGCCTCTCGCGGTGTTCGCACTTGAACATGGATTCCTGAGCTGGAGTTTTCTCGAGATGAGCGGAGATTTTTTCCTTCCTGATCCTGCACATTCCAAGCCGGACAGGTCATCGGTCGTAGAGGACCAGTTCGAGCCCCGAAACCTTCACGACCCGCGGCGATTGAAGCCCGACGACGACACCAGCGTCGGGCAGGACCTGCCGCCCACGGCCAAGAATGTGCTTCGGCCGACGCAGGCAGAGGCCGAGCAAGCCGTGCGGGTGCTCCTGCGATGGGCCGGCGATGACCCGGACCGCGAGGGACTGATCGAAACGCCGGCGCGCGTGGCGCGCTCCTATCGGGAGATCTTGGGCGGTTACGACACCGACCCGCGAAGTTACCTGGAGCGTGTATTCGAAGAAATTGGCGGGTACGACGAACTTGTCGTGTTGCGGGACATTCCCATCGCCAGTTTTTGCGAGCACCACATGCTGCCCTTCACCGGTAAGGCGCACATCGGTTACCTGCCGTCCCATCGAGTGGTCGGAATCTCGAAACTCGCACGCGTGGTTCATGGCTTCGCGCGGCGGCTTCAGATTCAGGAGAAGCTTACGGCGCAGATCGCCGAAACGATCCAGGAAGTCCTCCAGCCCAAAGGGGTGGGCGTCGTTATCATTTCCGAGCACAGTTGCATGACAATGCGCGGGGTGAACACGCCCGGCTCCCGGCTGATCACAAGCCACCTCTTGGGAGCGGTGCGGGATGATCCAAGGACACGGGAAGAGTTCCTTGCACTGATCCATAGCGGCTCGTGATAGCCGTGCGACCCTTTCGCGACGTCCGCCGTGTAGCCCTTAGATCACGTGAACGCCTAGCGCCTCCTTCGCAACTCGACCATGGCGTTCGGGTTCACCAATGCGGCGGGCGGACGCCCTCTTTCGAGGATCAGTGCCAATGTCAGACGAACGATCCGAACGTGCAAAGTTCGCGCTGTCGCGATGGGAAGATGAAGGCGGCGCCGGCACGGCCCCCCCGCCGGCCACCCGGGAGGCCGACGAGACGCAACCGGATGTCGCCGCCCAGACCGATTCCGAAATCCGGCAGCTGCGGGTGCGGATGATCGCTCTGGAGAACGTAGTGATCGCCATGATCGCAACAAGCTCTGAGGCGCAGCTCGACCTCATTCGCGAAATGGCTGCATTCATATCTCCGAGATGCGGGTTCACGCCTCACCCCATGACGATTCGCGCGGCCGTCCACATGAATGACCTTGTCGATCGCGCAGAACACTTTCGCTGAGCGCGCGCGGGGGTGTGGGCGCCGCGGGCGCTCCAGCCCTCTCGCGGCTCGCGCGGTTTGGCCATAGCGGTCGCCATATCTGCCAGCGGAGCCGGCGACGGGTGGGGCAAGCCGCCCTTCGCAAGTAAGGTGTGAGGATGGCCCAAGCGATCAAGGGGTCGGCGTCGTGGTCGACGGAAGCGTGCAGCCGGTGAGCGTCTTCAACCCCGGCGATACCTGCTGGCGAACAGCTCAAACGAACCGCGCTGCATTTCTCGTCGCTTCGGACGCCTATTTCACGGCCGTTCTCGAAGCCCTGCCGAAGGCTCGGCACTCGATCCTGCTCCTCGGGTGGACCTTCGACCCCCGCACAAGGTTGGCGCCTGACGGGCAGGTCGGCCCGGCAGAACCCGACCAAGTGGGTCAAGTGCTGCTCAGATTGTCGGCGGCGCGACCCGACCTGGACATCCGTCTTCTGATCTGGAAATCGGCCCTGCCGATCGCCGCCACGCAGCAGTTCTTCCCCCACGCGGCTCGAAAATGGTTTGCCGGGACGGGGATAAGGTTCTGCCTGGATGACCAAGTCCCGTTCGGCGCCTGCCATCATCAGAAAGTGCTGGTGATCGACGATCTGACCTGCCCCCCGCCGGTCCCTCGATCATTATGAGAGCCCAGGGGGTTGGTAGCTGATCTCCAGCGCCGGCGGTAGCGGCCGGGCGGTGGAGCTGATCAAGTTGCGCAGCCGGCCGGCCGCGGGGTTCAGACGCACGGCTTCCGGGGTCAGTCCGCCGTGCGCCGAGTGCGGCCTGACGTGGTTGTAGTCGAGCCGCCAGCGCTCGATGACAGCCCGGGCCTCGGCGAGGTTGGCGAAGACCTCCTCGTTCAGGCACTCGTCGCGCAGCTTGCCGTTGAAGCTCTCGACGAAGCCGTTCTGCTGCGGCTTGCCGGGCGCGATGTAATGCCAGTCGACGCCGGTGCGGTTGGTCCATTCCAGCATGGCCCGGCTGGTCATCTCGGTCCCGTTGTCGCTAACGATGGTCGCCGGCCGGCCGCGCCGGGCGATCAGGGCGTCCAGCTCGCGGGCCATGCGATGGCCGCCGATCGAGGTGTCGACCACCAGCGCCAGCGCCTCGCGGGTGAAGTCGTCGACGATGCACAGGATCCGGAAGCGCCGGCCCCAGCTCAGCGTGTCGGCCACGAAGTCCAGGCTCCAGCGCTGGTTCGGCCCGTCCGGCAGCGCCATGGGCGCCCGCGTGCCGGTGGCGCGCTTGCGGCCGCGCCGCCTTCGCACCGCCAAGCCCTCCTCGCGGTACAGCCGGAAGAGCTTCTTCTTGTTCATGCTGACGCCTTCACGCTCGAGCAGGATGCCGAGCCGCCGGTAGCCGAAGCGGCGTCGCTCCGCCGCCAGGCCCCGCAGCCGGGCGCGTACCTCCGCATCGCCTGGCTGGGCCACGCGGCGCACTGTCTTCGGATCGACCTGGACCAGCCCGCAGGCGCGCCTCTGCGAGAAGCCGCGCTCCGCCATCAGGCGAAGCACGGCCTCCCGGCGCGCTGCAGGCCCGATCAGTTTTTTCCCAGCAGGTCCTTCAGCGCCGACACGTCGAGCATGGACTCCGCCAAGAGCTTCTTCAGTCGCCGATTCTCGTCCTCCAGCGTCTTCAGCTTCTGGGCATCCGACACGTTCATGCCGCTGTACTTCGCCTTCCACCGGTAGAAGGTCTGCTCGCTGATCCCATGCCGCCGGCAAACCTCCGCCGTCGGGCTCCCGGCCTCCTGCTCCCGCAGCACGCCGATGATCTGCGCCTCGTTGAACCTGCTCTTCTTCACGTCCGTCTCCTCAGGGTGACGGACTCTCACTCAAACCGAGGGATCAGGAAGGGGGCAGGTCAGGGCGGCTTCTTATTGCTGCAGCGCGGCCAAAAGGTATCGGATCCCTGCCTCCGCGCCAGTGAGCTGCTGCTGGTCATGTGTGTTGACGAGGCTGCCGCGAGCGCAGAGGCGGACGCGACCTGGCGATTGGATCCCTCTGTCCAGGCGCTTGCCGGGGAGGCGCGGCGGGCGCTCCTTGGGGAACCGCGGCCTCCCCTGCCCTACTTCGAGCACTTGGCCCGAGCCATGGTGGTCGCCGCCAAGGCCGCGGCCGAACGGAAGCCGCGTCGCAGAGGCGCCTTTCTATCCAAACCGAGGCGCGAGCGCGTCCTTCAGGCGATCGAGGCGCGGCTCGGCGAGCCGCTGTCTGTCGATCAGCTCGCCGCCGTCGCCGGCATGAGCCGAGCGCGGTTTGCCGCTGCGTTCAGCGCCACAATGGGGCAGTCGCCCATGGCCTATGTCCGGGCGCGGCGTCTCGAGAGGGTGCGCAGGGAGCTGGAGGGCGGCGAAGGCGACCTGGCGCGTCTCGCCGTGCGTTGCGGCTTTTCTAGCCACGCTCACATGACCACCGCCTTCTGCGGCGCGTTCGGTCTTCCTCCAAGCGCTTACCGCGCGCGGTTCTCGGAGCTGCAGGCAGGAGGCGACGACAGCCCCGGCGGCGGAGTTTGCATGGGAGGAATGGTTTCGGAGGCGCGCGTGGGCCGCGCGCGATCCGATCGGGGACTGCGAGCGTGAAGTCCAAAGCAGGCTCGGTCAGGATCAGCCACGCCCTCTAATGACCCGTGCATGCTGTTGCGCCTGACGGACGCTCCCCGATCGGCGGTTCAGCTGACCGCGGTGACGTAGACGTCGGAGAGCAACTCGCGCGCCGGGGGCTCCGGCGCGGTTTGGGCGAATTCGACCGCCCGCTCGACCTCGGCCTTCACGCGCGCGTCGATCTGCGCAAGGGAATGGGCCTGTGCGGGGTCGAGGTCCAAGATTCGCTGCCGGGCCCGCTCGATGGGGTCCTTAGCGCGCCGGACCTCGTCGACCTCCTCTCGCGACCGGTACTTGGCGGGGTCGCTCATCGAGTGGCCGCGATATCGGTAGGTCTTCATTTCCAGCAGATACGGGCCTTTCCCGGCGCGAGCGTGGGCGGCCGCACGGCTCGTGGCCTCCCGCACGGCCTCCACGTCCATGCCGTCCACCTCTTCTCCCGGGATGCCGAACGACAAGCCGCGGCGATAGAACCGCGTTTCGGAGGCGGAGCGTTCGGCCGCGGTGCCCATGGCGTACCGGTTGTTTTCGATGATGTAGACGGCCGGCAGCTTCCAGAGCGCGGCCATGTTGAAGCTCTCGTAGACCTGACCCTGGTTGGCGGCACCTTCACCGAACACGACGAAGGCAACTTTGTCTTGGTTGCGGTAGCGGTTGGCGAAGGCGAGCCCGGAGCCGAGGCTGACCTGCGCGCCCACGATGCCATGCCCGCCATAGAAGCCCTTTTCAGGCGCGAAGATGTGCATCGACCCGCCCTTGCCGCGGGAAGCGCCCCCGATGCGGCCGGTGAGCTCGGCCATCATCGCGGCCGGATCCATGCCGCAGGCCAAGGCGTAGCCGTGGTCGCGATAGCTGGTGATGACCTGATCGCCTTCGGCGCGGACGCCGACGACGCCGACTGCGACGGCCTCCTGGCCGATGTAGAGGTGGCAGAAGCCGCCGATCAGGCCCATCCCGTAGAGCTGGCCGGCCCGTTCCTCGAAGCGCCGGATCAGGCTCATCTGCTCGACGTCGTGGAGCAGGGTACGAAGGCCATCTTCGGCGAGCGAGCGCCCGCTCCCGGAGGCGCTGAGCATCGAAGACCGCTGGTGGCGGCGCGGCGCGGACCTACTTGCGGCGCCAGACACCGTCCACGTCCTTGAAGTAGTCGCCGGCCTTTAGCTTCGTGTCGCGCAGGACCTTAAAGGCGGCGACGCCAGCGACTTCGGGCGTCACCCCGTTGCGTTTGGCGGTGTCTTCGTAGACCCGTCGTCTTCCGGCGTTGATCTCCGCGACAGCCGCCTCGAGCGCCGGGTCCGAGGTTGGCGTCACAAAGCCCAGGAAGCCGTCGGACTGTTCACCCACCTTCCCCTCGGCCTTGGCGGCGTCAACCAGCGCCTTGGCCGACGCCGTCTGCGCCTTGGCAAGAGCCGGCGCGAAGGCCGCCGCCACCACGAGCAACGCCGCGACGCTTCTTCTGCTGGGACGAACTGAGTCTGGCATCCCTCAGCCTCCCTAGTGCGAGAACAATAGGGGGATGGGAGAGTCGTCCAGCATCTCCCGACTGACCCCGCCCAGGATGAACTCCCGGAAACGCGAGTGACCGTAGAGGCCCATGACGATCAGGTCGGCGTGAACCACGTGAGCGGCGTGCTGCAGAATGACCTCGCTGGCGGGACGTCCGCCTTCCGGTAGGCGCTGGACACTGACCGAGCGGCAACCGTGCCGCCGAAGAAAGGCTTCTAGCGATTGTTCCCCGTCGCGAGCGGCGGCAGGATGATCGACGATCACGCCCGCCACCTGGTCGGCGCGCGTCAGCAACGGTAGAGCGTCCCGCAATGCGCGGGCAGACTCTCGGCTGCCGTTCCAAGCCACCAGGATGTTGCGACCGACGCTGGTCGCCGAGCTGGTGTCCGGCACGGCGATCACCGGCCCGCCGGCGGCGAGCGCCACCGTGTCGGCCGGCGCAAAAACTCCTTCTCGGGTGTTCTCCGGCGGTCCGGGCATGATCAGGAGGTCCGCGGTCCGAGCGGCTTCGATGAGCTCGTTCGGGGAGGCCCCGTCGATCTCGCGCCAGCCGACCGCTTTTCCCCTGGCGGCGCCCTCGAGGGTGACCTTCGCGGCCCTCGCGTTCGCCAGGACGGTGCGGCTGTGGGCGTCGGTGAGATCCTGAAGTACGGCCGCCGGCGGCGTGCCCTCGATCCCCGCGCCGAGGTACATGGAGGGTGCGGCCGGCGAGAGGAAGACGCCAGAGATCTCGGCCTCGAACCGAGCCGCCAGGTCGGCGGCGATCTGGACGCGGCGCTTTGCGCCCTGATCCACGCCCGCCTGAACCAGAATCTGCTTCACGCTCATAGATCTCGTGCTCCCGATTTGCGTCGGTCTCGCCTGCGCCGGCTTCGACGCCAAAGGAGGAGCGCTGGGCGCGACCCATCTTGACCTTGGTCAAGAAAGGGCGGCCTCGCCGCCGTTCAATCCCCTACCCACCCGTGAAACTCGATGACCGTCGGCATCCTGCAGCCAGCCGTTGGGCTGGTCTGCGAACTCGGCGGGGGGTGAAGGCAACTTGATCCCGATCAAGCTCGGCCTCGCTGAAGAGCGGAGGTTCGGCGCAGTTCGCGAACCTGCGAGCTCCAGTGCGGGGCTCGCCCTTCAGGGAGAAAGACATGCGTTCACGCCGCCTCTGGACCGCGCTCGCCGTCATCGCCGCAGTCGTCATCGTCGCGCTGCTGGTCTGGCGGCCCTGGCGCCACGACACACCAGCCTCCGCCTCCGTCCCCGCAGCGGGCAGCGCGCCAGGGGCCAGCCAGACCCCCAGGCCCGGGGGCCCTTATGAACGCCACCGCGCCGAGGCGGAGACAGCCGCCCAAGGCACACTGGATGCGGAAGCCATCGCCGTTCTGGCCGAGACCGACCGGGCCATTGCAAGAATCGCCGCCGGCGACCGGGCCGGCGCGCTCTCGGCCCTGGAGGCCGCGGCGGGCAAGGCCAAGATCCTCGTGGGGCGCAACCCGGCCAACGCCCTGATCCCGGCTGCGGCCGAGGTCCATGTGATCGACTCTGCGCCTGATGACGAGGGTCGGATCGGCCGCATGCGGCGCAGCTTGCAACTGGCGGTGATCGCTGACGATCTCGCCAAGGCGCGCCTGATCCTCGACTCGCTGCGAAGCGAAATCCGCGTCAGGACCTACCACATCCCGCTCGGGACCTACCCCGACGCGCTCGCCCAGACGGCGGCCCTGCTCGATCAGCAGAAGAACGCCGAAGCGGCCGAGGTGCTTAACCGCGCCCGGTCCACCTTAGTCATGGTCGATGAGGTCACGCCGCTTCCCCTCGTGGTCGCTCAAGGCGCGGTGGAGGCTGCGCGATCCGACAAGGATCCGCAGCGCAAGGCGCAGCACCTCACCGCCGCCCGTGAGGCGCTCGAGCGCACCGAAGACCTGGGCTACGGCGACAAGGAGACCCGTAAGGCGCTGCTCGCCGAAATCCGCAGCCTCGAAGGCGGCGTCCAGCAGGGCTCGAACTTCGAAGCGGCGCTCGAGCGGATGCAGGCACGCATCTCCGAAGCCCTGAACAGGCTGAGTGGCGAGCGCAAAGAGGCCGGCTCCTAAGGCCGCGGCGCGAGCCGCTTGCCTAGCGTCGGGGTTTCTTGATCCCGGTCAATTTGGGCCCGCGTCATGGGTTCAGCCTTGCCCGAGTTGAACAGTGGAGAGGCTGATCATGGCGCGGGCCATCGGCATCGATCTCGGCACGACGAACTCGTGCGTCGCCGTCATGGACGGCAAGGATCCCAAGGTCATCGAGAACACCGAGGGCGCGCGCACCACGCCTTCGATGGTGGCGTTCCGCGACGAGGAGGTCCTCGTCGGGGCGGCGGCGAAACGCCAGGCGGTGACCAATCCGGAGAACACGCTCTTCGCCATCAAGCGGCTGATCGGGCGACGCTACGACGATCCCATCGTCCAGAAGGATAAGGCCATGGTGGCCTATACGATCGTCCCGGGCCCGAACGGCGACGCCTGGGTCGAGGTGGGCGGCAAGCGCTACAGCCCGAGCGAGGTCTCCGCCCACATCCTGCGCAAGATGAAGGAGACCGCGGAGAAGCACCTGGGCGCGCCGGTGACCGAGGCGGTGATCACCGTCCCCGCCTATTTCAATGACTCCCAACGCCAGGCCACCAAGGACGCGGGCCGGATCGCCGGCCTCGAAGTTCTGCGCATCATCAATGAGCCGACCGCGGCCGCCCTCGCCTACGGCCTCGACAAGGGCAAGGCCGGACGGATCGCCGTGTACGATCTAGGCGGCGGCACGTTCGACATCTCGATCCTCGAGCTGGGCGAGGGCGTCTTCGAGGTGAAGGCCACGAACGGCGACACCTTCCTGGGCGGCGAAGATTTCGACAAGCGCGTCATCGAGCACTTGGCGGACGAGTTCAAGAGAGACCAGGGGATCGACCTTCGCAGCGACAAGCTCGCCCTCCAGCGGCTGAAGGAAGCCGCCGAGAAGGCCAAGATCGAGCTGAGTTCGGCGGTGCAGACCGACGTGAACCTGCCCTTCATCACCGCCGATCAGGCCGGGCCGAAACACCTGAACATCAAGCTCACACGCTCCAAGCTGGAGTCCCTGGTCGACGACCTAATCCAGAAGACCCTGGAGCCCTGCCGGGCCGCGCTTAAGGACGCCGGCGTCGACGCCAATCAGATTGACGAAGTCATCCTGGTGGGCGGCATGACCCGCATGCCCAAGGTCGTGGAGGCGGTGAAGCAGCTGTTCGGCAAGGAACCGCACAAGGGCGTCAATCCCGACGAGGTCGTGGCGCTCGGCGCTGCGATCCAGGCCGGCGTCCTCAAGGGCGACGTCAAGGACGTCCTCCTGCTCGACGTCACACCCCTTTCTCTTGGCATCGAAACCCTGGGCGGGGTGATGACCAAGCTCATCGAGCGCAACACCACCATTCCCACCCGCCGAAGCCAGGTGTTCTCGACCGCCGAGGACAATCAGCCGGCGGTGACCATCCGCGTCTTCCAGGGGGAGCGGGAAATGGCAGCCGACAACCGTCTGCTCGGGCAGTTCAACCTGGAGAACATCGCGCCCGCACCCCGCGGCGTCCCGCAGATCGAGGTCACTTTCGACATCGACGCCAACGGCATCGTCAACGTGTCCGCCAAGGACAAGGCGACCGGCAAGGAACAGAAGATCACCATCCAGTCGTCCGGCGGCCTTTCGGAGGCGGATATTCAACGCGCGGTCCGCGACGCCGAAGACCATGCCGAAGAGGACCGGCGTCGGCGCATGACGGCGGAAGCGCGCAACCAGGCCGACGCCCTGGTTTTCGCCGCCGAGAAGGCCGTCGCCGAGGCGCCGAGCGGCCCCGAGCGCCAGGCGGTCGAGGAGGCGATCGCCGCTGCGCGAACAGCGGCGCAGGGCGAGGACGCCGATGCGATCCTCTCGCGAAGCGAGGCGCTGCGCGCGGCCACGGAGAAGCTCACCCAGGCGCACCCCTCGTCGGGCGCTGGGCTTTCGGGGTCCGATGACGACGTCGTCGATGCGGAGTTCGAGGAGGCGGACGGCACTCGGTCCTAGGGATCAAGGACCTACGCCCGCGTATCGCGTGGATGAACAGCACGATGGACAGCGAACCACCTACTCTCGACGACGGCGACGTGCCCGCCGCCGGCGCGCCAGCACCCGATGAGCCGGAGGCGGTCTCAAGCCTTCGCGAGCGTCTCCTGCGGGCGCTCGCCGACGCCGAGAACGCTCGGCGACGCGCGGAGAGGGCCCGCAACGAAGGCTGGAAGGCTGGCGTGGCCGAGCTGACGGGTCGATTGATCCCGGGGCTCGACGGCCTCGACCTGGCAGTCCGGGTCGAGCCTCCGGACAACGAAGGCGGCCAGGCGTTCGCCAGAGCCGTTCGCGACGGTGTTCGGGCGGCGCGCCGCGAACTGCTCGACGCCCTGGAGAAGATCGGCGTGGAGCGGCTCGATCCGCTCGGTCAGCCGTTCGACGCGGCGGCGCACGAGGCGGTGGCGACGCGGGCTGACGCCACCGCGCCGCCGGGCCATGTCCTTGAGGTGCTGCAGGCGGGCTATCGGTTGCCGGAGCGCCTGATCCGACCCGCCCGGGTCGTCGTTTCTGCGGCGCCTCGCGATGCGCCAGGACCGTCGTGATCTGCGGTTCCCGACGAACTGGCGCGTCGCGGCGAGCGCCCTAATTGAGGGGCAAGAAGCGGCAGGAGAGAGTCTCATGAACCTCGAGAAATTCACCGACCGCGCCAAGGGCATGCTGCAGGCGGCCCAGAGCGTGGCTGTCCGCCACAACCATCAGCGCATCGCGCCGGAGCATATCCTCAAGGCCCTGCTCGAGGACCCGGAGGGCATGGCCGCTGGCCTGATCCGCTCGGCAGGCGGAACTCCCGAACTGGCGGGACGCGAGATCGACACGGCTTTGGGGAAGCTTCCGGCCGTGACGGGCGCCGGCGCCTCGCAACCCCCAGGACTCGACAACGACGCCATCCGGCTCCTCGACCAGGCAGAGCAGGTGGCGCAGAAGGCGGGCGACAGCTTCGTCACGGTCGAGCGACTGCTGCTGGCGATGGCGATCGCGACGAGTTCGACGGCTGGGCGGGTCCTTTCGGCGGCCGGCGTGAAGCCCGAGGCGCTGTCGAAGGCCATCGACGCCCTGCGTGGCGGCCGCGTGGCCGACACGGCGACCGCGGAGGATCGCTATGAAGCGCTGAAGAAGTACGCCCGCGACCTCACCGAGGCGGCGCGCGCTGGTAAGCTGGACCCGGTGATCGGACGCGACGAGGAGATCCGCCGCACGGTGCAGATCCTGGCGCGCCGGACCAAGAACAACCCGGTGCTGATCGGCGATCCGGGCGTGGGCAAGACCGCGATCGTAGAAGGCCTGGCGATCCGCATCGCCAACGGCGATGTCCCGGACACCCTTCGCGACCGCAAGCTGATGGCGCTGGACATGGGCGCCCTGATCGCCGGCGCGAAGTATCGCGGCGAGTTCGAGGAGCGGCTGAAGGGGGTGCTGGACGAGGTGAAGGGCGCCGAAGGCGGCATCATCCTCTTCATCGACGAGATGCACACCCTGATCGGCGCCGGGAAATCCGAGGGCGCCATGGACGCCGGCAACCTCCTGAAGCCGGCCCTCGCGAGGGGTGAGCTGCACTGCATCGGCGCCACCACCCTCGACGAGTACCGCAAGCACGTCGAGAAGGATGCGGCCCTGCAGCGCCGCTTCCAGCCGGTCTATGTGGACGAGCCCACGGTCGAGGACACCATCTCGATCCTGCGGGGGCTGAAGGAGAAGTACGAGCTGCACCACGGGGTTCGCATCACCGATGCGGCGATCGTGGCGGCGGCGACCCTCAGCCACCGCTACATCTCCGACCGCTTCCTGCCGGACAAGGCCATCGACCTGATGGACGAAGCGGCCTCGCGCCTGCGGATGGAGGTGGAGTCCAAGCCCGAAGAGATCGAGGCGCTCGACCGCCGGATCATCCAGCTGAAGATCGAGCGCGAGGCGCTGAAGAAGGAGACGGACGCGGCGTCGAAGGACCGGCTGGCCAAGCTCGAAAAGGAGCTGGCGGACCTCGAGCAGGAGTCCGCGTCGCTCACCCAGCGCTGGCAGGCGGAGAAGGAGAAGATCCAGGCCGAGGCCAAGCTCAAGGAGCAGCTGGACCAGGCGCGCCTCGAACTGGAGCAGGCGCAGCGGCGCAGCGACCTCACCCGCGCCGGCGAGCTCAGCTACGGCGTCATCCCGCAGTTGGAGCGGCAACTCGCCGAGGCCCAGGCCGCCAGCCAGGGCGCCATGTTGCGTGAAGAGGTGACCGCCCAGGACATCGCCGGCGTGGTGTCGCGCTGGACCGGCATCCCTGTGGACAAGATGTTGGAGGGCGAGCGCGAGAAGCTCATCCACATGGAGGAGGCGCTCGGCAAGCGGGTCATCGGTCAGTCGCATGCGATCTCGGCGGTCAGCAAGGCGGTGCGCCGCGCCCGCGCCGGCCTGAAGGATCCGCACCGCCCGCTCGGCTCGTTCCTGTTCCTGGGACCGACGGGCGTCGGCAAGACCGAGCTCACCAAGGCGCTGGCGGGCTTCCTGTTCGACGACGACACCGCGATGGTCCGCATCGACATGTCGGAGTTCATGGAGAAGCACGCCGTCGCCCGGCTGATCGGAGCGCCGCCCGGCTATGTCGGGTACGAGGAAGGCGGCGTGCTGACCGAGGCGGTTCGTCGGCGTCCCTACCAGGTCGTGCTCTTCGACGAGGTGGAGAAGGCGCACAACGACGTCTTCAACGTCCTCCTGCAGGTTCTCGATGACGGCCGGCTCACCGACGGTCAGGGCCACACGGTGGATTTCTCCAACACCCTGATCATTCTCACCTCGAACCTCGGCAGCCATTTCCTGTCCAACCTGGCGGAAGGACAGGACGTCGAGAGCGTCGAGCCGCAGGTGATGGAGGTGGTGCGGAGCCATTTCCGCCCGGAGTTCCTCAACCGCCTGGACGAGATCATCCTGTTCCATCGTCTCGGGGCCGAGCACATGGGTCCGATCGTGGACATCCAGGTCGAGCGCCTGCAGCACCTCCTGGCCGATCGCAAGATCACGCTCGAGCTCACCGACGGAGCGCGCGGCTTCCTGGGTCGGGTCGGCTACGATCCGGTCTATGGCGCCCGGCCGCTCAAGCGCGCCGTGCAGCGCTATCTGCAAGATCCGCTCGCCGACATGATCCTGCAGGGCGAGGTGCGGGATGGTGCGACCGTACGCGTCACCGAGGGCGATGGCGCTCTGCAGCTCGTCGCATTGCAGCCTGAGCCGGCGCAGCAAGCGGCTTAGGGGCCATCGCGCGCGCCTCGCTATTCGTCCGCCTTCAAACGGACGCCTGGGCCGGCGCCGTCTTCCGCGGCGATAAAGACGACGCCGGCCGCAGCGAGGGCGGATCGCACGGCCTCCACATTGGCGGCGGCGCTGCGGCCCGGACCCGGTCGGCCCTCCATCCGCACGATGGTCGGCAGCGACAGCCCCGAGGCCCTGGCCAGGTCTGGCTGGCTCCAGCCGATGAGGGCCCGCGCCGCGCGAATCTGCGCCGCCGTCAACATGTCGTGATCAGAATGTAATCGTCTATGTGCATTTTAATTTGACAGCGGCGTCGCCAGGCCATGATCATAAACTGATCTCTTGTGATGAGCAGGTTCAATCATGGGCTCACGTCCTCAGGCGGGCGGCGGCGCATCTGCGCACGCGGTCTCGCGCCGGTCGCTTCTCGCCGGGGCGTCCGCCGTCGCATTGCCCGTCCCCGCAGCCACGGCGGTCCTGGACCCGCCGGCGGCCGGATCGCCTGGGCCGGGGCCAGGCCAGCTCTTCCGCAGCTGGCTGGCGATCGACAGCCGCATCGAGCGGCTGCAAACGCGTTGGGCGAAGCTCGAGAGCTGGCTCATTCAAAACCACAACTGGTGTGAGCTGTCGGCCCCGGAGCAACGCGCGCTGCCGTGGGCGCGAGAGCTGCGCGACATCGAGGGCTGCCTGGACCTCCTCTTCGAACAGCGGGAGGCGCTGCTCGACAGACTACCCGCAGACGGCGCGCGTGAGCTGCCTGAACTCGCGGACCGACTGGCGGTCGTCGAGCGGCTCGTCCCCCCCGACGAAAACCGCGAGGCGCACGCGATCGTCTGTGGTGTGAGGCGGGACCTGCAGGCCTTGATCGCCGCTGGCGGGCCCCGAGGTTATGAGTGCGCTTCGGCGCAGCCGTCCTGAGCCGCGGCCGATGCCTCTAGGAGCTCCGTGAGCCGCCGTGCGGCGCCTAGCAGGCCCGGGTCCGGGTGGGTCACCGCGAAGGTGGGCACGGATCGGACGAAGCCGCTTAACCGCCCTTTGTCCTCGAACGCTTCACGGAAGGCGGGCCTCTCCAGCCAGTCGAGGATCTTCGGCGCGATTCCGCCGGAAATGTAGACGCCGGCCCGAGTCCCGAAGGTGAGGGCAAGGTCGCCGGCGACGCGGCCGTAGATCGTCACGAACCGCGAAAGCGCCTGCTGCGCTTCGTTCTCGCCCTGCCTTGCAGCCGCGACGACCTCGGCAGGCTGAGTGATCGCCCCCTGGTCCCGGACGGCCTCATAGATCGCGACGAGCCCGCGGCCCGACAGCACGCGCTCGATCGAGACGCGGCCGAAACGCCTCTTCAGTCGCTCCCACAGCCGCAGCTCGAATTCGTCCGCGGGCGCGAAGCCGGCGTGGCCGGCTTCTGAAGCGATCGGCGTCTCGCCAGCCGGTCCAGGCGCGAGCCCCGCCGCCCCAAAGCCGGTGCCGGCGCCGATGACCGCGATCACGCCGGGTTGCGCCTTGCTCGGCCTCCCAAGTGGCCGCAGGTGCTCCGGCGCAAGGCGCGGCGCCGCCAGGGCTTGAGCCACGAAGTCGTTAATGAGTTCGACCGCGCGGAAGGAGAACGCCGCGCGAAGCGCGGCGGCGTCCGCCGTCCAAGGCAGGTTGGAGAAGCGCGCGCGACCGTCGGTCACCTGGCCTGCGATCGCCAGCACCGCTGCGGGCGGGGCTGCGCCGGGCGCGACGTCGCGGAGGTACCTGGCCAAGCCTTCATCGACCGAGTGGAACGCGGCCGCCGGATAGGTCTTCGACGCCTGAAGACGACCGCGCCGATCGACCAGCGCGAAGCGGGTGTTCGTGCCGCCGAGATCGGCCACCAGGCCTGACCACAACTCGCTCTGGGGTCGAGCCGCCGTCACCTACTCCGGCTGGAAGCTCACCAGCCTCCCTTGGGCCTTGCACCAGGCGGCCAGACCGCCGGCGATCTGGATCGCCTCGGCCTTGTCGCCCACACGCCCGAGCCCGCCGCGATTGTGCTTGATCAGCCACGACCGGCCCTCAGGAGCCACTTCGAACAGCGTCACGCCTCCGGCCTCTTGCAGATGCCCAACGGACTCCGTCGGCGCCTCGCCGCCGTCATACGCCTGCCTGGTCGCGACTTGATAAGCTGACATCGCATTTACTCCTTCACGCCGACCCTGCCCGGCGCTGCGGTGCTCGACTTGACGTCGATCAAGTGCAGGGGAGCGGATCCCATCGTTCTAGCGCGCGGATCACCCGCCCCCTGCAGAGCGCAGGATCGCTTGCTTGACCGTGTCCGGCTGTGCCTCGACGGCCCGGGCCAGGCGCCGGAGCTCCTGCCTCAGCCCGTAGACCTGGTCCATCAGCGACAGCACGAGGGGCACGGCGTCCGGTCCGATCTTCATGTCTCGCTGGAGGTGCAGGATGAGACGCGCGCGGGCGACGTCGATCTCGCTGAAGCTTGCGCCCCGCTCGCTCTGGGCCGGAAGGACCCAGCCAGACTGCACCCACTGCCGGAGCCGACGCCGGCTCAGACCCTGGACCAGGCCCACCACATCCGTTTCGCACAACATCAGGCCGCTCCCTTCATCGGACGGCGCGGGTCGTAGCGATGCTGTTCACGCCACCGACGCATGAAGTTCTCGAGTTCCGGATCGACGCGTTCCGGCAGCACGATGCTGAGATGGACCAGCTCGTCCCCCTTGGTGCGCCCCTGCACGCCTTTGCCGCGCAGGCGGAGCGTGCGGCCGCTGCTGGCGCCGGCCGGCACCGTCATGGTCACCGTCCCAGTCGGCGTCGGCACCTCCACCTTGCCGCCGAGCACCGCCTCGTCGATCGTGATGGGGAGGTCGACGTGAATGTCCTGGCCTTCGCGCCGGAACACAGGATGATCGGCGATCTCCAGCTCGATAAGCGCGTCCCCGGCCTCGCCGCCGTTCAGTCCCGGTGAGCCCTTGCCGCGAACACGCAGCATCTGGCCGTCTTCCACCCCCGCGGGGATCTCGATGTCCAGAGAAGACCCGTCGGGGAGGGTCAGCGTCCGGCGCGCGCCGCGCACGGCATCCAGGAAATCCACCCGCAGGTGATAGCGGACGTCGCCGCCCCGCATCCGGACATTGCGGAACCGATCGCCGCCGCGGCCTCCGGTAAAAAACTGCGAGAAGATGCTGTCGGCGTCGGCGAAGTCTTCGAACCCGGCGCGGCTGGCGTAGGGGTGGTCGGCGCCGGCGTCGGCGTACTCGCGATAGAACCGCTGCTGCGGCCGCTCCATTCCCTGGGCGTCGATCTCGCCGCGGTCGAACCGGCGGCGCTTCTCCTCATCGCCCAGCAGGTCGTACGCCTGAGAGACCTGCTTGAACTTCTCTTCGGCCGACCGGTCACCCGGATTGAGGTCCGGGTGATGCTTCTTGGCCAGCTTGCGGTAGGCCTTCTGAATGTCGTCCTGGGAAGCCTGTCGGTTCAGGCCCAGGACCTTGTAAGGATCCTCAACCAAGTCCCATCCCCTGAAGCCAAATCAAACGGGCGCGGAGTCCAGACATAGAGCGGGACGGCGTTCGCGCCAGAGTGCGACCGTTGGCCCGGACCGAATGGTGAGAAGCCGTGGGCCGCTTCGCCCCAATTGCTTGGAACGGATGCTCGGCTCCCTCGGCGGTCGGCGTTGGAACCCGGCGCAATTCCGCCGCTGCGTGCCGGTGTGAGGAACGACCGGACCTCTCCGGGCGTTGCAATATAGTGCACGGGTCGGGCGGTCGTCCTCTTCCCGGATACCGCGGAGGGAGGCGTTCCAATAATGGGCTCGACGGCCGCAGCGCCGACGCCTTCCGGCGATTGGGCCGGAGCCGGTTTGGCGTTTGTTGAGGCTTGGCCCGAACCGCGCACGTTCGCCCCGGACCCGCTGAAGGACGAGCCGCGGGACCTGGTCCGCTGGCGCGTTCGGCGTCGGCGGGGCCAGACCATCTATCAGGAGGGCGAGCCGGCCACGACCTTCTATCGGGTGGAAGCCGGCTGCGTTCGCCTGCTGCTCTACGCCAGCGACGGTCGCCGGCAGATCGTTGGCTTCTGCTTCCCCGGCGATCTCTTCGGGTTCGCCCTAGACGCCCGCGACTGCACGGCTGAAGCGAGCACGGACCTCGAGCTCACCGCCTACTCGGCCGCCGCCTTTGTGAGATCCACGAGGGGGAACGCCGGCGCGCTGATGCAGGTCACCCAGCGCTGCCTTGGCCATTACCGGGCGTTCGCCCAGCACGTGCTCTGCATTCGCAGTCTGCCGGCGGCCGAGCGTATCGCGGCCTGCATGGAAGCCTTCTCGGCGCGGTTGGCGGCGGACGAGGCACCCTGTCCCCTCCCCCTCAGCCAGATCGAACTCAGCGACTTTCTCGGCCTGACGCCGGAGACGACCAGCCGGGAGGTGCGCAAGCTCTGCGCCGCTGGGCGGCTGGCAAGGTCTGGTCGCAAGCTGCTTCTGCTGCCGCCGCGTCGGCCCCGCCCGCCGGCGCAGTCTGCAAATCGGCCTGCCGAAGCCGGGACGCGCCCTATATTTTGAGGCGCAGACAGCGATTTGAGACCAGACCATGCCGGAGATCGAAAGACCTGAAATCGAAGTCCTGAAGACTTTTGAGGCGCCCATCGGTGCGATCCCCGAACGGCCGGCCGACCCGCCGCAAGAGCTGCCTCTCGAAGAGCTCATCGTGCTGGCGGAGGAGGCGTACCGCGCCCTCGACGCATGACGGCGCACGACTCGCCAACTTGCGACGACGCGCCGGCTTTGCGCAGCGCCGGGGCGCCGCCGCTCTTCATCCCCTTCCAGCACCCGCGGCTCGTCGCGCAGCCGCCGTCGGGGTCGGAGTGGTTGCACGAACTCAAGCTCGACGGCGACCGCTTCCAGGCGCGCGTGGCCGCCGAGCGCGTCACCTGGCGCAGCCGAAGCGGGGCCGACCGCTCGGCGCTGCTGCCGGATCTCGTCCACCTGCCCCATCTGCCCGACTGCATCCTGGACGGCGAGCTCTGCGCGCTGGCGCCCGACGGCCGTCCGGATTTCTCGCTGCTCCGAAGCCGTCTCGGCGCGCGCCAACGCGGCGCGGCGCAAGAGCCGATCGTCTTCTTCGCCTTCGACATCCTCCACCTTGGACCTGCCTCCCTGCTCGAACAGCCGCTGTCCCTGCGTCGGCAACGGTTGGGCGAGCTGCTCGCCAAGCTGCCTGCAAGCGCGGCGGTGCGGGCCGCGCCTCTGGCCGATGCGCAGGATCCTCTGGCCTGGGCCAAGTCCCGCAATCTGGAGGGAGTTGTGTCTAAGCGTCTCGACGCGCCCTATCGCCCGGGTGAGCGCAATGACAGCTGGCGCAAGGCCAAGTGGCGACCCTCGCAGGAAGTGGTGATCGGCGGGTGGGCCACAACGGGCGGCGAGAAGTTCCGCTCGTTGCTGGCGGGCGTCTATGACGAGGGACGTCTTCGGTATGTCGGGCGGGTGCATACCGGCTATCCGCAAGAGGTGCTGCGCGATCTCGTTCCGCGCCTTCGGTCGCTCGAGACCGATCACTGCCCCTTTGACACGGGCGATGCTCCAAAGGCCGGGATCGACATCCATTGGGTCCGGCCGGAACTGGTGGCCAACATCGACTTCGCCGAATGGACCGGAGCCGGGCGCATCCGGCAGGCCAGCTTCAAGGGCCTGCGCAATGACAAGCGGCCGCGCGAGGTCATGGCCGAGCGACCGACCCCAGACTGAGCTGCGCCTAGAGGGCCAATACAGCTTCGACGCCGAGATAGCCGACACCGGCCATGACCGAGGGCCAGAGGAGGCAAGTTACAAGGTCGGCCAGCAGGAACTGGGAGCGCCGCATCGCGCTCCAGCCGGCGGCGAACGGCGCCACCGCCGCAGCGGGGCCAAGGAAGCGGCCAACGATGATGGCGACCGGGCCATAGCGCGCGAACAGCGCCTCGCTGACTTGGCCGACCTGCTCGCCGAGGCGGCTGGGCAGCCGCAGGTTTCGCCGCCGGGCTGCGGCGCCGAGTTCGTAGGACGTCCAATTGCCGAGGAAGGCCCCCGCGGCCGCCCAGGCGAGCAAGCTCGGCGGCGCGTGCCCAGCCGCCATCACGCCGCCCAAGGCGACGAGCACGGGGGTCGCCGGGACAATCGCCCCGACCACCACGAGCGACTCCAGCAGCGCCGCCGCGGCGAGTGCGGGCCCCGCCCAGGCCACCCCCGTCTGCAGCCACTCTTCGATGCGGATGAGCGCGTCCTGCATAGCGATCTCCGCCGCAGAGCTAGGGCGTCCGGACGCGCAATCCAGACCCTTGACCCGTCCGCCGCCTGAACCATTTCGCACTTGCGAAAGGAGGTGACCTTGGCTTTCGATGCGACGCCCCGGACGGCCGGCGAGACGGCGGCCGTTCCCTATTCGCCCAGCGCCGACGCCCTTTTGCGCCAGGCGATGGCCCGCGCCACCGCGGGTCTCGATCCGGCCCCGAACCTCACGGCGGCGGCAAGCTGGGCGAACCAGCTCGTCCGTCATCCTGAAAGGCTGGCGGCGCTTGCTGCAGACTTCGGTCGCGGGCTGGCGGCTCTTGCGGCCTCGGGCCCTGCACGTGCGGACTGGTCGATCAAGCCGAACCGGGACGACAAGCGCTTCGCGGCTCAGGAATGGGAGCTGCCGCCTTACGCCCATCTGGCTCAGGCGCAGCTTTTTGCGGAGAAGCTGTGGCGCACCGCCTGCGGGCCGTTGCCGGGCCTCGCCGAGCCGGATCGCCGCCGTCTGGAGCTGCTGGGGCGGCTCAGCCTCGGCGCGCTCTCCCCGAGCAACTGGCCGGCCACCAACCCGGAGGTCCTGGCCGCGGCGGCCAAGTCCGGTGGCCGGAGCCTGCTCGAAGGCGCGGCCCTGTGGGCGCGCGACCTCGCGCGCGCAGCCGCCGGCAGGCCTCTGTCTGGCGAAGATGCGCTGACGGTGGGCGAGGACCTCGCCGCCACCCGCGGGAAAGTCGTCTACCGCAATCGCCTCATGGAGCTCATCCAGTACGATCCGACGACGCCAAAGGTCCGGCCCGAGCCGGTGCTGCTCGTGCCGGCCTGGATCATGAAGTTCTACATCCTGGACCTCACGCCCGAGACGTCGCTGGTCCGGCATCTGGTGGAGGCTGGATTTTCGGTGTTCGCCATTTCGTGGCGCAACCCTGGGCCTGAGCACCGAGACCTCTCGCTCGACGACTATCGGCGGGAGGGGGTGGCGACCGCCCTGGACCTCGTCCGCTCGATCTGCGGCGCACGCGCGCACGCGGTGGGCTACTGCCTAGGCGGCACCCTGCTGGCGCTCGAGGCCGCCCGGCAAGGCCGGGATGGCGAAAATGGCCTTGCATCCATAAGCCTGCTCGCGGCGCAGACGGATTTCGAAGACGCCGGCGACTACCGCAAGCTCCTGACGGCGGCCGACGTGGACGCGCTGGAAGCGCTGCTCTCGGCCCAGGGCGTCCTGGAAGGCTGGCAGATGGCCGCCTCCTTTTACGCCCTGCGACCCAACGACATGCTCTGGCCTCGGCTGGTCACGCGCTACCTCAAGGGCGAGGCGCCCGCGGTCGATCCGCTCGGCGCGTGGTTGGCGGACACCACGCGTATGCCGGCGCGCATGCACGTCGAGTACCTGCGCGGCTGCTACCTCGAGAACCGCCTCGCCCGGGGCGGCATCGATGCGGACGGCGCGCCGGCGAGCTTGAAGGACATCCGGGCGCCGCTGTTCGTGCTGGGAGCGGAGCTCGACCACATCGCCCCGTGGCGATCCGTGCAGCGGATCGAACTCTACGCGCCCGGCGAACGGACCTTCCTGCTGACCGGCGGCGGGCACAACACCAGCGTCGTCAGTCCGCCCGGCAAGCCCAAGGCCTGGTATCGCAAGACCACGGCCGCGGCCGGCGCGCCCTATGTCCCGCCAGAGGCGGTTGAGGCCGCGCCGCGCCAGGACGGCTCTTGGTGGCCGGCCTGGACGGACTGGCTTGCGGATCGCTCCGGGCCGGCCGAGCGGGCGGCGCCGGCCGCGCGAGCCTTCGGAGAGCTGAGCGTCGTTGAGCCCGCCCCCGGCCGTTACGTGAGGGAGCGGTGACCATGGGCCGCGTCGCGCTTGTGACCGGAGCCGCGCGCGGCATCGGACGAGCGGTCTGCGAGCGACTGGCCGCCGAGGGCCGACGGGTGGCGGGGCTCAACCTGAGGCGCAGCCATGAGCCGAGACCCGATCTGGCGATGCCCCTGATAGAGTGTGACGTCACCGACCGGGACGCCTGCGCCCGCGCGATCGATCGCGTCGAAGCCGAGTTGGGACCGATCGACATCCTCGTGAACAACGCCGGCGTCACGCACGACGCCATGCTGCACAAGATGGCGCCGGAAGCCTGGGACGCGGTCCTGGCGGTCGACCTCACGGGCCTCTACAACGTGAGCCGGCTCGTCGTCGCGGGCATGCGCGAGCGCGGCTTTGGCCGCATCGTCAACGTCGCGTCGGTGAACGGCCAGAAGGGTCAAGTCGGCCAGACCAACTACGCGGCCGCCAAGGCCGGCGTAATCGGCTTCACCAAGGCCTTGGCCCTCGAATGTGCGCGCAAGGGTGTGACCGTCAACGCGGTGTCGCCCGGGTACACCGACACCGAGATGGTCGCCGCCGTGCCGCCGGAGGTGCTTCAGCGCATCATCGCCGAGATCCCCGTCGGTCGCCTGGCGCGGCCTGAGGAGATCGCCCGCTGCGTGGCCTTCCTTGCGGCGGACGAAGCCGGGTTCATCACCGGCGAGACCCTGAACGTCAACGGCGGCCATTACATGGCCTGACGCGTGATCTTGTGTCGTGCCTGCGGCGTCCTAGATTGAAGAAGCTGGAGGCAGATACCTGTCCTAGGAGACCTTCAGCAATGAGCGACTTCTATCGAAGCCACTACGGATCAATACCTGCGCAGCGCGGCGACATGGCCGTCGACGCGGGTCTGCGATCCTTCATGATCGGTGTCTACAACAAGGTGGCTCTTGGTCTGGTCGTCTCGGCCGCCCTCGCCTTTCTCACCTCGAGCGTTCCGCCGATCCGCGACCTGATGTTTATGGTGAACGCCGACGGACGGCTCGCCGGCATGACGCCGCTGGGCTGGATCGTCGCCTTCGCGCCGCTCGGCATCATGCTCGTGTCGGGCTTCGCGATGAAGAATCCGACCAGCGGCGCGGCCAGCGCCCTCTACTGGACGATTGTGGCCCTGATCGGCGCCTCCTTCGGCGTCGTTGGCCTGATGTACACCGGCACGTCGATCGCCTCCACGTTCCTGATCACCGCGACCGCCTTCGGCGGCTTGAGCCTCTTCGGCTATACGACGAAGAAGGACCTGAGCGGCTTCGGATCCTTCCTGATCGTGGGCGTGATCGGTCTGGTCATCGCTTCGCTGGTGAACATCTTCCTGCGCTCTGAAGCGGTGCAGTTCGCGGTCAGCGTGATCGGCGTTTTCGTGTTCGCGGGCCTGATCGCCTACGACACCCAGCGCCTGAAGCTGACCTATTACGAGCTGGGCGGCGACGCGTCCGCGCGCGGGGTCGCCACCAGCTATGGCGCGCTCAGCCTCTACATCAACTTCATCAACCTCTTCCAATTCCTGCTGTCCTTGTTCGGACAGCGGCGGGATTGAGGCGCGCCAGCAACACTGATGGAAAGGAGGTGAAACCAGATGGCTGAAGCCAAGACCCGCGCGGCGCCGACCGGCATGTCGAAGGAGGAGGAATTCCTCGCCTACAGCGCGATCGCCGTCCTCATCGCCGCCATAGGCTACGTGATCGGAGCCATCTTCATGGGCGCCTGATCTCAGGCGCCCTCATTCTTTGTGAAGCTGACCTTGCCGGAAACGGCGCACGGCGTTGGACGAAGGCGGTCCTACGGTCGGACGCCGCAGCCTCAGGCGTCCGCGATCTGCAACGCTTCGAGGTCGGTGATCATCCCCGGCCCGGTCGGCCGCCAGGGCAGCATCTTGCGTGTCTGTTCGCTGGAGGCGGGCGCATCAAGGCGCGCAGAGCTGGCGAGCCAGCCGAAATGAGCTTCGGCGTCCTCCGCAGCGATGGACCGGACCGGAATGTTCAACCGATGGCCGATCGCTTGCGCCATGTCTTTGAACGCCACGCCCTGCTCGGCGACCGCGTGATACTTGGCGCCCGGCTCCCCCCTCTCGATCGCCAACCTGTAGAGGCGGGCTACGTCCTCCGCCAGCACCGCGGCGGCCGCCTCTTCAGACGCAGCGCGTGGGTTCACGCCCGAGCTCACGACCGCGCCGTCTTCCGTGGCCAGGGCGCCCGGCGCGGTGTTGACCATCCAGGTTCCGGAGGTGACGATTAGAGGACGGGCAGAGCCGACGAGCGCGACGCTGAGCGCCCCGGTGACCCGCCGGTCTTCCCGCAATTGGCCACAAACGTCGAGAAATCGTGGTTGAAGGCGAGGGATGACGCCGTCGGCGCCGGCCGCGCCCTCTTGGAGCCAGTCCAGGTCTTCGAGCGATCCGAAATGGACGGCGGCGCCGGCGGCGGCCAGGGCGGCAGCCTTCTCCTGCGACCGCGCCCAAGTCTTGACGGCAAACAGAAGCCCCGGGAGGGGCGGAACTGGCGAGAACCTCCCTCCCGGGGCCATTGCGAAGCGCATTGCGCCTCGCCCGATCAGTGGACTGTCTGGCCCGTGCTGATCGGGATCCGCTTAGCCTGGGCGTCGGCTTTCGGCGATTTCGGCGCCGTGATGGTCAGCACGCCATTGTCGAAGCTGGCGGTGATCTTCTCCTCGTCGAGCTCGCCCAGGGTCAGCCGACGCTCGAAGCGGCCATAGTAGCGCTCGCTGTACTGCCGCTCCTTGTCTTCCGTCTCGGCCTTCTTCTCGCCCCGGATCGTCAGCACGCCATCCTGCACCGACACCTCCACGTCCTTTTCGTCGAGGCCTGGCAGCTCGGCGCTGATCCGGTAAGCGCCATCCTTCTCCTGCACCTCCAGGCTCGGCCAATTGGCGACGGGCGTCTGGGTGGCGAGGTCCCGGAAAACCGAGTCGAAGAGCCGGTTCATCTGCTCGCGAAGGCCCACGAGCGGCGCGAAGCCGCCGAAGGCGGGAGCGAGCCAATCCTGACGCGACAGAGGGGCGAGACTTCGGTCGTTCGTCCCTTGCGCGGCGAGATCCTTACGATCCATCGCATGCCTCCTTCATGTTGGGACACTGATCGAGGAGTCCGCGGCGCGGGGGGCGGGCGTCCGCCGGCTGGGGGACTACAAGCTCCGGCGCCCGCCTGACCGGCTGTCCATGACACCGGGACCGTGCCGCGTCGCCACGTGCGGCGCGCCGGCCAGGTCCCCGGCCGACGAACTCCTCGGCCGCCACTGGGCGGCAAAGGATGAACTAGGTCAAAGTCCAATCCGCACAAGGGGTTCGATGCGCAACCGACCGTGCTTGGCCGCGTTGCTGAACGCCGGAGAGAGGCTGAGAAGATAGAAGGAATCCCCGCGTGCCGACGTCCGTCCGAACCGCGCTCGACTGCCTTCGCCTGCTGGCCGTGGTCGCCTTCGACCTCGTTCGCCCCGCCAAGCCAGAGAACCGGCTTCCACGCCGTTGGCTCGCACGCGGCGCCTGGCCCGCCTAGGGCTCAGCCCCGGAAGATCGGCTGCGGCAGACCTGGCGCCGCGACATCCAAACTGAAGAGGCAGCCTTCGTGCGGCCCCGCCGGCTCCTGCAGTCCATGGCGCGCCGTCGTGACGAAGAGCGTCTTTCGATCCGGCCCGCCGAACGCACAGCTGGACGGCTGGCGCACGGGAAGCTGGACGATCTGATCGATCCGACCGTCCGGCGCATAGCGCATGACGCACCCCGCGCCCCAACGCGCGGTCCAGAGGAAGCCTCCCGTATCCATCGCCGAACCGTCCGGCACGCCGGGACCGCCCTCGACGAAAACCTCCTGGTCCAGGAGCATCGGACCCTCGGGCCGGTAGCGGAATCTCCAGATCAGGTTGCGCCGGCTGTCGGCGAAATAGAGACGCTCGCCGTCCGGGCTCCAGGCAAGGGTGTTGGCGACGCCGATGTTCGACAGCATCCGCCGGGATTGCCCATCCGCATCGACAACGAACAGCCCGCCGCTGGAGCGGGTCACCGGGCGCGGCGAGGCGTCGGGCGCGATGTTGTTCTGCATGGTTCCCAGCCACAGGCGCCCTTGGGGATCGCAGCGGCACTCGTTTGAGCGGTTCCCAGGATCGGCGTCGGGCCGACAGAACAACCGTAGCTCGCCCGTCTCAGGTCTAAAGCGATAGAGGCCGTCCTGCAGGGCGAGCATCAAATCGCCCGCCTGCGTCGGGATCGCCGCGGAGACCAGGCTTGGGGTGTCCCAGGTCGTGAGAGCTTGATCGCGAAAGCCGTAGGCGTGGACGCGCCGCGCGACAATATCGACCCAGAGGAGGCGCATGCCCGCTTCGTCCCAGAAGGGGCCTTCGCCGAGGACGCAGGGGGGCGTGCCTGCGACCAAGGCGGCGACAGGCCTCATGTCGGGGTCTCACGAGGCCAGGCGGATCTGGTCGCGTTCCGGCGGGAAATAGGGAAGCAGCTCCACGTCTTGCGGACCCACGCGCGACGCTGTCAGGTGGGAGAGAAGTTCAGCCCCGCGCTGCAGCAGCTGCGAGCGATCCGTGGTCTCCGGAAGTATGATCCCAGAGACGTCCTGCGCTCCTCGAAGCTTGGCGATCACAAAGCGGCGGTTCATGACCGCAGAATGCGCGTCTCGTCAAACGGTTGCAGACGTCTTCTGACAGGCCTCAGACTGTGGCGCCGATGTTATCCTCAAGGGCCCGGCGCACCCGTTGGGCGAGCTCCGCCTCGGAAAATGGCTTGGTCAGGAGCTGGTCGGCCGCGAGGTGCTGGATCGCGCTGTGATCGGCGAACCCGGTCGCCATCAGGATCGGAAGCCGTGGCCGCTTGGCGGCCGCGAGCTTGGCGAGTTCAACGCCGTTCATCCCGGGCATGGCGAAGTCGACGATGAGCAGGTCGATCTTTCGGCGTCCGCTCAGCAACTCCAGCGCCGCGCCGCCGCTGCCCGCCTGTAGCACCCGATAGCCGAGCTGCCCGAGCATCTGGCTCGTGGTTTCGCGGACGAGTTCGTCATCGTCGACGACAAGCACTGTCCCGCCCTTTTCCGCCACCTTCAGACCATCGGCCAGCAGCGAGCTCTGGACGTCCGCCTGCGCAAAAGGCGCGCGCGGCAAGTAGACCTTCACGGTCGTGCCCCGGCCCGGCTCCGTCTCGATTGCGACGCCGCCGCCGGATTGTTTGGCGAAGCCCAGCACCTGGCTCAGGCCCAGGCCCGAGCCCTTGCCCACGGGCTTGGTGGTGAAGAAGGGCTCGAAAACGCGGGCCACGACGTCAGGCGGCATGCCCGATCCGGTGTCGCTGACCGCCACCATCACATAGTCCCCCGGCTCCGGCTCCTCGGGTCGCACGCGGGCTCCGCTGATGGTGACATTGCCGGTCTGGACGGTCAGTCGTCCGCCCACGTCCATGGCGTCCCGGGCGTTGATGGCTAGGTTCAGGACGATCATCTCGATCTGCGTGGGATCGACCAGCGCCGGCCAGAGCGCCTTTCCGGGCTTCAGCTCGAGCGCCATGCTGCCGCCGATCGCGCCCTGCAACAGGCCGCGCATGCTCTCCAGGGCCTCGTTGAGGTTGACCGGCTGGGGCGCGAGCTTCTGTCGGCGAGAGAAGGCCAACAGCTGCTTGGTGAGGGTGGCGCCCCGCTCGGCGGCTTGCCGCATCATCTGGATCCGCGCCTGCGCCCGAGCGGGGTCGCCGCCCCGCTCGAGCATGGTCAGGCCGCCCACGATCACCTGCAGCAGATTGTTGAAGTCGTGCGCAATGCCGGCGGTGAGCTGGCCCACGGCCTCGAGGCGCTGCATTTTCAGCAGCGTCGCCTCCATCTTCTCGCGCTCGGCGATCTCGGTGAGCAGCTGGCGGTTGGCCACAGCGAGCTCGGCCGTGCGCTCCTCCACCCGCCGCTCCAGCAGTTCGGCGGCGCTCTTTACGGCAGTGACATCGGTGGCCGAGGCCACATGGCCAAGATAAGCTCCCTGGCCGCCTCGCGGCGCGGCCTCGCAGTGCAGCCAGCGCAGCTCGCCGTCCTTGTCCCGCACACGGTATTCGAGGTTGAGCGTCTGGCGCGCCAGGCAAGCCTGGCGCCAGGCCGACTCCACCGCAGGCCGGTCCTCCTCCAGGATCGGGGCCAGCCAACCTGTGCCGGTGAACCCCTCCGCCGGCTCTCCGAACACCTCCCAATGGCGCCGGTTGGCGTAGATGACCCGGCCGTCCGCATCTGACGTCCAGATCAGCGCTGGGGCGCTGTCGGCAAGGCTGCGGAACCGGCTCTCCGTTTCCCGCAGCGCCTCGGCGGCCCGCAGGCGCTCGAGCAGATAGGCCTCGGCCTCGCGCTGCCGGAGGCGCGCGCGCAGGGCGGTGCTCGCCGCGCTCACCAACGTCGTTAGGTGCAGCGGCCGCTCGAGGATGGTGACGTTGCCGAGACGTCCAAAGCGCGCCTCGACCTGGGCGGTGACGCCGCTTTCGCGGTTCCGCAGCAGGATGATGGGATAGTCGGACCAGGGCGGCTGGGTCCTCAGCCAGCGGAACAGCGGCTCCGGATCGGACCGGTCGAAGGCTTCCTCAGCGACAAGCAATCCACCGGTCTCGGCATAGCCGCCGGGGGGATCGAAGCTGTCAATCACCCGCGCCGGCAGACCGCCCTTACGGAGCAGCTCCGCGCCGACCTTTCCGTCCCGGCCGATGGGACAGAAGACCAGCAGGGGATCCTGGATAGGATCAGGCCTCATCCGGCTTGGGCTCCAGGAGCGTGGAGGGCGGCCCCGAGAAGGCCGGCACCCCCGTCAGCACGCCATGGAACTGCTCCAACGCCGGTCCCACGCGCAGCCCGTCCGAACTGATGCGGAACTCGCGGATCGTCTCTTCGTGCGGTCCGGTTCGCTTCTTCATCACCGACATGGCCCGGCGGATCTTGCCGCCGGCTTCGAAGAACCGCAGCAGCAGCACCGTGTCACTGATGTAGGTGAGGTCAACGCTGCTTTGCATGGGCCCGACCAAGCCGTGCTGCGCCAGCACCAGCAGGGTCATCACCCCCTGCTGACCGAGATAACTCAGCAGTTCATGCATGTGGAGGGTGAGGTAGCTCTCCTCCGGCATGGCGTTCTGATAGCCCGTCAGCGAGTCCAGCGCGACGACCTGGGCGCCGGCTTCGACGTGCTGGCGGATCATCCCGATCAACTCGCCGGGCGAGAGTTCCGCCGGGTCGATGTGGCGTAGAACAAGCTGCCCCGAGGCGACCGGCCCGCCGAGATCGATGGACAGGCCCTCCGCCCGGGCCATCAGCACACGCCGCGTCTCATCGAAGGAGACGATCAGCACCTTCTCGCCGCGCTTGAGGGCCGCATCGATGACCTGCAGCGTCAGGGACGACTTGCCCGTCCCGGAGGGTCCCATGATCAGGGTGCTGGTGCCGCGCGACAGACCCCCGCCCAGCAAGGCGTCGAGTTCGCCGATGCCGCTCGACACCGGCTCGGTCGGTGAGAAGTCCCGTTCATGTTCGGCCGCGATCAGGCGCGGAAAGACCTGAAGCCCGCCCTTGCGAATAGCGAAGTCGTGGAAGCCGCCCTTGTACTCGCGGCCGCGCAGCTTCGAGATTTGCAGCCGGCGCCGGTCGCCCCCGAATTGGAGGGCGGTCTGATGCAACCGCACGACCCCGTGCACCATGCTGTGCAGGCTGGTCTCCTCCGCCTGCTGGGTGAGGTCGTCCAGGAAGAGGCTCGTGCAGTTCTGCAGCGCGAGGAAGTTCTTGAGGGCCAGGACCTGACGGCGGTAGCGCAGCGAGCCCTGGGACAGGAGGCGGATCTCCGAGACGCTGTCGAACACGACGCGTTCGGGCTTCACCCGCTCGACCTCCTTGCGGACCATGGAGACGGTTTCGCCAAGCTCCAGGTCCGAGGCGTAGACGAGGGTCTGTTCCTGTTCGGGGTCCAGCGTCAGCTCGGGCGGCACCAGCTCGAAGATCTCGATCCCGTCGAGCGACCAGCCGTGCGTCCGGGCGGATCGAGCCAGCTCGCGCTTGGTCTCCGAGAGGGTCACATAGAGACCGCGCTCGCCGCGCTCGCGTCCGTCAAGCAGGAACTGGAGGCCGAGCGTCGTCTTGCCGGTGCCGGGCGCGCCCTCGACCAAATGGACATTCGACCGGCTGAACCCGCCGACCAGGATCTCGTCCAGCCCCGCGATGCCGGAGGGAACCGGCGCTTCGTCTTCAAACTCGTGCGACGCAGTACTCACCACTTCCCCCACCCCTTCGGGGTGCGGGTGGCGCCCCGATATCGATTTCGGCTGACTTCGCCGTGCATTATAGAACACAGGCCAACGGGCCGCGCCAGCGGCGCGGCCCTTAGCAAAGCTTGCTATCGCGTTGTTTCCGCGCGGGGAAGCGCCTCGTCGAACAGAGGCTGAACCGCGCTCAGCGGAAGATCGTCACGCCGGCGGCCCACGTCGATTTCGTGCACATGCACGTTGTCCGCGCCCACCTCGCGCATGATCTTGAGCGCGTTCGCTTCCTCGGCTGAGGTGTCGACCCGGACGAACACCACAAGGCCGCCGCTCATCAGATCATCCTCCAGCCGCGCGGCGTCCCGCGGGTTGATCACCTTGTCGCGGATGATCCGCGCAAGCGCGCCGGCCGCCGCGCCGCCGCCGACCGCGGCCGCGATCGCCGCAGCCAGGGCCCCGCCTGAGGCGACGACCGGCAGGGCGGCGCCAAAGCTGCCCACGGTCAGCAAGGTGCCGAACACCAGGGCCGTGGAGGCGAAGACGTCGTCGCGCGTCACCAGCGACCGGCGCGGGACATCAGGAAGATCCGCGACCTCGTCGGGCCGGCGATAGACCTTCTTCAGCTTGTGGAACACCGCCGAGAAGGTTCCCATGAGGCTGATGTCGGTGCGGTCGACGCCGTGGGTGGTCAGCTCATTCACCAAGGCATCGAGTTCTTCCTGACTGTCGACGACGCCCACGACCTCCCGCACCCGCAGGGCGGAGATCGCCGGCTCCGGATCGGAGGCCTCGGCGAAGGAGCGCGCCTCCTCAGGCGCGCGCGGCGTGGGCGCCGGCGCCTCAGAAGCCGGCTTCGGCGGCTCGACCCGGATCTGATTGACGAGCCCCTTGAGACCCTTCAGACGGCGCACGACCCGTTCGGCGGCGACGCGCTGCGGCGCGCTCTCGGTGCTTCCCTCCAGCGTCAAGACCCCGTTCTTGACGCGCACGAACAGCCGCTCAGCCACGCCGAGGTCCTCAGCCTCCAGCGCCTTCAGCGCCGCGCGGGCGATCTCCGGGTCGCTCCGCCGATCGACCAGCGGCAAGCGCACTTCGATTTCATTGGCGATGCCGCGAACGCCCGCCTTGCGCGCCGCATGCTCGGCGATGCAGGCGTCCGAATAACGCTTCACGAAGCCGCTGAGGGTGGCGACCGCGTCTTTGACGGCGACGGCCAGGTCGCAGGCGTCGTCGCCGAGGGCCGCGGCGATCTCCGCCTCAGCCCTTCGTTTCAATTCGACATCCGAGATCATGGTCTGTCCTCGCATCCATGTTCCGTTTCACGGGCGCGATTTAGGGCGGGCCAGAACCGGCGGAAGATGCGAGAAACCGAACCTGCGCCTTGTTCGTTTGCAGCGCCGGTGCGGGCCTCACAGGCTCGCCCAGTTCGTCCGAAGAGCATGAGACGGGAGCATGTCACCTCGGGCATGGCGTATTCTCAGCCTGGCGCTCGCCTTGTTGGCGGCAGCGCTCCTGGGTGCGCTCATCGCGAGCCATTGGCCTGCAAGCGGCCGGGTCAACTCCGCCCCGGCTCCAGGCGTTCGCGCCAGCGCCCCAGACACCTTCGCGCCCGTCATCGAGCGGGTCGCGCCGGCTGTGGTGTCGATCTATGCCGAAGGCGCGCCCACCCCGGCGATGCTGGTGCTGCCGGACCTCCCCTTTCTCCAACCCGAGCTGGTGCCCCCGACGCGCCGGATGTCCTCCGGCTCGGGCTTCTTCATCAGCGCCGACGGGTACGTGCTGACCAACCACCACGTGGTCGAGGGCGCCGAGCGCGTCGAAGTCGTGCTGCACAATGAACGGCGCCTGCGCGCGCGGCTCATCGGCAGTGACCCGGCCACGGACCTGGCGGTCCTGAAGGTGTCGGGCGGGCGCTTCAACTATGTGGACCTGAAGCGCGCCGGATCGCCGAAGGTCGGAGACTGGGTCATCGCCATCGGCAACCCCTTCGGCCTCGGCGCCACCGCGACGGCCGGCATCGTATCGGCTTACGGGCGCGATCTGGGCTCCGCCTTCGTCGACTACGTTCAGATCGACGCGCCGATCAACCGCGGCAACTCCGGCGGTCCGAGCTTCGACGCCGAGGGCCGGCTGGTCGGCGTCAACACCGCGATCCTCTCCCCGTCCGGCGGCAATGTGGGGATCGGGTTCGCGATCCCGGCCGAGACCGCGCGGTCCGTGGCCGAGCGGCTGATTGCGCGCCGGCCGATCGAGCGCGGCTACATGGGCGCCGCGCTGCAGGACATCAGCCCCGATGCGGCGGCAGCCCTGGGACTGGCTGAGCCGAAGGGTGCGTTGGTGGCCAGCGTCACGCCCGGCGGCCCCGCGGCGGTCGCCGGCCTGAAGCCGGGCGACGCCATCCTCAAGGTCGACGGGCGCGACGCCGAGGACGCTGAGACGGTCACCCGCGCCGTCACCCGCAAGCGTCCGGGAGACCGGATCACGCTCGAGCTCTTCCGCCGCGGCCAGCGCCTGAGCCTTGACGTCACCCTCGTCGCGCGACCGCCCGAGGACCTGCTGCAGCGCCTCGCCGGGTGACGCCCGGCGCGCCTTGTGCGCGGGGCGCCCTGCTCTACATCGCGAAAAAGGAAGGAGATGTGACGAGACGACAGGGCTCGCGATGGCCGCTCAACCGCAAACCCAGGGCGCAGGGGACGCACGCCCCATGGCCGCGGCGGCTTTCGCCGATGCGCTCCTCGATCCCGCCTCGGTTTTCGACACCCCGGCCGACGTGGTCTCGCACCCCGGCCTGAGAGACGATCAGAAGCGCGTCATCCTGCTGGCCTGGGCCAACGACGCCCTGGGCCTGGAATGGGCCGATGCACGCGATCTCACCGATTTCGCCCCGGTGGCGCACCTCGATGCGCTGCTCGAGGCGCTTGAACCCCTCGATCCCAAAGCGGCCGCCGACTACCGCGCCGTGCGCAAGCACGTGCGCAACGAGTCCGCGCGGCGGAAGCGAAAGCTGACATGACCTGGACCGCTGAATTCCTCGACAAGCCGCTATGGCTATGGGCCATCTTCGTGACCGTCGTGGTCGGCCTCCTCGCCTTCGACCTGGGCGTCCTGCACCGCAAGAGCCGCGAGATCCCGCTCAACGAGAGCCTCGTGCTGAGCGGCGCCTACATCCTGGTGGCGGTCGTGTTCGGCGCCTGGACCTGGGCGACGCTGGGCTCCGACGCGGGCGCGGCCTTCTTCAGCGGCTACGTGCTGGAGAAGAGCCTTTCGCTCGACAATGTCTTCGTCATCTCAGCCATCTTCGGGACACTGATGGTGCCGCGGGCGCTTCAGCATCGCGTGCTCTTCTGGGGCATCCTGAGCGTGCTGGTCCTGCGGGCGCTCCTGATCGGCCTGGGCGCGGCGCTCGTGCACGAGTTCGCGTGGATCCTGCCGGTCTTCGGCGCCTTCCTGCTCTACGCGGGCTGGCGCCTCAGCCGCCCGCGGAGCGATGCGTCCGAGGCGCTGAAGAACCCCCTATACCAGATCCTGCTCCGACGGCTGCCGGTGACGCCGGAGCTGCAGGGCAGCCGCTTCTTCGTACGCGGCGCCTCCGGTCGCTGGACCGCCACCCCTCTCTTCCTCGCCCTGGTGCTCGTGGAACTCAGCGACGTCATGTTCGCCGTCGACAGCGTGCCGGCGATCTTCGCGATCACCACTGACCCCTATGTGGTCTACACCTCAAACATCTTCGCGGTTCTGGGCCTGCGGGCGCTCTATTTCGCCTTGGCCGACGTGATCAACCGGTTCGAGCACCTCAAGGCCGCCATGGGCCTGCTGCTCGCCCTGGCCGGCGCGAAGATCTTCTACAACGTCATCTTCGGGAAGATCGACCCGATGATCTCGCTCGCGGTCACCCTGAGCGTGCTGATCGGCGGGGTATCCTACTCGCTCTGGCGCACCCGCAAGGGCGCCAAGCCGGACGCGGCGGCGCCGGCGTCGCAGCGGCTGGCCCAGTGATGCGAGGATCTGCGGCGGGGGGCTTCGTAGACGATTGCGGGCGGCCCGCCGCGCCCTAGATCAGATTCTGAGCGGCGGGAGCCGCGAGGCCCGACAGGGCCGTCCATACCCATGTGCTCACGGAGGATGTGGCTATGGCAAAGCTGAACCCATGGACCCGCGCGGGCTGGCGCCGCGTCCGTCTGGCCCTGCGGCGGCTCGGCCGCGAGCTTGGCCGATCGCTGGAGCGGATGGGCCAGACCGGCGGGTTCATGACCCCGTAACCGCACGCCGCGGCGGTGCCGACTAAGGGCCGCCGCGGCGGCAATCTTGGAGGACAAGCATGCTGACTCAAGAGACGCCCAAGACGAGTTCGCCGGCGGCTTCGGCGCCCGCGGCCGGCGCCAATCAGGTCGCGCTTGCGCTCGGCAAGCTGCTCGCCGACACGCACGCGCTCTACCTGAAAACCCACGGTTACCATTGGAACGTCCGCGGACCGCAGTTCCCGGCGCTGCATCATCTGTTCGAGGAACAGTACAAGTCGCTCTGGGCCTCCCTCGACGAGATCGCCGAGCGGATCCGCGCGCTGGGGGCGCTTGCGCCCCAGGGCTACGCCTCGATGGCGAACCTGACCGGAGTGAAGGACGGTGATCCGCACTGGAGCGCTCAGGAGATGCTGCGCGACCTGCTGAGCGACCACGAGCAGGTGTGCGGCACGGTCAAGGCCGCGATCCAGGCGGCGGAGGCGGCGGGCGACGCCGCGACGGTCGACCTGCTGAACGATCGGCTGGCCGCGCACGAAAAGCAGGCCTGGATGCTGCGCGCGACGCTCGCGCCCAACTGATCTGCAGCGTTGCGCGCCGGTGCGCGCGCCCTAAATCGCCTATTGCCGGGCGCCGCCATGGGCCCGGCAGACGGTCGCGGGGACCCTCCCCGCGGCCCTCTCGTCACCATGTTGCTTTTCGGAGGATATGGTCATGAGAAACCTGTTCCGCGATGTCCGGCGCTGGCTGTCGGCCGAAGGCACAGACCTGCGTCGGCGGGAGGCCGAGGCCATCCACGCCCTGGAGACCGCGACCTTCCCGAAGCTGGAGCGGACTGTCGATCGCGTCGGCATGTTCGGCCTGCTTACGCTGGGCCTGCTCGCCGCCGCGGCGATGCTGATCGCTCCCAACTTCAAGTAGCCAAGGCAGCCGCGCGCCCGCCCGGGCCGCGGCTGTTCGTGCGCTAGCCGCTGTTGCGCAGGCCTGAGGCGATCCCGTTCAGGGTCATCAGCAGCGCCTCGTGCAGCTTCGGATCGTCCTCCCCTGCCCGGCGGCGGCGGAGCAGCTCGACCTGCAGGTGGTTGAGGGGCTCGATGTAGGGTAACCGGCCCTTGATGGCCTCGGCCAGCCGCGGCTCATGTTCCAACAGCTGCGTCTGTCCGGTGATCGCCAGCAGTCGGTCGACCGTCCGGTCCCATTCGGCCCGGATACGGCCGAAGATGACGGCCCGGAGATCCACGTCGGCCACCAGCTCCGCATAGCGCGCACCAATCGCCAGGTCAGCCTTGGCGAGCACCATCTCCATGTTGCGGAGCGTCGCGCGGAAAAAGGGCCAGCCTCGCCACCACGCCCTCAGTCGCTCGAGATCCGCCTCTTTCGTGGCCGCGCCAAAGCCGTACCAGCCCGGCAGCATCAGCCGCGCCTGCGACCAGGAGAACACCCACGGTATGGCGCGGAGACTCTCGATCGTCCGCGCCGCCTGACGGGCGACCGGGCGGCTGGCGATGTTGAGCTCGCTGAGCTCGGCGATGGGCGTCGACGAGAAAAAGAAGTCCGCGAATCCTGGCGTCTCGTAGACGAGCCCGCGGTAGGCCCTGCGCGAGGTTTCGGCGAGCGCGTCCATCGCCTCGACGTCCGCCGCCGACACGTCCGCAAAGGCCGGACGCAGGGAGGCCGCGATCACGCCACAGGCCAAGGTCTCCAGGCTGCGACGGGCGAGCGCCGCGTCGGCGTACTTGTTGGCGATCACCTCGCCCTGCTCCGTCAGCCGCATACGGCCGCGCAGCACGCCCGGCGGCTGCGCGACGATGGCTTCGAAGCTGGAGCCGCCGCCGCGGCCGACCGCCCCGCCCCGGCCGTGGAACAGCTGCAGGCGCACGCCCTTGGCGTCCGCGAGCGCCGAAAGCGCCGCGGACGTCCGATGCAACTGCCAGCTGGAGGTCAGATAGCTGCCGTCCTTGCTGGAATCCGAATAGCCGATCATCACCTCCTGGTGGGCGTTCGCGCCGCGCATCAGCCCTGCGATCAGGGGCGTCTCCAGATAGGCGGCGAGCACCTCGGGCGCGGCCCGCAGGTCGGCGATCGTTTCAAACAACGGCTCCACCCGCAGCGGCGCGGAGGGTTCAATGGGATCGAACAGCCCCGCCTCCTTCATCAGCACGTAGGGCTCCAGCAGGTCCGAGACTGCGCCGGCGTTCGAGACGATGTAGGCGCCGAGCGCCGCTGGCCCGAACCGGGCGCGCGCCTCGGCCGCGGCCCGGAACACGCCCAATTCGCGCGCGGTCTCCTCGGAATAGCAGACGATCGGCGAGACGAGCGGGCGGCGATGCGCCAACTCGGCCAACAGGATACGTTGCCGTCCCGCCTCGTCCAAGGCGAGGTAGTCGTCACAGGCGCCCGCCTTCGCCAGGAGCTCGGCCACCACGCGTTCATGCACCGCCGCGTTCTGCCGAAGGTCCAAGCTGGCGAGATGGAAGCCAAATACGCGTACGGCGCGGACGAGGTTCGGCAGAGGCCCGCGGGAGAAAGCCCGTGCGTTCGTCCGCCGCAGCGAGGACAGCAGGCGCTCCAGGTCCGCGACCAGCGCGTCCGGGGATGCATAGGGGTCCGCACGCGCGGCGGCCAGGCGGGGGGCCGGCCGGCCGACCAAGGCTTGGTAGGTCGCCGCCAACCGCGCGTAGATGAGGGTCAGGGCCCGGCGGTAGGGCTCCCGGGCCTGGTGGGCCGGCGGGTCGGCAAGACTATCGGCGAACGCCTTCAGCTCAGGGGTCGGCGGCGCCAGGTCCTCGGCGAGCGACAGGCTGACGCCGAGGCGATGCACCTCTTCAAGATAGTGGCCGAGCACCGCCTCGGCCTGGCGAGCAAGCGCACGACGCAGAACCTCGCCGGTGACGAAGGGATTGCCGTCGCGGTCGCCGCCCACCCAGCTGCCGAGACGCAGGAAGCCGGGCAGTTCAGGGCCCAGCCGTCGCTCCCAGGCCTCGTAGACGGCGGGGATGGCCGACAACAGGCTCGCGCGCATCACCGCGACCGTATTGTCGACCTCGTCCTCCGGGGTCGGCTTGACGCTTCGCAAGAGGCGCGTGCCCCAGAGCAGGGCCGTTTCGCGCAGGAGGATCTCGGACAGCGTCTCGGCGTCGGGGCCGCAGTCCGGATGCGCCAAGGCGCCGAGGGTCTCCCGCATGGCCTGAGCGTGCTCCAGCACGCTTCTGCGGCGCACTTCGCTCGGGTGGGCGGTGAGCACCGGGACGATCAGACCCTTGCCGAGCAGCGCCCGCACCTGGTCCTCGGTGACGCCCTCTTTGGCGAGCGCATCCAGGACGTCGTCGAGCCGGATGGCGTCCTCGCCGAGGCTGGCGCGCCGCGCCTGCATGGCGTCCTCCGCCGCGTTGGCCGCCTGGAGGAAGCAGGCGAAGCCGTGCACGACCTTGAAGGCTTCGTCGGCGCTCAGACCGTCGAGCAGCGCCGGCAGCTCCCCGGCCGCGCCCTGGAAGTGGCGGGCCACGGCGAGCCGACGCACCGCTTCGATGCGCGCGAAGGCGGACGGGTCCTCATCGCGGATGATCTGCCCCAGCAGCGCCCCCACCTCCTGGGTGGCCGATCGAACGTCGCCCGGCGGGGTTGCGCTCATGGTCCGTAGGCTCCGACGGCCACCGAGAACCTTCGCGGCAAAGCCGTGTTTGTTTCCCCGGAGGCTTTCAGGACGAACCGATGACGCTCTTCATGTTCGCCACGGGGATCGAGAATTCCTACCCCACCATCCACCAGGGCCGAACGCGGGTCGACGAGATGGACGCCTGCCGCCACTACGCGCACTGGCAGGAGGACTTCGCCCTCGTCCAGGATCTCGGCATCCACTTCTTGCGCTACGGCCCGCCGCTGCACCGGGTCTGGCTGGCCGACGGGCGCTACGACTGGGAATTCACCGACCTGGCGTTCGCCGAACTGAGACGGCGCAACATCGTCCCGATCGCCGACCTCTGCCACTTCGGGGTGCCGGACTGGATCGGCAACTTCCAGAACCCCGACTTCCCCGCCCTCTTCGCCCGCTACGCCGGCGACTTCGCACGGCGCTTTCCCTGGGTGCAGCTCTACACCCCAATCAACGAGATGTTCATCTGCGCGACCTTCTCGGCCAAGTACGGCTGGTGGAACGAGCAGATGACGACCGACCGCGGCTTCGTCACAGCCCTCAAGCACATTGCCCGGGCCAATGTGCTGGCCATGCAGGCGATCCTGGACGTGCGGCCCGATGCGCTGTTCGTGCAGAGCGAGTCCTCCGAATACTTCCACGCCGACAGCCCCGCTGCCATCGGGCCGGCCGAGTTCATGAACGCCGTACGCTTCCTGGCGCTCGACCTGAACTACGGGATCCGCGTCAATTCCGAGATGTACCGGTACCTGATGGACAACGGGATGACGGCGGCGGAGTACGACTTCTTCATGCACGCGCGGCTGAAGTCGCACTGCATCCTCGGCAATGACTACTACGTCACCAACGAGCACCGGGTCTGGCCGGACGGCCACACCCGCGCCGCCGGGGAGGTGTTCGGCTACGACGAGATCACGCGGCAGTACTACGCCCGCTATCACCTGCCGGTGATGCACACCGAGACCAATTACCTTCAAGGCGAACGGGGCGACGAGGCGGTCCTGTGGCTCTGGAAGGAGTGGGCCAACGTCCTGCGCATCCGCAACGACGGCGTGCCGATCGTCGGCTTCACCTGGTATTCCCTGACCGACCAGGTCGACTGGGACACGGCCCTGCGCGAAAAGAACGGGCGGGTGAACGCGCTTGGGCTCTATGACCTCGACCGGCGCATCCGGCCCGTAGGCCAGGCCTACAAAGAGCTGATCGCCGCCTGGCGCGACGTCCTTCCCACCCAGAGCATCTGCCTGCAGGTCCCGGTCATCCTGCCCAGCGAGTTCGAGGAGGGCTTTGTGCAGCGCCGGATGGCCGAAGCGCGGGAGCGCCGGCTCGCGCGGGGTTCGGCCGGGACGCTTCCTGGCGCGGGCCGGAACGACTGAGAGGAAGCTCCTGGTCACGGCGGCGGTCTGAGGCCTCAGAGCATCGGCCGGCCGCCGGTGACGGCCACCGTCGCGCCCGAGACGTAGCTCGCCTCGTCGGAGGCCAGGAGCACATAGACCGGTGCGACCTCCTTAGGCTGGCCGGGCCGCTTCATCGGGGTGTTGGCCCCGAACTGCTTCACCTTCTCGGGCGGCATGGTGGCCGGAATCAGCGGGGTCCAGATCGGACCCGGCGCGACGCAGTTCACCCGCACCCCCTTCTCGGCGAGCATCTGCGCCAGACCTGCCGTGAAGTTTTGAATCGCGCCCTTGGTGGTCGCATAGGGCAGCAGCGAGGGATTGGGGTCGTCCGCGTTGACCGAGGTGGTGTTGATGATCGCCGATCCCGGCTTCAGGTGCGGCAGGGCCGCCTTGGCCAGGTGGAACATGGCGTGGATGTTGACCTGGAAGGTCCGCGCCCAGGCTTCCTCGGTGATCTCGTCAAGGCTCTGGTAGGTCGCCTGCTCGGCGGCGTTGTTGACCAGAACGTCGAGCCGTCCAAACTCGCTCACGGTCTTCTCCACCAGGGCACGGCAATGCGCCGGGTCCGCAAGGTCGCCGGGCAGCAAGAGGCAGCGACGTCCCGCCGTCTCCACCCAGCGCCGGGTCTCCTCGGCGTCGTCGTGCTCGTTGAGATAGCCGATCGCGACGTCCGCGCCCTCCCGTGCGAACGCGATGGCCACAGCCCGCCCGATGCCGCTGTCCCCGCCGGTGATCAGGGCTGCCTTGCCTGCCAGGCGGCCCGATCCCTTGTAGGAGTGCTCGCCATGGTCGGGCTTCGGCTCCATCTGTGACGTCGTCCCGGGCGGGGTCTGGCTCTGGTCGGGGAACGGCGGCTGGAGCTCAGTCATCTTGGCCTCCGAGTTGAACGGACCAGCGCAAAACGAAGGGCGCGGGGACGGGGTTTCGCGGACCCTCCACTTGGCCTGCACTGTCTAACCGGTGCACTGTGGTGCACCATCGCCGCCTGCCGCAAGCAACGTTGACACACGAGTACTTCTAAACGCGGAACTTTGCTGCCTCGCCGACGTTTCGCGCGCGAGGGGCCGGCTGGCTGACATGGCGCAGCTGGCGCGCCGCCCTTTCGGCTGAACTTTGAGAGGATGAAGGGGCTGGGCTCCAGGGCCCGGCGGAGGAACGGAGGCTGGAATGACGTTTCGACCCCTCGGGGACCGGATCCTCGTTCGGCGCGTCGAAGAAGACGCCAAGACGCCGGGCGGGATCATCATCCCCGACACCGCGAAGGAAAAACCGCAGCAGGGCGAGGTGCTCGCCGTCGGCCCCGGCGCCCGGGACAAGGACGGCCGGCGTCTCGAACCCGAACTGAAGGCCGGGCAGAAGGTGCTGTTCGGCAAGTGGTCCGGCTCGGAGGTCCGCATCGACGGCGAAGACCTCCTGATCATGAAGGAAAGCGACGTCCTGGGCGTCCTGGACGCCGCCTGACGCAGGAGTGCTGAACATGGCAGCGAAAGAGATCCACTTCTCCACCGACGCCCGCGACCGCATGCTGCGCGGCGTCAACATCCTGGCAAACGCCGTGCGGGTGACCCTGGGCCCGAAGGGCCGCAACGTGGTTATTGAGAAGTCCTTCGGCGCGCCGCGCACCACCAAGGACGGCGTCAGCGTCGCCAAGGAGATCGAGCTCGAGGACAAGTTCGAGAATCTCGGCGCCCAGCTGCTGCGCGAGGTCGCCTCCAAGACCAACGACCAGGCCGGCGACGGCACGACCACGGCCACCGTGCTCGCCCAGGCCATCGTCCAGGAAGGCCTGAAGTCGGTGGCGGCCGGCATGAACCCGATGGACCTGAAGCGCGGCGTCGACAAGGCCGTCGCCGCCGTCGTGGAGGAGATCCGCGCCACCTCCAAGAAGGTGTCCTCCAACGAGGAGATCGCCCAAATCGGCACCATCTCGGCCAACGGCGAACGCGAGATCGGCGCCATGATCGCCCAGGCCATGGAGCGGGTGGGCAACGAGGGGGTGATCACGGTCGAGGAAGCCAGGGGCCTCGAGATGGAACTCGAGGTGGTCGAGGGCATGCAATTCGACCGGGGCTATGTCTCGCCCTACTTCGTCACCAATCCCGACCGGATGGAGACGGTGCTCGAAGACGCCCTGGTTCTGATCTTCGAGAAGAAGCTGACGACCCTGCAGCCGCTCATTCCGCTGCTCGAGCAGGTGGTGCAATCCGGCAAACCGCTCCTGGTCATCGCCGAGGACATCGAAGGCGAGGTGCTGGCCACCCTCGTCCTCAACAAGCTGCGCGGCGGCCTGCGCGTCGCCGCCGTGAAGGCGCCCGGCTTCGGCGACCGCCGCAAGGCGATGCTAGAGGACATCGCCATCCTGACCGGCGGCCAGTTCATCAGCGAGGACCTAGGGATCAAGCTGGAGAACGTGACCATCGACCAGCTCGGCCGCGCCAAAAAGGTCATCATCACCAAGGACGACACCACCATTGTCGAAGGCGCCGGCGACAAGGCCGACATCCAGGGCCGTATCGGCCAGATCCGGCGTCAGATCGAGGAGACGACCTCCGACTACGACCGCGAGAAGCTGCAGGAACGCCTGGCCAAGCTCGCCGGCGGCGTCGCCGTGGTGCGGGTCGGCGGCTCGACCGAGGTGGAGGTCAAGGAGAAGAAGGATCGCGTCGACGACGCCATGCACGCCACGAGGGCGGCTGTCGAGGAGGGGATCGTCCCCGGCGGCGGCGTAGCTCTCCTGCGCGCCAGCAAGGTGCTGGAGGGTTTGAACGGCGCCAACGACGACCAGAACGCCGGCATCGCCATCGTGCGGCGCGCGCTACAGGCGCCGATTCGCCAGATCGCGGAAAACGCCGGCGTCGAGGGGTCCATAGTCGTCGGCAAGATCCTGGAGAACGCCTCGCCGACGTTCGGCTTTAACGCCCAGACCGAGGAATATGTCGATCTGGTGCAGGCGGGCGTGATCGATCCCGCCAAGGTCGTGCGCACCGCCCTGCAGGACGCGGCCTCCGTGGCCGGACTGCTGATCACGACCGAGGCTGCGGTGGCCGAGGCGCCGAAGAAGCCCGAGGCCGGCGCGAACGCCGCCATGGTGGCTTAAGCAAGCCGAAAAGCGCGACGCCGGCCGCCCATCGCAGCGGCCGGCGTCTTTTCTTTCACACTATTACTACGTGTCGATTAAAGCGCCTTCGACGCGGCGCTCAGGGCGAACGCGCCACCGCCTCCAGGCCTTGTTCCGGTTGAGGCGGCAGCAGGATGCCGGCCTCGCTGAGATCGGCCAGCATGGTGCGGGCGATTTCGCTCTCCCCCATCACCACCCGGTCCGCGCCGCTGTTCAAGAGACGGTCGGTTTGCTCCTCCGAATGGGCCCTGGCCACGATGCGAAGCTGAGGATTAAGGGCGCGGGCGCGGGTGACGATCTCGCCGCTCTCGAATCCGTCGGGGATCGCCAGGACAAGGCAGACGGCGGTCTTGACGCCGGCCGCCAGCAGTACCTCCTCACGCGTCGCGTTCCCCAGGATCGCAATCTCGGCGTTGCGCCGCAGGGCCTCGACGCGCTCGATGTCGGTGTCGATGACCGCCGCCTTCACGCCGTCCCGGTCGAGGGCCTCCTTGACCCGCCGGCCGACGCGGCCGTAGCCCACAACGATCACATGGTCGGCCAGTTCGCTCTGGTGAGGCGTCGCGATATCGACCTTGAGCGGCTCGTCGCCCAGGTCTCGGATCGGAGTGCGCGCGAGCCGCCGGGCCCGCATTTCCGTGGCCAGCGAGAAGACGGCGGGATTGAGCAGGATCGAGCCAATGGCGCCTGCCAGAACAAGGTCGCGCGCCTCCTCGGGCAGCAGGCCGAGGCTCTGGGACATGGAGGTGAGGATGAAGGAGAACTCGCCGATCTGGGCGAGGCTGGCGGCGATGAGCACCGCCGTGTCGCGCGGGTGGCGGAAGGCGCGCACGATCAGGAAGGCGGCGAGCGACTTGCCCACGACGATGGTGAGCACCGTCGCCAGCACCGCGAGCGGCCGCTCGAGGAGCGTCCGGGGGTCGAACAGCATGCCGACCGAGACGAAGAACAGCACCGCAAAGGCGTCGCGCAGCGGTAGGATGTTGTCGCCCGCCTTGTGGCTGAGTTCCGACTCCTTGAGGATCATGCCGGCGGCGAAGGCCCCAAGGGCGAAGGAGACGTCGAACAGCTTGGCGGCGCCATAGGCGACCCCCACCGCCATGCTGAGCACGGTCAGGGTGAAGAGTTCACGCGACCCGAGGCTGGCGACCTTGGCCAGCGACCAGGGGATCACCCGGCGGCCGACGAGGATCATCAGTGCGACGAAGGCGGCCAGCTTGCCGAAGGTCGCGGCGAGCGACAATCCCACGCCGCCATGCTCGGCGAACACGTCGGGGCGTCCGCCCGGCAAGGCCCCGGCGATCACTGGAAGGAACACCAGAGCGGCCACCATGACCAGGTCCTCGATGACCAGCCAGCCGACCGCGATGTGGCCGCTTCGGGTGTCCAGGAGCTGGCGCTCCTCGAGCGCACGGACGAGGACGACGGTGCTCGCCACAGAAAGGGCGAGGCCGAAGGCGAGGCCGCTGGCGAGCGGCCAGCCCATCCCCGACGCCAGTGCTGCGCCGAGCAGGGTGGCGACGACGATCTGGGCGATCGCGCCCGGCAGCGCGATGCTCTGGACCTTGACTAGATCTCGATAGGAGAAGTGCAGCCCTACCCCGAACATCAGCAGGATGACGCCGATCTCGGCCAGCTCGGAGGCCAGCTCCGGATTGGCCGTGAAGCCTGGGGTGGACGGGCCCAGCGCGACGCCGGCCAGCAGATATCCCAGGATCGGCGGCAGGCGAAGCCGGCCGGCGATGAGTCCCAACACCGACGCCCCGACGAAAGCCAGGGTAAGGGTGGCGATCAGGGGCGTCTCGTGCAGCATGCGTACCCGTCCTCGGCTGGGCGCCGGCGGTCGGATCTGGTGTCCGCCGCCAGCGACGCCGTTTCGCCTCAGCTCGTCAGCCGCAGCGGCACGAACAGGCTCCGCCCCTCACGCCACACGCGCACCAGCACCGAAGGCCGGCCCTGGCGCCGCGCCGCATCGATCGCCTCGCGGACATCGGCCGGCGCTGCGACGCTGCGCTCGCCCACGCGGTCGATCACGTCGCCGGCGCGGAGCCCCTTTTCAGCCGCGTCCGAGCCTGGCGAAACCGCGTCGATGACGACGCCGCGCGCCGTCGCCGGCAGCCGGTATTGCGTGCGGGCCGCCTGGTCGAGCGGGCGCAGGGTCAGGCCGAGGCTCGCCGCGTCCGCAGGATTGACCACGCCGGGCGCATCATCGGCCGGCCGGCGTCCGGCCCTCAGCTCCAGGGTCTGGCGACGGCCTTCGCGCCAGATCTCCAGCCGCAGCCGGTCGCCCTCGCGGGCGGCGCCGACGCGCCGGGTCAGGTCGGACGACGAGGTCAGCTCCTGGCCGTTTAGGCTGAGGATCGCATCGCCCGCGCGCAGACCGGCGAGGTCGCCGGGCCCGCCCGGGGTCACCTCGGCCACCAGGGCGCCCTTGCGGCCCGGGATGCCAAGGCTCTCAGCGATCTCCGGCGTCAGGTTCTGCACCATGGCGCCGATGTAGCCGCGTACGATCGAACCGCCGGAGATGAGCTGCTTGGTGATCCGGTCGGCGATCTCGGCGGGAATGGCGAAGCCGATCCCGACAGAGCCGCCCGAGGGCGAGAAGATGGCCGTGTTGACGCCGATCACCCGGCCGTAGACGTCGAAGGTCGGACCGCCCGAGTTGCCCCGGTTGATGGGGGCGTCGATCTGAAGGTAGTCCACATAGGCCTCGCCGATGTCGCGGCCATAGGCCGAGACGATGCCCGAGGTGGCGGTGCCGCCGAGGCCGAAAGGATTGCCCATGGCGATCACCCAGTCGCCCACGCGCGGCCGCGCGTTGGTCTCGAACGTCACATAGGGGAAGTTTGAGCCCTCGACCTTCAGCACCGCCAGGTCCGTCAGCGGATCGCGGCCAATGACGCGCGCCTCAAGCTCGCGCCCCTCGTTGGTGCGCACGCTCACCTTGGTGGCGTTCTCGACCACATGGTTGTTGGTGACGATGTAGCCGGTCGGCGTGATGAAGAAGCCCGAGCCCGACACCCGCGCATTCGGCAGTGACGGCGTCCCGTTGTTGCCATCCGGCGAACCCGGGAACCCGAAGAAGAACGGGAAGCCAGGGAACAGCTGCGGCAGGTTCGGCCGAGCCGGGGCGCTGCGGGTCACGTCGATGGAGACCACGGCGGGCGCGACGCGCTGAACGATATCGGCAAAGCTCGACGGGACGCCGGCCGGCAAATTGCGCGCCGGCTGGGCCGCGGCCGCCGGGGCAGTCAGCGGACCCACGCCGCCCGCGGCCAGGGCGGCGGCGAGGGCGACAGAACAAAGCAGGCGCGATTGGCGCTTAGGCATGTCTCTCCTCTCCTCGGAATAGAAACATGTCTCTCCTCTCCTCGGAATAGAAAAAGGAGACCGGCGGGAGCGCGCCCCGCCGGTCTCCGGTTCAGGCCGCACGGGTCGGCTCCCAGCGGTAGCAGTCGGCGTCTGCCGCCTCGTGGGCGTCGAGACGGGCGAGCGCCGAGCGCACTTCGGCCAGCCGCGAGACGTGCTCGCGCACCGGGGCTTCGCCCGCTTCCACCTCGAGCAGGTACTCGTCCCATTCCCAGGAGCGCAGGATGGCGCGCTTCTGCTCCGGCGAGAGCGAGAGGTCGGCGAGCACGGCGTCGGGCGAGGCGTAGACCGCCTCCGGGCTGAGATAGAGCCGGTCGGCCTCGGCCGCGCCGAGACGGTCTGAGGGCGGCTGGGGACGGTTCTCGTTGTCGGCGCTGAGGGGCCGCTCGGCGCCCCTGCCCTCGCCATACGCCGCCGCGCCGGTGCCGCCCTGGACCTCGAAGGCCAGGCCTTGGCGCTGGCAGTAGCCGATCGCCGCCTCGGCCGTCGGGAACGACAGGCGCACCTGTTGGAGGGTGTCGGCGGATTCGGTCCAGCCCATCAGCGGCTCGATCCGCGGCGCGCTGCGCGGCTTGAACGTCACGGTCCAGCCCCTGGCCGTGGCGCGGCCGCTGCTCATGGCCGAACGCTCGTTCGGCCGGATCACGGCCACGGCGTCGGCGGGCAGGGCCGAGGCGTGGCGGCGGGCGGCGACCGACGGGGTCGTGGTCCCAAGGTTGAAATCTGTCGAATCGAACATGGCTCAACTCCGATCAGTTCTGGGCGCGCCCGCCCTCCCGATCGGGCGACAGCGTCGCGAACGCCCCTTCGAACTCGTCGGCCGCCGCAGGATCGAACCGGGCCAGGGCGCCCAGCACGGCCTCGCAGGCCGCGGTCTGCGCGGTCCCGTCGCGGGCTTCGCGCAAGAGGTCCCGGGCCCAGCTCCAAAGGATCAGCCGCTTCTCCTCGCGGGACAGCCAGGCGTGGTTGGCCACCACGTCGGGCGAGGCGAAGGCCGTTCTCGGATCCAGTAGGGCGTCGACGAAGGGGCGACCGACGATCGCGATCCCGGAAGGGGGGGACACGCCCTGGCTTTGGGTTGTCATGGCGTAGCTCCGGAAAAGACCCCGCGCCGCCCGCGCCTGGCGCGGACGGCGCGGCGCTCAGTTAGCCCTTGCTGATCGGGATCCTCCGGACACCGTCCTGCTGGGCCTTGGACTTCGGAAGGGTGACCGTCAGGACGCCCTTCTTGAAGTTGGCCTTGATCGCATCCTCGTCGATGGCGACCGGCACCGGCACCACCCGCTCGAAGCGGCCATAGTAGTGCTCGCTGTAGTGCCGATCCTTATCCTCGACATCGGAGCGCTTCTCGCCCCGCAGGACCAGGACGCCGTCTTCGAACACGACGTCGACGTCGTTTTCATCCATGCCCGGCAGCTCGGCCGAAACGCGGATGGCCTTGGCGTCCTCGGCCACCTCGACGCTGGGCCAACTGGCGGAGCGGCCCAGGATGGAGCCCCCGAAGTCGCGGAAGACGTCGTCGAAGAGGCGGTTCACCTCCCGATGAAGGGTGAGGAACGGATGGGTTTCCTCGTCGCGACGAGAGGTCGTGGTGAGCGCGCCCTCGTGCGGACGATGGTCCTGCTCATGCCGTCCCCAGGGGATCAGATCACGAAGTTGCATCGTCAGCTCTCCTCTACCAGGCGGCCCGACGCCGCGAACCTGCGCGGCGCCGGCCGCCTGCCATCACCGTCGCTCACTGGGTCTTCTGCTCCGACTCGCCCGAGCCGATGGCGGACTGGCCCGAACCGGTGATCTGGATCCGCTTCGGCTTCAGGGCCTCGGGGATCTCCCGCACCAGCTCGAGGGTCAGCAGGCCGTTCTCCAGGCGCGCGTTCTGCACGTGCACATGGTCGGCGAGCTCGAAGGTCCGACGGAACGGCTGCTGGGCGATGCCGCGGTAGACGACCTCGCCGTCCTCCTGCACCTCCTGCGGCCGGCCGCTGACGGTCAGCCGGTTGGGTTCGGAGACGATCTCCAGATCGCCATCGCGGAAACCCGGCACCGCAAGAACGATGCGGTAGTGATCGCCGTCGGCCTGCACGACATTGTAGGGAGGCCAGTTGAGACCAGGGACCGAGCCGCTCATCGCACGGTCCATCAGGCTCAGCGCACCGTCGACGCTCGGCATGGGCCGATAGCCCGACATCGGCGTCATAGTGTTCATCCTCATGGTCCAAGTCCCTCCGTTGAGCAACATGGGCGTTGGGGAGCGCCGGATAACGCCGGCGCCCGCCGCCGAACCTTCATCAGCGTCCGGCAAGACTTGAGGTAGGGCGCTCATCACGCCCTGCAAGATCGAATTTATTCCTCTAGCTGGAGGCGCGCAGCGTCGCACGAGCGCGCGCGGAGGCCCTAAGACCGCCCGCGAAAACGGGCCTCAGAACAGCGGCCCTTCGAACTCCAGGAGCTCCGAGGGCCGGATCTTCAACGCCATGGCGGTGTGCCAGAGGGTCAGAATGGTCGGGTTGCGGCGGCCCAATTCGAGTCCGCTGACATAAGCCCGGTCCACGCCCATCAACTCGGCGAGACCTTCCTGTGAAAGGCCTGCCTCGCCGCGGTATCGCCTGACGTTGGTTCCTACGATTGTGCGAACGTCCATGCCGACCTACCAACATGAACGAGGATTTTGGTGCTACGCACTTAATTGCACGGTGAACGTCCGGTTCCCACCTCGTTCAGGAACCCGGCCAATTTTGTGGAGGCTCATCAGGCGCTCAGCACCGCTCGCGCAGTCGGGCTAGCCGCCTCGGCGTATTCGCGCAGGATGTACGGCCAGCCGTCGGGCGAAGCCATGCCCACGCGCAGCAATTCTGCGCCCGCGCCGTGACGAGCGAAGCCGCGATGCTCGACCTCCACGCGCGTAAGCTTGGGGCCCAGCGCGAGGAAGCGAACCTCGACCTCGCTCGCGCGCTCCGGCGGCTCCTGCCCGCGGTCGGCCGAGACCGCCCAACCGAGCACCAAGCGCCGGTCCGGCTCGAACGCGCGCACCTCCCCCCAGTCAATGCGCCTGCCGCGCCGATCGACCTCATACCAGTGACCGCCCGCGCGAGGTTCGATGGCAATGCCGGCGACGTCGTCACGGTAGAAGGTTTTGGCCCTCGGCCACCAGTCGCCGATGCCCTCGGTGAACACTCGAAATGCATGCTCTACGGGCGCGCTGAGGGTGACGCCCGCCTTCACAGGTTCGTCCTTCATGTTCATGCTCCGAAGCGCCGCCGCGCCCCCTCCGGCGCTGGCCTGCGCTGAACGCAGACGCCGGCCTACAGTTTCCTTCTCACCCCGCTGACGACCTGCGAGCCTCGCCGTCCGGCGCGCCGGCGAGCTCCGCAAGCTCGGTTTCATCCAAGGTCTCCTTTTCGAGCAGGAGCCGGGCGCCGCGCTCGAGCGCGCCGCGGCGGCTCTCGAGAATCTCCACCGTGCGCGCGAACGCCGCCTCGACGATGGCGCGCACCTCCTCGTCGATTACGTCCGACGTCGCCTCGCCGAAGTCCCTCTCGCGCAGGAAGGGCGCTGGCGCGTCGCCCTGGCTGAGGAACGAGCGCGGCTCCCGGTCGTAGGAGACCGGACCCAGCCGTTTCGACATGCCGTAGCGCGTGACCATGCTGCGGGCGATGTCGGTGACCTTGCGCAGGTCGTCGGCTGCTCCGGTCGAGAGACGGCCATAGACGATCCACTCCGCGGCCCGGCCGCCGAGCAGCGCGCACATCTTATTCTCCAGCTCCTCGCGGGTCATCAGGAACCGGTCCTCGGTCGGGCGCTGGATGGTGTATCCGAGAGCGCCCACCCCGCGCGGGATGATCGAGACCTTATGCACTTGATCCACCCCAGGCAGCGCGAGGCCGACGAGGGCGTGACCCATCTCATGGTGCGCCACCACCTCCCGTTCCCTCGGGTTGAGGATGCGGTTGCGCTTCTCCAGGCCGGCGATGATCCGTTCCACGGCCTCGTTGAAGTCGGGCATGGTGATCGCGGCCGCGCCGCGGCGGGTGGCCAGCAGGGCCGCCTCATTGACCAGGTTAGCAAGGTCGGCCCCCGTGAACCCTGGGGTAAGGGCCGCCACCTTTTCGAGGTCCACTTCCGGCGCAAGCTTCACCTTGCGGGTATGCACCTTCAGGACCGCCACCCGGCCCTTCTTGTCGGGCCGGTCCACCAAGACCTGGCGATCGAACCGGCCGGCGCGCAGAAGCGCTGGATCGAGAATCTCGGGACGGTTGGTGGCGGCGAGGAGCACCAGGCCGGTGCTGGAATCGAAACCGTCCATTTCGACCAGCAGCTGATTGAGCGTCTGCTCCTTTTCGTCGTGGCCGCCGTAGGCGTAGAGGCCGCGCGCCCGGCCGAGCGCGTCCAGCTCGTCGATGAAGATGATGGCGGGCGCCTTCTGGCGCGCCTGCTCGAAGAGGTCGCGGACCCGCGCGGCGCCCACGCCCACGAACATCTCCACGAACTCCGAGCCGGAGATGGAGAAGAAGGGAACCTTGGCCTCGCCGGCGACAGCCTTGGCCAGCAGCGTCTTGCCGGTGCCGGGCGGCCCCACCAGCAGCACGCCCTTGGGCATGCGACCGCCGAGGCGGCCATACTCCTGTGGGTCCTTCAGGAAGTCGATAATCTCGCGCAGCTCGTCCTTGGCTTCGTCGACACCCGCGACGTCGGCGAAGGTGACGCCGGTGTTGGCCTCGACATAGATCTTCGCCCGGCTGCGGCCCACCTGCATGAGGCCGCCCGCGCCGGCCGCCTTCTGCCCCAGGTACATCCAAAGGCCGAAGAAGAGCAGCACCGGGATCACCCAGGAGAGCAGGTCCCGGAGGAAGGTGTTCTCGACCTGGCCAGTATAGGTGACGCCGTGCTGCTGGAGTTCGCGCGCGAGCTCGGGCTCGACCCGCGTGGTGACGAAGGCCTTCTTGCCTTCGAGGGGCTCCTTCAGGCGGCCCTGCATGAAGCGGTCGGAGACCCCGACCTCCGCCACCTTGCCGTCCCGCAGCAGCTGCTGGAACTGGCTATAGGGGATTTGCGCGACCTGGGTTGCGACCCCGATGTAGTGCTGGATCGCGATCACGCCGAAGAAGGCGATGATCCAGTAGATGACGTGGAAGCGGGTCTGCTTGTTCATGGACGTCTCGCGCGATCAGGAGCGGGCCTTAAGGCACGCGTTACGGCTTCGCGCCCTTGGGGAGCGCGGCCACTTCCGTGGGGCTGAGTTTGCGCACGTTGCGGACCATGCATTTCTGCGAGCCGATGACGGAGGGCGTAACGATCTCCGCGTCCAAGCCCGAGCAAATGGTGGAGCCGCCGCGGGATATCAGGGCGATCTTCTGCGTCCAGTCCACGTCAGGACACGGTCCGAAGAGCTCCAGCTGATAGTATTCCTTGACGCCCACCCGCAGGTTCACGGTGCGGTCGCCCTGCGCGGCGAAGCTGTTCACCTGGTGGTTCCAAAAGCATTGCCGCGGCTGGCTCGGCTTGTCGGCTGAAACGGCCGGCGTGGCAGCGACCCCGATCAACAAGGCCGCCGCGGCGGCCAAGACCCTTGTCTTCATCCAACGATCCTCCTTCCAAAGGATCCCCCGATGCTGGCGATATAGAGCGCGGCGGCCGGCGCGGAAGACGGCGCGGCGGCCGGCCGCTCAGGCGGAAACCAGAGCCCCGTGGCGGGCATATCGCCGGACCTCGTGCTCGGCTCGCGGAGTGCTCGCGGGCGGCGCGCCAGAGGTCTGAGAATCCGATGCTGCCATACGGACCATGGCGGCCGCGAGATTGTAGACGGACGCGCCGTCGCGGCCGGCGAAGAAGTTGGCCGTCAGCAGACCTTCCGGGGGCGTCGCGTCGCCGTCGAGGGTCAGCAGCACCGTGGACACCCAGTCCCGCCGAGCGGCGGGATCCTGGGCCTTCAGCGGCTGGCGAACGACCACAAGGCAGCCGGGCGCTTCGCGCGCCACACGGCGATCCGTTGCGCACCTGCGAACTAGGCCCGCTCTGCGTTGTGGACAGGCGGCCCTTCGCTCCCAGGCGATCGCCAACAAGGCGGGCGCCTCGTGCTCGTCGAAGAGCTGCAGCCGAGAGTCTTTCTCAATGACATTCCGCGCCGCCGCCGCACGCGTGGCGGCGTTCGGGAACACCCAGCCCCAGATGCAAACGGCTTCGACATCGCCGGCCCCGATGAGGCCGCTCATCCCCGATCCTCCTTGGGATTGCGCGAGCCGCGGGCGGGACCTGCGATGGGGCGCCTTGCAGCTCCCTTGACAGCCTTCAGCTAGGGCGCGGCGAACACTGCGCAACACGGCCCGTCTTGAAGGCCCGCCGGCGCGCGATACCTCGTCCTTCAGCCGCGCTTTTGCGGCGGCCGAATCATCTTGAGAGGTGAGTCGATGAAGCGTTTGGCTGCGGCCCTGGCCGCGTTGCTGACGTTCGGCGCCTCCGTGGCGTCGGCGCACCCGCACCGGGAGGGCTACTGGGTCTATCACGGCCGGCACTGGCCTGTTTACCGCGAAGTCTATGTCCCGCCGCCCGGCTGGATCGAGCGGCGCTGGATCGTCGGCGAGCGACTGCCGCCGGCCTACTACGGCCCACCCTATGTGATCGTGGACTGGCGCGCGCGGCATCTGCGCAAGCCGCCGCGGGGCCACCACTGGGTTCGGGTTGGCGACGACGTCGTGCTGGCGGCAATCGCCACCGGCCTGATCACCGAAGTGATCCGGGGCGTCTACGCGCGCTAGCCGCCTCTGAGGCGCCGCAGGCGAGCGCCTGCGGCGTCTGTCGTGCTTTGCTGAGTGGAGTGATGCGATGACCGACAGAATTGAGACCCTCGTCATCTTGGCCGACGGCGTTCAGGCGCGCGGCCTCGCCGAGCACCGGCGTCACGGCCCCCTGGCCGAGCTTGCGAGCTGGTCCTTGAAGGCCGACGAGCACGACCGGCACTGGGCGCGCAGGCATGGCGGGACGGTGAACGACCGCATGGGCTACGGCCGCGACAATGTCCTGGAGGCGCCGCCGGCCGAGGCGGCCGAGAAGCGCTTCCTCGAAGGCGTGGCCGAACGGATCAACCGCAGCGCCGCGGCCGGGGAATTCGAGAAGCTCGTGCTGATGGCGCCGCCACGCGCCTTGGGCGTGCTTCGCCATGCGCTCAAGCCCGCCGTCTCGCGGCGGATCGAGGTCACGGACGACCACGAGCGCATCAAAGCGAGCGCCGAGGACGTGCGGCTGATCCTGCGCGATCTTCGCATCCCGGAGCGCTGACCGAGCGGCTGTCTGTGGTGATGAGGCGGCGCTCGACCGGCGGCCCCGCCGCCCACGTTCCGACGCCCGCGCGTTTCTGGAACCCGCCTTGGAACAGAGTAGTTCAACGCGCGCCTCCCAAGGCAGAGCATCCTTCTTGAGCAAGCCGGCGCAGGCTGCGCAGCAAAGCGCCTGCGCCGGGACTTGCCGCCTCCTTTTTCCCAGCCTGTCTTCTCCGGAATTGGGATTGTGCGGGACCCGCCTCGACCTAAATCCAGCTCAAGGCCGCGGCGCCTCTGCTGGGTCGCGGCCCGTCGCCAAGTCGGCGTCATATCCACGTTGCTTCAAGGAGGACTGGAGATGAAAGCCCTGAACCTTTCGCCCCTCTACGGTTCCATGGTCGGAGCCGAACGCCTGATCGGCGCTTTGGAGAACGCCATGCGTATGCCGGACGAGGCGAGCTATCCGCCCTACGACATCGAGAAGCTTGCGGACGACCAGTACCGCATCTCTTTCGCCGTGGCCGGCTTCAGCCCGGACGAGCTCGAACTCGTCGCCGAGCCCAACCAGTTGACCATCAGCGGCCGCAAGGCGAGATCGGACGAGCCGCGACACTATCTGCACCGCGGCATCGCTACTCGCGCGTTCGACCGGCGCTTTGAATTGGCCGACTACGTCGTCGTCAGCCGGGCGACTTACGACAACGGCATGCTCAACGTCGAGCTGAAGCGCGAGCTGCCCGAGGCAGTGAGGCCACGCCGGATCGGCATCCGCACGCCGGAGGTGGTCTCGAACACGAGGGCGCAGCCCTCCGGCGCGGCGGCGGCACCCGGCGCGCCGGCCAACGACGCCGCCCTTGAGAAGCCGAAGCGCGCCCGGCGTAAGGCCGCCTAACCTTCCCGGCGGGCAGCAGGCCGGCGCCGCCGAGCCCGCTCCTCCGCTGGGGCATGACATGCCTCGAACCATGCGATCCGTCACACCCGACGACATCCGCCGCGAACACGACGCGGCGATCGCCTCCCTAACAAGCGACCAGCGGCACAGCCTCTGGCGGCAGCGTCACGCGCGCCAGATGATGAACTTCAACGGCCTCAGCGAACGCCAGAACCTCCAGGTGCTGTTCGAGCGGGAGGCCGCGCAACGCAACGCCGACGCCGAGCTCCTGGACGCCGAAACGCGCGAAGGCCAAGCCAACGACAATGCGGCGCCCGGGCCCCAGAGCGCAGGAGGGGCGAGGTCGTGAGACGCGTGGAGATCGCCGCCTACGACCAGCCCGACGGCGGCGCGGCGTGGCTGATGATCCGCCGCTACCGCCGCCAGAGCGGCTATGACTACTATGTCACAGCGTCACCAGGGCTGGAGGCGCGCCTGCCGCGGCCTTTGCCGATCGGCGGCCTCGGCTTTGCGACCTATGAGGCCGCCCACCTCTTCAGCCAGGGCCTCGCGGCCGCTCAGGCTGTGGACACGCTCTATGTGACCTTTTCGCCGCCGGAACACGCCGGCCACTGGCCCGCGCTGGCTCTGAGCCCGATCCATCCGTGCGAAGCCGACAACCTCTTCGAGGCGGACCCCGAGGCGGAGACGGAGGCCGTCCAGCCGCCGCCCAGCCAATGGCTCGATGCGCTGCTGGAGCGCTGCGCCGGGAAGCCGCCTGTTCCGACAGCGGTGGCGCACCCCTGCGATGCGACCTCGCTGGGCGCAGCTCTGGAGGCGGCGCAGCGCGGCTTCATCACCCCGCTGCTGGTGGGGCCCGAGGGCAAGATCCGCCGCGCCGCCGAGGCGGCTGGCGCAGATCTGCACGGCGTGCAGATCATTCCGGAGCCGCATAGCCATGCGGCGGCGGCCCAGGCTGTCGCCCTGGTTCGGGCCGGCCAAGCCCAGCTGCTGATGAAGGGGTCGCTGCATACGGAGGAGCTGATGCACGCTGTCCTCGACCCCGCGCGCGGCCTGCGCACGGAGCGGCGCGTGAGCCATGTCTATATCGTCGAGGCCCCCGCCTACCCGCGGCCGCTGCTCATCACCGACGCGGCGATCAACATCAGCCCGTCACTCGAGGACAAGCGCGACATTGTGCAGAACGCCATCGACCTGGCGCATGTGATGGGCATCCGCACCCCCAGGGTGGCGGTGCTCTCGGCAGTGGAGACCGTCAACGCCAAGATCCAATCCACCCTCGACGCCGCCGCGCTCTGCAAGATGGCGGACCGAGGTCAGATCTCCGGCGCGCTGATCGACGGGCCGCTCGCCTTCGACAACGCCATCAGTCCGCAAGCGGCGCAAGACAAGGGCATCCGTTCGGCGGTCGCCGGGCGCGCCGACATCCTCGTCACGCCTGACCTGGTCTCCGGCAACGTGCTGGCCAAGCAGCTCTTCTTCCTGGCCGGCGCGGAGGCAGCCGGCGTGGCGCTCGGCGCGCGGGTCCCCATCATCCTCACCAGCCGCGCCGATGCGGAGCGCACACGGGTCGCCTCTTGTGCGGTAGCGGCGCTGATGGCGAGTGAAGGAGCCCAGCCGTGAGCGAGCTGATCCTGTCCCTGAACGCCGGGTCCTCGAGCCTGAAGTTCGCCCTCTATCGGCGCGACGGCGGCGAGCTGGTGGAAACGATGCGCGGCCTCGCCGACGGTCTTGACGGCCAAGCGCGGCTTTCGGTGCGGAACGCCGGCGGGGAAACCCTACTCGAAGAGTCCTGGTCGGCCGCGGGCGACGCACCGGAGCACGCTTCAGCCGTGGCGCGCGTCCTTGCCTGGCTTGACGGCCAAACCGAGGACGAGCCAATCGCGATCGTCGCGCACCGCATCGTGCATGGCGGCGATCACGCCTCGGCGGAGGTCTTCTCGCTGGACCTCGAGGCCGAGCTGCAGGCCCTGGCGCCCCTCGCGCCCCAGCATCAACCGGTCGGACTGGCGCTTTACCGCCAGGCGCGGGTGCGACTGCCCGCCGCGACCCACGTCGCCTGCTTCGACACCGCCTTCCACAGCCGCATGCCCGACACCGCACGGCGCTTCGCCCTGCCGCGCGAACTCACCGCGCAAGGTGTTCGCCGCTACGGGTTCCACGGCCTGTCCTACGCCCAAACGCTGCGGCGGCTGCGCAGCGTCGATCCCGACCTCGCCGCCTGCCGCCTCGTGGCCGCCCACCTGGGCGCCGGCGCGAGCCTTTGCGCGCTGGAAGACGAGACGAGCCAGGACACGACGATGGGCTTCAGCGCGCTCGACGGCCTGATGATGGCCACCCGGTGCGGCAGCCTGGACCCCGGCGTCGTCCTCTATCTCCTCAAGCACAACAAGATGAGCCCTGAAGATATCGAGGACCTGCTCTGCCGGCGGTCCGGCCTGCTCGGCGTCTCGGGCCTGAGCGGCGATTTGCGCGAACTGATGGCCGCCGACAGCGAGGACGCCAAGGCCGCCGTCGACCTCTTCGTCTACCGAACGGTCCAGGGGATCGGCGCCATGGCGGCCACACTCGGCGGTATGGACGGCCTGGTCTTCACCGGCGGCGTAGGCGAGCATAACGCCGAGGTGCGGGCGCGGATCTGCCGGCGCCTTGCCTGGCTGGGGGTTGACATCGATCCCAAAGCCAACGCCGCCGCCGGCGAGCGCCGCATCGACGCCCCGACCAGCTGCGTCTCGGTGTGGGTGATCCCCGCCAACGAAGAAGCCGAGATGGCGCACGAGGCGGCCGAGCTCATGTGGCCTCGGGCGCCGGCCAACGGTTTGCCGAGCTCTGGGCCCTCCGGCGATCGCGTCGACGCCTTACTGGATGAGGCGCTGGAGGAAACCTTCCCGGCGAGCGACCCGCCGTCCCTGGTGCGGCCGCACGATCCGGACGACTTGGAGCCGGCGTCTGCGGCGGACCGCGAGTAGCGGCGACACGCGGAAAGGCCATCGGCCATGCTGTTCAGAGTCGGGCGAGGCGGCCGCCGTCCACGGCCAGGGCTGCGCCCGTGACGAAGGCGGCGTCATCCGAGCACAGGAAGGCGACGGCGCTCGCCACGTCCTCGGGGCAGCCCACGTCTTCGGGGTCCAATCGCTCCGCCCCGCTCTTCAGATTGGGATTGTCGCGCAGCATGGCCGTGTCGACGGCTCCCGGCACGACGGCGTTGGCGCGCAAGCCCTTCGGCTTGCCTTCGATCGCCGCCGATCGGGTCAGCGACAGTAGCGCCGCCTTGGCGGCGGCGTAAAGCGCCACCAGCGGCGTGGTCTCGAAGGCGTGCACGCTGGCGACGTTGACGATCGCGCCGCCCGGCCGCATCGCGCGGAAAGCCTCGCGGGTGACGCGCACCGCGCCGAGCAGGTCGATGTCCAGGACGGCGCGCCACTCCTCGTCGCTGATCTCCTCGAGGGGCTTGAAGGTCATCACCCCCGCGTTGTTCACGACCAGATCGAGCCCGCCCCAGGTCTCCTCCGCCTGGCGTACGGCCGCGGCGACCAAGGCCGGGTCGCGGACGTCGCAGATCGTGGCGGCCGCGCGGCTCCCCCGCTCGCGAAGGAGCTCGGCCGCCACGGCCTCGGCGCGCTCGAGGTGCGGGCCGGTGACGAGGACAGCGGCCCCTTTCTTCGCCAGTCTCAGGCATATCGCCCGACCGATGCCGCCCGCCGCGCCGGTGACGATGGCCACCTTATCGGCCAGCCTGCCAGGCTTGGCCATGAGCGTCAGGCGTTCCCGAGTTGGCGCTGCGCGGCGTCGATGAGGCGGACCGCCCGGTCGGGCGACAGGTTCATGACCGACGAGATCTCGACGACGCTCAGCCGGTGTTCGACGCTGAGCACGAGGGCCTGCCGCTCCTCGTTGGTGAGCTGGTAGGTCCTGTCATCGCTGACGTCGTCCGCCTGGACGTCCTCAGCCGGGATAATGTCCTCCCAGCGTGTGATGTCGTCGGGCTGATGCCATTCCCAGAATTCCTCGTCCGTCGCCTCGACCGCCGCCGTTTCATCCTCCACCGGCGCCTCGAGGGAGACGCCGGCGAGCCGGCGGGCGCGCCGCTCGCTGCGGACGATCGATTCCAGCACCTTGAACAACAGGCCGAGCAGCCAGGGCCGGACCTCCAGGTTCTGGGGCTTGCGGGCCCGATCCCGCCAGCCCCGCGCCAAGGTCTCGCCCACCAGCTCGTCGGCGGAGAGGTCCTGCGGGCGCAGGTCGCCGACCGTGCGCCGGTAGCGCAGCTCGCGGGCGGCGGCGGCCATCAGCTCCGGCAGGTAAGGCTCGATCAGATGCCGAAAGCCGTCCTTGTCACCGGCGAGGACCTTGCGCCAGGCTTCGTCGCGCGCCGGCGCCATCTCCTGGGCTGGCAGCGCGCTCATGGTCGCACCGTCTCCGGCGCCGGAAGGCTGAGGGGCTGGCGGAAGCGAACGATATGGCGCTCGCCGGACGCACTTTCCACCGCCAGGCTTTCGACGACGGCGCCTTCGCGCTGCACGATCAGGGCGGCGGGTTCGCGGACGATGTGGTCCAAGCCCTCCACGGCGATTTCGACGATGTCGTCCTTCGGATCATAGGTGACGCCCAGCAGGGGCACCCACTCCGCCTGGATCTGGTCGCCGATGTTCAGGCTCGCGACCTCAATCTCCGTCTGGGCGCCTTCCAGCTGCAGGGAAAGCCGGTCGCAGAAGAACTCCCACTGGCCCTTGTCGATAACCTCGTCAGACATGCTCCATCCTCACGAACTTCAAACTGCACAAGGAGAATTTCGGATCGGGAGCCGCCTAGAGCGACGGCGCGCCCGGTCGCTGGAAGAACGTCCAGCCCCGCCCTACAGTTTCGGGCGTGCACTCAAATTCACGCCCGGTGGCCACCAATAAGTACCCGACGCGTTCTGCCCCTGATCAATACAGTTCATCGGCGGTGATCGGCCCTTGCCTTTACTGCGGCGCGCCGGCCGGAAGGCTGGCCCTGCGGATTGGAGCCGAGCCACCCCCGCCAGCCCTTATCCGGGCGCTGGGCGAGGTCCGGGCCGCGGCGGCGCTGGCGAACCGCGACTGCGGCGCGCTCGATCAGGCGCGCAGCGAAGCGCTCGCCAGGGCCGCGCTTCAGGTTTCTGTTCAGCCGCCGGACGCCTGGAGCCGACCGCTTTGGCAGGATGGCGGCGGGGCGGGCCTGGCCTATCCGCTCGACGCGGCGATCCTCGAGGTCGCCCGGGGCCACGCAGACATTCGGCCGGAAGACGTGCGCCGTCACCAATGCGTTGATGCGGTGCAGACCGCCCTCCACATGGCCGCGCTGCGACTGTGGGAAACGGGGCTCTCCCCGGCGTTGGCGCACCTGACCGGGCTCCTTGAGCAGAAGGCGGCCGCCTGGTCCGACCTCATCAAGATCGGCCGCACCCATCTGCAAGACGCCGCTCCCCTGACGCTGGGCCAGGAGGTCTCGGGCTGGCTGCAGCAGGTGCGCAACGGCCGGTCCCGGCTGAGCGCCGCCGCCGAAGACCTCCTGGCCGTGCCGTTCGGCCAGGGTTGCGTCGGGACGGGGGCCGGAGTGCCGGCGGGCTTCGCGGCGAGCGCCATTCGACGGCTGGCCGAGCGCACTGGCCTTGCCTTGCGCCCATCTCCCGACGCCCTCGCGGACCTGACCGGACCCGGGCGCATCGCCTTCTTCCACGCAGCGCTCGCGACGCTCGCGACGGCGCTCTTCAAGATCTCGAGCGACGTCCGCCTCCTGGCCAGCGGACCGGCGGCTGGGTTCAATGAGCTGCGGCTCCCGGAGACCGGTCTTCCGTGCAGCAGCCTTCCCGGCAAGACCAACCCCGACGCGGCTGAAGCCTTGGCCCAGGTGTGCGTCCAGGTCATCGGCGCAGACGGCGCCGTGTCGCTCGCCGCCTCTCAGGGACAGTTCGAGTCCAACGGTTTCCTGCCGCTTCTGGCGTTCAACGTCCTGCGCTCGGCGACCTTGCTTGCGGACGCGATCCGAGTGTTCGCCGACCACGGTGTGGCCGGTCTCAAGCCCCGTACGGACGTGCTGGCCTTCAACGTCGCGCAGTCGGTGATGCTGGTGACGGCGCTCGCGCCGCACATCGGCTACGACGTCGCCGCGAAGATCGCGCGCGACGCCTATCAACGGAAGGTCAGCCTACGGGAGGCGGCGCTGGCCTCGGGCGTGGTGGACGCCGAGACCTACGAGCGGCTCGTTCGGCCCGAGCGTATGCTCGGGCCGAACGGCGGCTAGGATCAGGTCCAGGCCTCGCGGCGGCGGCTCGCGGCGAAGGCCAGCAGCGCCAAGCCGGAGAACATCAGATCGATCCCGACGAGGTAGCCGACGAACAGCGGCGCTGCGACGGGGGCGATGAACATGGCCAGCACGCCCAGCGCGAGGTCGACGGCGGCCGGGGCCAGGAGCCAGTACCAGCCGGGCGCCTGGAGGCGCTTGAGCTTCACCGAGACCATGGCCAGGGCGACGCCGGTCACGAAGAAGTAGGCGGCGGCCAGCAGCGCCAGAGTCCACGCCCCGACCCACGGATAGACCAGGGCCAGGACGCCCGCGACGATGGCGGCGATCGCTGACACCAGGCGCCAGGCGGCATTCGCGTGACGGCGGGTGCGGACCAGCGCCACGAGGCTGATCCCGCCGCCGAGGATCAGCAACCAGCCGAACACCAGGGCTGCGGCGAGGCCCGCGGCGAGCGGCAGCGCGAAGGCGAGGACGCCGAGCAGCGTCAGGGCCACGCCCTCGAGGATAAACCAGGTCCTGGGGCTCGCCCGCCATTTGGGCAGGGCGAGACCATGGGATCGTTCGATAGGGATGTGACGGGCGACCATCGGAATGCTCCTTATTCAGGCGGCCTGGCTAGCGAAGGGCCAGGGATCAATGGTCAGTTCGTTGCGCACTTCCGTCACGCCGGGCGCCGACCAGGCTTGCCGCTCGGCTTCCTGGCGCTCCGCCCAGGATCGGACATGGCCCTTCAAGGTCACCTGGCTGCCGTCCGCCTCGACGATCACGTGGTGTGCGTCCACCTGAGCGCTGCGGACGAAGGCGTCCTCAATCTTCTTCTTGAGTTCGATCGGCTCGACCTTCGGCTTGATCCGAATGATGTTCGAGACCGCGACGACGCCCTTGATGTTGCGGACAGCGCGTTCGGCCCAGTCCTTCTGGTACTTCCATTCCACCTCGCCCTGCAGACTGAGGTAGCCGTCCTTCACCACCACCTTGATCCGCTCCGAGGCGGCCGGCAGGTCACGCTTCAGCGCGTCGACCGCATCCCGCGCGATGTCGGGGTCGGGTCGGCGGTCCACCTGGGGCAGACGAACCTCGATATCGTTGGCGACCGCCTTGACGCCCTTCACCTTCTTGGCGGCGTTCTCCGCGGCATAGAAGTCGGCGTAGCTCTTCACGAAGCCTGCAAGGGTGACGACGCCGTCCCTCACGGCGACCGCGATGTCATCATCCTTCAGGCCCGGCTCCCAGCTCAGCTGGGCTTCGACGTTCTTCTTGATGTCAGCATCGTTCTGCATGGTTGGCCCTCCTGCCCGCCGCTCCGGCGGCCAGGGCTTCTCGAGCCTACCGGAGCGGCGAAACGTGCAATAAAGTGCACACTGACCTAATACTGTTCTGAGCTGGAGGTTCCGCTCAGCGGTAGCCCGCGCGCATCAGCGCCCAATCGAGCTCGCGCAATGACGGCTGGACGAGGATCTGGCCGCCGACCGTGACGGTCGGGCTCGCCAGCCGGCCGCCGGCCAACCACTCAAGCTGGGCCCTCGCCTGCGGGGCTGCCTCCCAATCGACGAAGCGGTAGGGCACGCCCGCACGGTCCAGATGCCGACGCACCATCATGGTGACGCCGCACCAGCGGCTCCCATAGACGATGACCTCGCCGGCGACCGCGCCGCGGGAGGCGAAGGGACTGTAACCAGCACCCAACATGGCCGCCTCCCCTTAAGCCGCCTTCGGGGCCGCAAGCCCGTCCAGGACCTCGAAGAGTTCGTAAATGTCAGGAACGTGCTGCAGCTTGGGCGAGACATGGGCGTAGCGGATCACGCCGTCCGCATCGACCAGGTAGAGCGCGCGTTCGGAGAACCCGTCCGCATCGCGCCAAACCTGATAGCGCCGCGCCACCTCGCCCTTCGGGTTAAAGTCCGCCAGCAGCGGGAAGGTGACGCCCCGCACCGCGGCCCACGCACCGTGGCTGTACAGGCTGTCGACGGAGACGCCGACCACTTCGACGTTGCGGTTGCGGAACTCGTCGAGCTCCTGCTGATAGAGGTCGAGCTGCCGGCTGCAGCCCGGGCTCCAGTCGAGCGGATAGAAGACCAGCAACACGTTGCGGCCGCGGAAATCGGAGAGCCGGACCACTTGGCCGTTCGCGTCCGGCAAGGCGAAGTCCGGAGCAGGCTCACCGACCTTCAGCGGCGTGCTGACCGCATCGCCTTCCATGGCCGGGGCGTGCTGGTGCAGATCGGCCACGTCCTGCAGGGTGCGGCCGCCGGCGATCTGCGGCGCGGCGGCCGCGCCGCCACGCCAGACCTCCTGGATCATGCCGTGCAGCAGCGAAAGCGCCTGCGTCTGCGGGCCCTCGGGCAGCTGCGGCGCCAAGGCGGCGAAATCCTGTTCGAGTTGATCAAGTCGGGTCGGCTGAGCCTGAAGAGGCCCCGCATGCGTGTCCATGGCTGTGCTCCCTTGATTGAAGCTGTCCTTGTCCAATGGGTGGATCGTCCGCGGCCGTGGGACCGCGGCTCAGGCGTGAGTTAGGGCGGCCCCTCACCCGCACAAGCCGCTCCGTTCACCTCTGGCGCCGCGCGCCGCGAGGCCCAAATTGGCCCTCATCAGAGCAGCAGATCCAAGGAGTCGCGTCGATGGTTGAGAAGCTTCGCGTGGTCTGTCCCGATTGCGACAGCACGAACAACGTGCCCGCCGACCGGCCGGCCGACGCCGCCAAGTGCGGGCGCTGTCACGCCAAGCTCTTCCCCCACGCGCCGATCGCGCTGAGCGGCGAGCGCGCACGCAAGCACCTGCAGAATTCGGACGTGCCAGTGATCGTCGACTTTTGGGCGCCGTGGTGCGGGCCCTGCCGGGCCATGGCGCCGATCTTCGAGAGAGCCGCCCAGGCGCTCGAGCCGCGGGCGCGGTTCGTGAAGATCAATGTCGACGAGAACCCGGAGCTGGCGGCGCAGTACGGCGTGCAGGGCATCCCCGCCCTCTTCGCCTTCCAGAAGGGCCAGGTGGCGGCGCGGCAGTCCGGCGTCGCCGACGTGAACACCCTGAAGAGCTGGGTGGACCGGCTGGCGGCCTGACCGGCGCGGTAGAGAGACTCGGATCAGCCGCGGCGCCGCGCCGGGAAGAAGGGCCGCACGAGGATGGATTCGTGCTGCACATAGATGGTGGGCGCCTGGTGCTGCGCGGCCAGCTCCTGGGCGGCGTGCAGAGCCGTCTCCAGGCTGGCATAGCCAGGGCCTCCCGGCGGAATCCGTCGGCCGACCTTCGGCTCCAGCGCCGGACTGACGTCGATGAAGTATTCGAAGACGCGAGGACGGCTCAGGCGCGTCACGACCAGGAACTCCCCCTCATCGGGCAGGGGGTCGCCGGCCACCAGCTTCACGACTTCGGCCACCTTCGGTCCTCCTAATCGACGGCCCGCACCGAGGGTTTCTTCGCCTGCGGCGGCCGGTCCAACGCCGCCTCGATGGCGTCCTCGATCCGGTCCAGCCAGACCAGCTCCAGCTGCTCGCGGGTCTCCTGCGGAATGTCCCGCTCGTCAGGGCGGTTGCGCGCCGGCAGCAGCACGCGCCGCACGCCTGCGGTCGCGGCCGCGACCACCTTCTCCTTGATGCCGCCGACGGGCAGCACTAGGCCGCGGAGGCTGATCTCGCCGGTCATGGCGGTGTCGCTGCGCAGGGTGCGATCGGTGAGGAGGGAGATCAGGGCCATGGTCATAGCGACGCCGGCGCTCGGCCCGTCCTTGGGCGTCGCCCCCGCCGGCACATGGATGTGGATGTCGCTGTCCTTGAACAGCGAAGGATCCACGCCAAGCGCTTCGGCGCGGCTCTTCACGAGGCTGAGGGCGGTCTGGGCGCTTTCGCGCATCACCTCGCCCAGCTGGCCAGTGAGGATCAGACGCCCCTCCCCCGGCGTGCGGGTCGCTTCGATGAACAGGATCTCGCCGCCGACCGGGGTCCAGGCGAGCCCCGTGGCGACCCCCGGCACGCTGGTGCGCATCGCGACTTCGTTCTCCACCCGCGGGGCCCCGAGGATCGGCTCGAGGTCGTCGGGCGTGATCCGGACCGGATCGGCCTGGCCTTCGGCGAAGCGGACGGCGACGTGGCGCAGCACGCGCCCGATCTCGCGCTCCAGGGACCGCACCCCCGCTTCACGGGTGTAGCGGGCGATCAGCCGCTCCAGGGCGGCGCGGTCGATCTCCACCTGGTCCGCCTTGAGGCCGTTCGCCTCCAGCTGGCGGCGGACGAGGAAGCGTTCGGCGATCTGGAGCTTTTCACCTGCCGTGTAGCCGGAGAGCTGGATGATCTCCATGCGGTCCCGCAGCGGCCCCGGGATGGTGTCGAGCATGTTGGCCGTGGTGAGGAACACGACCCGGCTGAGGTCGAAAGGCACGGCGAGATAGTTGTCGCGGAAAGTCGCATTCTGCTCAGGATCGAGCACCTCCAGGAGGGCGGCGGACGGATCGCCGTGCAGCCCCGCGCTCATCTTGTCGATCTCGTCCAGCATCATCACGCAGTCGCGGCGGCCGGCCTTGCGGATCGCCTGGATGATGTTGCCCGGCAGGGCGCCGACATAGGTGCGGCGGTGGCCCCGGATCTCGGACTCGTCGTGCACGCCGCCCAGGCTCACCCGCACGAACGGCCGGTGCATGGCGCGCGCGATGGACTGGCCGAGCGAGGTCTTGCCCACGCCCGGCGGGCCGACGAAGCAGAGGATCGGCGCCTTGCCTTCCGGCGCGAGCCGTCGGACCGCCAGATGCTCGACGATCCGCTGCTTGATCTTCTCCAGCCCGAAGTGGTCCTCGTCGAGGATGCGGCGCGCCTCGGCCAAGTCGAGCGGGACGGGTTCGGGCGCCTTCCAGGGCAGCTCGACCAGCCACTCCAGATAGGTGCGCACCATGCCGTACTCGGCCGCGGTCTCTGGGGTGCGGGCGAGACGGCGCAGCTCCTTGCGGGCCTGCTGCACCACCTCCTCCGGCATGCCGGCCGCCCCGATCGCGCTCTCCAGCTCGACCAGCTCTTCGCGGTCATCGGTCTCGCCAAGCTCCCGCTGGATGGCGGCCATCTGCTCGCGCAGCAGGGCCTGACGCTGCCGCTCGCCGAGCGACTCGCGGGTGCGTTGAGCGATTTCACTGGTCAGGCGCAGGACCTCCAGCCGCTTCGCCAGGAAGGTCGAGACCCTGTCAAGCCGCGCCTGCAGGTCGACGGTTTCCAGGATCTCCTGTTTCTCCGGCGGCTGCAGGTCGAGATAGGCGGCCACGAGGTCGGCGAGCGTGGCCGCCGAGCTAGCGCCCTCGACCGCACTCACCAGTTCGGCGGGCGGCGATTGCGGAAGGAGCTGCAGCGCTTCCAGGGCCTGGCTGCGCAGATGCAGGAACCTGGCCTCGATCTCGGGCCCGTCCGCCTCCGACTCGGTGATCCGTCGGCCCCGAGCGGCGATGAAGGGATAGCCCTCCAGCCATTCGGTGATCTCGAACCGCTCGACGCCCTGACAGGCGACGTGGGGCGCCCCGTCCGGCCCGGTGACATAGCGAAGGACGTTGGCGAGCGTCCCCATGCGGTGCAGCGACCGCGGTCCTGGGTCTGGCGCCTGAAGATCCTGTTGCAGGACCAGCACCAGCGGGTGCTGTTCGCGCAGGGCGTGCTGGGCGGCCGCCACGGCGCTCGGGCGATCGAGCACGATCGGGAAGACGATGCCGGGGAAGATGACGTTGGACACGGGCACGACGACCACCGCGTCGTCCGGGAAGTCGCGCACGCCGTTACTGGAGGGAACTCCGCTCATCGGGCCTGCCCCGCCTTGTGCAGCGTCACCGTGAGGCAGCCATGCTCGGCCTGCCAGTCGATGCGGCCGTAGCGGCCGGCCGGTAGCGGGACCCGTCGGGCGAACTGGCCCTGCGGTAATTCCATGCGGTGGACCATCGCCCGACGCATCGCGGGCGAGGGGTCCCGCCGGCCCGTGATCACCAGGGCGCCGCCCTCATCGATGAAGACCTGGACGCCCTCCGGGTCGACGCCCGGCAGGGCGGCGATGATCTGCACCTCGCCGGTCGTCTCCAGGAGGTCGATCGGCGGCTCCCAGCACAGCGCCCGCGTCGCCGCGGCCGGCCGGAAAACCTGCCGGTGCAGCTGGTCGGCGCGCGCCAGCATCTGCAAAGCGTCGGACCACATCCAGTCGCGCGAGTTTCGGTTGGCCATTTCCCCTGCACTCCCGGCGCATGAACGCCGTCCGGCCTGGCGCCGGTTCCGTAGAAACGGCGCAAGGCGACGTGCGTTCTGCCCGCGCCCTAACGTCGTGATCCGCCTATGAACCGCGTTTCCCCATCGCATCGCCACCCCGAACCTTGTGCGAGTTCTGCGCCCGGGCGCTTCTACGCCTATGCGACGGACGAGGGCGCCTGCTCCGGTCACAAGGTCCCGGAGGCGGAGAGCTTAACCGACGCGGCGATCGGCTTCCTCGAGTGCTGGGGGCCGAACGACGACGCAGACCGGGAAGAAGTCTCCGTAACCGTCATCGACTGTGAAACCGGCGCTGAGGAGTGTTTCAGGATCGCGGTGGCGACGGGCGCGATGAGACCCTGCTGAAGGCGGGGGTTCTTAGGCCTGCATGCAGTGGCTGCGCGTCCGGCGCTGCCGTCAGCCGGGCCGGTCGCCCGGCGTGAGCGCCAGGAAGGCCTCCGGCACGAGCTCGACCCGCAGTGGTCCTTCGAAGGTGAACCGCTCGCCGTCCAGCAAGGCGGGCACGGGGCCGGCGCCCAGCACCTCGACGGTCTGGGCCATGGCGCAGCGGACGTCCGGATCGGCGCGCCAGTCCCGGAACGCTGCGGTGAGCACCAGGCGCAGGGCGTCGAGCGGCCCTTCCGGGTGGACGACGGCGGCTTCCAGGCGAGCCTCGGTAGCGGCGAGCCGGGGCGAGGCCAGGGGGCACAGGACGGCGACCGCCTCCCCCCTCGCCTCGTCGGCGTCGTCCCACAGGCAGATGAGCTCGCGATCAAAGGCGCTGCGCAGGGCCGCCAAGCCCTTGCGGGCCGCCAGGGCGAACTCTCCGTAGCGAACCGCCTCCCGAGCCTCCTGCAGCAGGGACGGCCCGCCGAACAGCGCCGCAGCGAAGAACCGCTGGCCGGCGACCCGGGCGCCGTTGACAGGGCAGAGCTGAGGCGCGGTTAGCAAGTCGTTGATCGCCTGACGCCAGGTCCGAGCGCCATAGAGGGCGCGCGGCAACACGTTCATGGTGCCGCCAGGGAGCGGCATCAGCAGGGGTCCCGACGGCTCGCAGCGCTCGGCCGCGGTGCGCACGGTGCCGTCCCCGCCCAGGACGATGAGCACGTCGGGCTTGCCGGCCAGGACCCGATCCAGCGCCGGGCAAAGATCCGCGCCCAGTCCGCACCAGACCTCCGCCGGCGCTAGGCCGTGCGCTTGCAGGTGCGCGCGCAGCGCCTCGCCGGTCGCCCGGCTGCAACGACCGCTCGCGGCGTTGACCACGGCCGCAATCTTGGCGGCCTTCAGGTCGACGACAGGGTTCGGACTGAAGCGCATCGCTGCGGGAAACGGGCGTCCTTGGGCTCTGTTGCAGCGCCGGATCGGCCAGGCCGCTGAAGCGTTACCGCGCGGCGAAAGGAGCTACGCCATGGCCATGGCCGAAAATCGAAAACCAACCCGTTCCAAGGTGAAGGAGAGCGGCCGAAGGGCGGTCGTCGAAGCCAGCCGGCTGGCGGACGAAGGGCGCGCAATCGCCGAACGCGCCGGCGCCGTAGCGCGAACGCGGGCGGCGGAAGCGGGCCAGGCGACGACGCATCGCGCCCAGGCCGCAGCCGCCTATGCGCGTCGCCATCCGGTGAAGACGACACTCGTGGCTGCGGGCCTCCTCGCCGGCGCGGGCGTGCTCGCCAACCCGGCGGCGCGGCTGGCCGCACTTCGCGGAGCCGCAGCGCTCTGGCGTTTCGCCCGGCCAAGCGTCACCCGCTCAGCCGCGGCGAGGATCGCCGCCATGGGAGCCGCCAGGCTGCGCGACGCCCGGGGATCAGCCGCCCGCTAGCCAGGCGTCGATCACCACCATCAGGATCAGTCCGGCCATCAGCGATCCCGTGGCGACGGCTTGGTGTCCCTTGGCGTGGGTCTCCGGGATGATCTCGGCGCTGACCACCCACACCATGGCCCCGGCCGCGAAGGCCAAGGCCGCCGGCAGCAATCCGTCGATCCACGACACCAGGGCGATGCCCATGAAGCCGCTGACCGGCTCCAGCAGCCCGGTCAGAAGCGCCACCGCAAACGCGACCTTGCGGGGATAGTTGATGCTGGCCAGGGCGGCGGCCACGGCGAGGCCCTCGGGCAGGTTCTGCAGGCCGATGCCGAGGGCAGCGCTCGTCCCGTTGGCGACGTCGGGACCGCCGAAGCTCACGCCGACGGCCAGGCCTTCGGGGATGTTGTGCAGGGCGATGGCGATGACGATCAGCCAGATGCGCTGCAGGGACTCGGCGGGTACGCCCTCGATCCCAATCACGAAGTGCTCGTGGGGCGCGAAGCGGTTCACGAGCTGCACGGCCATCGCGCCCAGCGCCAGCCCGAGCACCACCTCGGCGTGGCCGATCGTGGGGCCGAGCGGGTGCTGCGGCGCGAGCTCCAGCGCCGGTGAGATCAGCGAGCGGAAGGCCGCGGTCAGCATGACGCCCGCGGCGAACCCCAGGAACGCCGCCTGCACGCGGTCCGACAGTGTGCGGATAAAGAAGACCGGCAGGGCCCCGACGCCGGTCGCCACGCCGGCCGCCGTGCTTCCCGCCAGGCCGGTCAGCACGAGCGACCAATCCATGACGCCTCACGATCCGAGAAAGCCGTCGCCATAACGAGAGAAGCGCCGAACGGTGCCTTGGAACCGCCTGTGCGTCGGCGTGTTGGGCGGGCGGTTTCCCGAAGCCCGAACTTCGCCATGCGCAGCCTCGTCCTCCTCCGCCACGGCCAGAGCCAGTGGAACGCCGCCAACCGGTTCACCGGTTGGGCCGACGTCAACCTGACACCGGCGGGCGAAGCCCAGGCCGAGGCCGCCGGCCGGCTGCTCCGCGCGCAGGGCTTGGAGTTCAAGACGGCGTTCACCTCAGTGCTCACCCGGGCGATCCGGACCCTGCGGATCGTGCTGCAGGCGAGCGGCCAGGCCTTCGTCCCCGAGCACAAGACTTGGCGCCTCAATGAGCGCCACTACGGCGCCTTGACCGGCCTCGAGAAGGACGAGGCCGCGGAACGGTTCGGCGCCGAACAGATCGCCCGCTGGCGTCGCGGCTATTCGGACCGGCCGCCGCCAATGGGGGAAGCTGAACATCAGGCGCTGGCGCAGGACCGCCGCTACCGCGGTGTCCCCGTGCCGCACACGGAAAGCCTGGAGGATGTTCAGGCGCGGCTGAAGCCCTGGCGCGCCCAGCTTGACAGCGCCCTCTCGGCCGGACCCGTCCTGGTGGTGGCTCACGGCAACAGCCTTCGCGCCCTGCTGAGCGACCTCTTGCGCCTTCAGCCCGAGGAGGTCCGGCGGCTCGAAATCCCCCTCGCCAATCCCCTCGTGGCGGAGCTCGACGATGCGGGGCAGACGATCGCCCTCGCCTACCTGGATGCGAGCCGCGCCGCGGCGCTGCCACGCGCCTGAGGGCCGCTTGCGCGACCGGCGCGTCGAACCATCTTCATCCTGGAACGACATGGACGCCATGCACGCACAGCTGAAGTCGGGACGGGTGATCGTCACCTATGGGCGCAGCCTCATGGCCCTGACGATCGCCCATTCTCTCGGACGTCGCGGCGTCGAGGTGATCGGCTGCGACGACGTCGGCCTGACGGCCGTGTCCTTCTCCCGCTTCGCCAAGAAGCACTTCACCCACGCGCCGGCGGCCACGGATCCCGATCGGTTCATCGACGAGCTGGAGGCGGCGATCATCCGTCACAAGCCGAAGGACGGCCGACCCTATGTGCTGATCCCCTGTTTCCAGGAGACACGGATCATCGCCCGCCACGCCGAGCGGCTGTCGCGGCACATCCAGGTGGCCGCTCCGGCGATCGAGGCGATCGCGGCCGTCGATCCGAAGGACGCGCTGATGCGCACGGCCCATGAGCTGGGTCTGAATGCGCCGCGGACCTGGACCGACGAGTCCCTCCGGACCGGTGCGCCCCGACCGGCGCAGTATCCCCTCGTGGCCAAGCCGGTGCGCGGCGTGGGCGGGCGCGGCGTCCGGCGCGTGACAGACGCCGAGGCGCTGGATGAGCTGCTGGCGAGGCCGACGGAGCCGCTGCTCATCCAGGACTACATTCCCGGCCAGGATTTCTGCCTGACCGCGCTCTACGACCGGGGACGCCGGCTAGCGAGCGCGGCCTATCGCAACCTCTCGCAGTTCCCGCGCGGCGCGGGGGCCGGCGTGTTGCGCGAGACCGTCGACGACACCCCCTTCCTGGCGACGGCCGACAGCCTCTTCGGGCGGCTTGGCTGGACCGGCGTGGTGGAGGTGGATTTCCGCTGGGACGGGTTCGCCGAGCCCTTCCTCATAGAGGTGAACCCGCGCTTCTGGGCGGGGCTCTTCCATACGGTCGAGTCCGGCGTCGACTTCCCCTGGATGCTCTACGAGCTGGCGGTCACCGGCCAGGTCATCACGCCGGCCGCGCCCAAGCTCGGCCAGCGGACCAAGGTCGGCGGCCTTCACCTCCTCTCCGCGATCCAGGAGGTCGCCGACTCCGACGAGGGCTTTGCGGGCCTGCGCGACGCCTGGGGCCAATCGGTCCACCTCTTCCAAAGCGGACGGCTGCTCGACGCCTCCCGCGAGCTCGCGCGCGGGTTCGGGTCAGGTCTGGATCTCGGCCGCGCCGCCCAGCGGCTTAGGGAGTCGCTCCGCACCGCCAAAAACGCGCCGAACGAGCTCTTCCGCTCGGACGATCCGCTGGTCAGCCTCGGCGCCCTCTTCGTCGTCGCCTCCCTGATCCGGCACGGCAAGCTGCCGCCTGAGCTGAAGTACGACGCCGACGCTCGCGGGCTCGTGGTGGAGTGAGCCTGTGGACCCCCGCCCGACCATCGGCGTCACCCGGCCTACCGTCGGCGACCTCCTGTCCTTCCTCGCGATCGCCCTCGCCATCCGGCTCGCCGGCGGCCGCGCCGTGCGGCTGGAATCGAGCGGATGGAAGCAAGTGCGGCTGGACGGCCTCGTGCTCAGCGGCGGCTCGGACGTCTTTCCAGGCCGCTTCCAGACCCGCCCGAAGGCCGACTACAGCTACGACCATCCGCGCGAGCAGATGGAGCTCGCCCTCCTCGAGCGAGCGCTGGCCGAAGACCTGCCGACCCTCGGCATCTGCCGCGGGGCCCAGCTGATGAACGTCGCCGCCGGCGGCTCCCTGCACATGGACGTGGTCAAGCGGTTCCATCCCACGCCCTATCCGCAGCACTGGCTGCGGCAGATCCATTTCCGCAAGCAGGTGTCTCTCACCCCCGGCACGCGGCTGCACGCCATCCTGGGCTGCGAGCGGCTCTGGGTGAATTCGATCCACAGCCAGGCCGTCGACCGCCTTGGCGAGGGCCTGACGGTCAGCGCCCGGGAAGAGAACGGCGTGCCGCAGGCGATCGAGCGCAGCGACCGCGACTTCTGCATCGGCGTGCAGTTCCACCCCGAGCTGCTGCTGCATCGGCAGGTCTTCCGGCGCCTCTTCGAGGCCCTGGTCCTGTCCGCCAGGGCATACCGGGCCCAGCGACAAGGCGGCGCGGCCGGGAGCGTGCCGGCGGGCTGGCGCGACGGTCGACGAGACCTACATCGCTCCGCGTGACGCAAGGCCGGCCCGGCCAGCCCTGAACCAAGCGAAAGAGGTGATGCCTTGGACAAGCCAAAGATCGGCCTCATCGTCGGGTCCGTCCGCGAGAACCGCTTCGCCGGCGCCCGCCCACGTCCATGGCGTCGCGCGCGTTAATGGCCAAGTTCAAGACGATCATCTCGATCTGCGTCGGGTCGACCAGGGCCGGCCAGAGAGCTCTCCCGAGCGACGTCCGAGAAGACCTCGCTCGCCGCGAACGGAACGTCTGCCAGCGCCGTCGCGCATTCTAGGCTTCTGGGGCTCGCCCGACGGCGCTTCCCGTGGAGAGCCGTCCATCGGCGGCGCGGAGCACAGCGATTTGGGTGTCCGCCCCTTGACCGGAGCCCTACGGCTCGACCCCGCCAGCGCCAGCGCCAGCATCAGGCGCCAGCGGCGGACACAGGAAGCGGCTCGCTTGCCGGCAATCATGCGACATCAGCTGTATTTCCGCCCAGCCGCCGTTGTCCGCGATCGCGCGTCCGACACGGCAGGCCGCGTCCTGCGCTTTCGCGCCGGAGCGAAAGACGAGCGGTCCAGCCAGAAGGTCGGAATGAACCAGCCATCCGGCGGCTGTGGGAACTATGGAGACGTTGTGAAGCATGGTCCCCTCCCGTCCTGTACTTCCACGATCTAGGTCGGCGAAGCTGGCGGACAAGTCAGCGTATGGCGCGCGCCATCGGCTTGATGGCTCTTGGGCCGCCTGATCGGGGGCCCGGCATGCCAGCGGGCCAGGTGATTGACCGTCGGTGCGCGCCTTCGCCGCATTCGAGCCGATCGACCGTGCACTATATTGCTCGAACTGGCGGGGGCCAGCAGATGAGGGCCAGCGCAATTCCGCTCGCGCACGCCAAGGCGACAGTGTTCCAGCACGTTCTTCTTCTCGATCCCGATCAAGCGTTCCGCTCACAGTTGGCGACCTGTTTGAGGAGCGCTGGCTTCGCCGTTCGAGAGGGGGAGGACGGCCGCGCCGTCTCCACGACGCTCACCCCGGCCGAAGTGCTGATCGTAGAGATGCTTATGCCAGAGACAGATGGCGTCGAGGCGATTCTCAAGGCGCGAGCGCTCTGGCCCGAGGTCGCGGTCGTCGCCACGACGGCGGGATGTGGCGCGTTGCAGCCCGACTATCTTCTGTCTCTCGCGCTTCACCTTGGAGCCGATGCTGCGGTCAGCAAGCCTGCACCGACCGCGGCCTTCTGCACCGCCATCAAGGAGATCGGCGCCCGCCGCGGCCGCTGACTCATTGGAGAGCCGCCACCCGCTGCGGGATAGATGATGGCCGCGGATGGGCGCGCGCGCCCGAATCCGCCGGTCGCGATGCGCCGGCGCTCGCGGCCACCGTCGAAAATCCCTAGCGAGCCAATGCACGAGATCAGTTTCGCCGGCGGCCTGAAGCACTATGTCCGCGGCGCCACTTGGTCCCAGGCGGCCACAGATCGGCTTCGCGCGAACGCCAACAAGCCCGCCCCCGACAGGACCAGATCGACCCCCAGGAGATACCCGAGGAAGATTGGCGCCGCGATCGGGGCGATGAGCAGCGCTAAGGCCGCCAGAGCTATATCCACTGCGGCCGCCACCAGCAGCCAATACCAGCCCCGAGCCTCGACGCGTCGCATCCGGAACGCTGCGACGGCGGCCGTGACCCCGGAGGCGATGAGGTAGGCCGCCACCAACAGCGTAATCGTCCAGGCGCCGAGAAAGAGATCGAGCAGGAGCAGCACGCCGGCAACGAACGCCGCGATTGTCGACACCAGCCGCCAGCCCCAGGCGCCGCGGCGCCCGCTCCGAAAAAGCCCGACGAGGCCGACAACGCCGGCGGCGATCAACAAGACAGCGAACAGAGCAACCGTGGCCAGGCCGGCGATCAGCGGCGCCACAATGGCCAGTACGCCCAGCAATATCCAGAGCACGGCGTCGAGGGAAAGCCAGAACCTCACGCCGAAGCGGCGGGGGCGGCTCGCTCCGACGGTCGTCGCCGTGGCGTTCTTCATAGTCATGTCGGGGTCCTCCGTGTCGGTCTTTACAGCTCAGCTGTTGGGTGGGGCGGCCAAAGGCCGATCATCCAACCACGGGTCGGGGCGAATCCGCCCCAGCGGGATGTCCAGCAGGGTCTTGGCGAGGTCGACCTCGTGGACGTGGACATTGCGCGCATGCTCGCGAAGTATGGCCAGCGCCCTGGCCTCCTCCTGCCCGTCATCGACGCGCACGAAGATCGCCAAACCGCCCATCGCCAGGTCGTGCTCGAGCATGTCGGGATCGGCTTCGCCGAGAACGCGGCGGCGGATGGATCTGGCGAGCGTCGTCGCCAGCACGCCGCCACCGACGGCCGCGCTCAGCGCCGCCGCCGCAGCGCCGCCGGAGGCCACCACGATGGCGCCTGCGCCCAGCGTGGCGACCGCGAGCAAGGTGCCAAAGACCAGCACGTTCAGAGCGGCCGCATCGTCGCGAGTGACCAGGTCGCGCCTGGGCAACTGGTCGACTTCCGCTAGCGCGGTGGGCTCGACATAGTAGTGGTGCAGCTTGTCCAGGATCGCCTCTCGGCTACCCATCAACGAGATGCGCGCGCGATCCACGCCGGCTAGGAGCAGAGCCTCGACGATGCGATCGAAGGCGTCTCGAGAGTCGGCGATGCCGACGACTTCGCGCACGCGCGCGACCTCGATCGGCGGGGCGTCGGGTTGGCTCATGGGTAGTCCTCCATCGGCGCTCCAGGCGCCACATCGTCGAGCGGCAGGATGAGAACGGCCGCCGTCCCGCGTCCGGGCCTTGAGCGAAGCCGCAGGCGTCCGCCCGCGGCCTCCGCAAACTTGCGGGCGCGCCACAGGCCAAGGCCGCGCCCTTGACCCTTCGTCGAGAAACCGAAGCTCGTAGCCCTGGCCAGGTCGTCCGGACGGATTCCCGGGCCGGTGTCCGCCACCACAATTCGCACACAGCTCCCGACGGGCTGGGCTGGCTGCCGGAGCGCACGGGCGCGGATGACGATGCGCCCTGGCCGCTCGTCGAGCGCCTCCTTGGCGTTCTTGAGGAGATTGATCAATACGGCCACCAGCTCTGCAGAGCCCGCGCCGAGCGGCGAGAAGCGACCGAACACCTCGCAGTCCAGACGCTGACCTGCCGCCAGGCAGGGCTGGAAGGCCGCCCCTGCCGCATAGAGGGCGCGCGGCAGATCGGCGACGCCGCCGCTGAGATGGCGGCCGCCGTTCGGATGCAAGGAATCCGACCAGCCGGCGAGAAGCGCGGCCGAGTGGGAAACGGCAAGATCGAGGGCGCCGAACAATAGCCCGGGCGTAAAGGCTGACGCTTGGGCTTCGTCCGCCTCGCGGTTCGACCAGGCGCGGCGCAGGGACCTTATCGCAGCCTGGATGATCATCAGGTCGTTGCGCACATCGTGGGCGATCCCGTGCAGCTGCTCGACGTTCATGGCTTCCCTCCCCGGTCTGCGCGCCTGTTGCGGTCGTCGGCCGACCGCAACAGGCGCGGACCGGCGCCGACGGTCAGGCGATGACGATGCGGTTGTCGACGCTGGTGACGCCGGGGGCGGACCAGGCGGAGCGTTCCGCCTCCTGCCGTTCCGCCCAGGAGCGGACGGACCCGCGCAGGATGACGCGGCTGCCGTCAACTTCGACCGTGACCTTGTTGGCGTCGAGCTGGGCGCTGCGCACGAAGGCGTCCTCGATCTTCTTCTTCACGTCCGACGGGGTAACCTTCGGTTTCACGGTGATCAGGTTGCTGATGGACTTCACGCCCCGGATGGTGCGGACGGCCCGCTCGGCGGTCTCCTTTTGGTAGTTCCACTCCACCTCACCTTCGAGGGTGAGACGGCCATCTTTGGCGATGACCTTAAGCTTCTCGTGCGTCAGCGGGAGGTCCCGCTTGAGCGCCTTGACCGCCTCCTCGGCGATGTCGGGGTCGGGCCGCTCGCTGCCGGTGTCGTACTTGATCTCCAGCTCGTTCGCGACGCCCTTGACGCCCTGGACACGTTTGGCGGCCCGCTCGGCGTAATAGGAATCCATGTACTTCTTGGTGTAGCCCGTGAGGGTGACCACCCCGTCGTTGACCGCCACGGCGATGTGGCTGTCGTCCTCGATCGAGGGATCCCAGCGGATCTCGTCCTCGACGTCGCGCTTGATGTCGGTGTCGGTTCTGAAAAGGGCCATGGTCAGGGTTCTCCTATGCTTTAGCGCCGGCGGGGGGGCCGACGTCAGGACAGTCCCACCCCCCGCCAGGGGCATCTTGACGACCATCAAGACCGGCCGCGCAGGCTCCGCCATTCTCCGGTCCACGGCGCGCAGAGGTCGCAGCGGCGATCGCCTGACGGCCGCTTGAAGGAGAAGCAAGCATGCGATCGAAGCGCGTCTGGATACTGCTCGCGATTGCCGTGGTCGTGATCGTGGCCCTGTTCATTTGGAAACCCTGGCGAGAGGCCGCGCCGACTCCGTCGCCGCAGGCCGGCCCCGTGGCCAGCCAGACCCCGTCTCCTGCCAACCGCTATGAGCCTGAGCGTGCGCAGGCGGAGGCCGGCGCCCAGCAGGCGCTGGACGCCGAGGCCGTCGCGGTGCTGGCCAAGACCGACGAGGCGCAGAGCCGGATCGCCGCCAAGGACAAGGCGGGAGCGATCCGGACCCTTGAGGAGGCCGCCGGCAAGGCGGATATACTTGTCGGCCGAAATCCAGCGGCCGCGCTCATTCCGGCGGCGACGGAGGTACAGATCATCGACGTGGCGCCGGCCGACCTGGGCCAGGTGCGCAAGCTTCGCCGCGCGGTCGAGCTTGCGGTGCTCACCGACGACTTCCCGAAGGCGCGGGTGGCCCTGGATGGCATGCGCAGCGAGATTCGAGTGCGCACTTACTATCTGCCCCTCGCCACCTACCCCGCGGCGCTCGCCTCTGCGGCCGGGCTGGTGGAGCGCGGTGACTTGACTGGGGCGGCCGAGGCTCTGGATCGCGCCCGAAGCACCCTTGCCATGACGGATGTCGCCATACCGCTGCCGCTGCTGGCGGCGGAAACGGCCGTGGAAGCCGCCAAGGCGGATACGGACGCCCAGAAGAAGCTTGGGCATGTCGAGGCGGCGCGGGCCGCGCTCGAACGTACCGAGGCGCTCGGCTACGCCAGTCGCGACGTCCGTAAGGCGCTTCTGGCCGAGATTCGTGAAGTCGAGCGCCAGGCCAAGGGCGGCTCGGACATCAAGGCCGGGCTGGAGCAGTTGCAGGAGCGGATTTCGAAGGCGATCGGTGACCTGAAGGCCGAGCGCAAGAGCGCTGAAGCCTGAGGCGGCGCCGCCTACGCGACTAGCCGTGCCCGCCGTCGGCGCCGACGGCGGGCCGGACGCGATAGCGGGAGCGCGAGCCGGTTCGGATGTTGACCGTGGACTCGTCGCGCGCAGTCTGCGTTAACCTTTCAAGAGGCAAACATGGAAGGCGTGAGGGACATGTCCAAGCTTGCTCTCGTAAACGACGATCAAGTTGGGGCCTTTGTTCAGCAGCTTCGCCTCTGGCGGATTCAGCGGCGGCCGGGGCAAAGCCTCTACCATGAGGGCGATCCTGCCGAGTTCGTCTACCGCGTCGACAAGGGCTGGGTGCGGCTTCTGCTCGATGGTGAAGACGGGCTGCGCCGGATTTTCGCGTTCGTGGGCCCAGGCGATTACTTCGGGGCGAACCTGCAAGTGCGAGACTGCACCGCAGAAGCTTGCACCGACCTGCAACTGACGGTGATCCCCGTCGCCGGGCTCCTGCGGATCGGTCGAACCGATCCGGTCGCGCTACTGGAACTCTTCGAGGCATGCACGAAGCACTACCGTGAGCGCGTCGAGGTCGGGCGCGGGCAACCGTCGGCGGCCGAAAAGCTTCGCGCATTCATCGCGCGGATGGGCGAGCGCATCACCAGCGGTGGCCGAAGCGGGATCTGCCTGCCCTTCAGCCAGGTTGATCTCGCCAACTATCTCGGCGTCGCGCCCGAGACCCTGTGCCGCGCCGTGGTCCAACTTTGCGAGCGCGGGGAACTGGCGCGTCACGGCCGCCGGCTCTGGATTGGCGGATGCCCCCCCCCGCCAGAAAACAGGAAAGCAAGCCAAGGAACTTGGGGCCTGCGACGCCGCCCATGCCTGGTGACGCAGGAATCCAGCAACGCTGACCAGGCCATTGGGGGCTGATCCCGGTCGCGGATCGCGCCTCCAGCCCACGTCGCTAGTGGAGCGGTCCCCCCTGTCGATAGGCGGTCAGCAATCCGATGGCCTCGCGATCGCTCATCTGGGATTCCGTCCCAACGTCGAGCTCGGCGGTCCTCGGCAACGGCTGCAGCACGATCAACTCGTCGGCCTCGATGCTGAGGGCTTGCAGGTCTTCATCGAAGGCTCGGCGGGCGATAAGCACCAGTCGGGCCGGACTTCGCCGCCGCGCCGCGGCGATGGCAGCGAAGGCTAGCGCGGCTGGCGCGGCCGTATCAATCACCAAGATCGCAGTCTTGCCGGCGGCTCCAAGGCTGCGCCGAAAGGGGGCGTAGAGCGTCTGGCGACGCTGTAGGGCCTCGAGCGCGAGTCGCCATTGCGCGGCGAAGACGTCGGGGGCCAAGTCGTCGCCGGGCGCCTTGAGAGTGACGAGAGAGCCTGCATCGGCAATGGCGCCCACAAGCGCGCGCGGGGCGGAGGGCGAAGCGACCCCTTCCACGAACATGAGATCCAGGTCGCTGCCGAGGGCGCTGGCGATCTCTACCGCGGTCGCCACGGCTTCGGGCGCTGCGGCCAACACGATCGACGGCGTGCCGATCAGGTGCTTCAGCCGCTCGGCGGCGAGAGCGTCTGCGGCTCCTGTCTTCGACGGCATGGGGCGGGCCGTTTGCTCGGCGTCTCGCAATGAGACATCTTCCAGTGGTGCCTGCAGCTTTCCGGCCACGCCGCCGATTCCCTCATCATGCTTTGGGTTTGGAAACTGGGCGTAGAGGTCGGGAAGCGCCAGGGGACTATCGTGCACACTGGGGTTCTAGGGTTTTGATTGGTCTCAAGCCGGACTGCGGCGGCACGCCCACCAAACGGCTCCGTTCCGACCGCCGCAGAGCCCGCCCTATCGAGTTCATCCAGGTGTTCGTTGCCTCGACCGATCGAGGGCGAGGACGCTTGACGGCATGCGGCCACGCAGGCCCCGGCCGCTAGCCGAGTTGCAGGCTGCTCAGGAAGGCTTGCGCATCGTCAACCGTTGAACGAGTCTGTCAGTGGCACGTCAGGGCGTCCCTTTCAGGATATGTCATCATCGATGCCAGCAGCGTCGTCCCAATCCTCGGCCGTGTGCGCCGCAGCGCGACAGCGCTTGCTCGCCGCTCAGCCGCCGACAGGCCCATCAGGCATGCCGTCGGCTCCAAGAGCGCCTCCGCCTCGACCCTCTAACCTTCGATCGATCCGCGACATCAATATGGCGCGACCACGCCGAGACAGCACCGCATTCTTTTGCATATTCAACCAGGGATCGCCGGAGTGGTTTGCGGGCTTCGCAACCCCAGCGACTTGGGTGCACTACCTCTTCGGCGACGACACCTAGGCGGCCATTTGTGAGGACGACGTAGCCGTCGCCGTCAGCTGAAGGTAACCGTCGCCCTCGGTGATGCGGACAGTCGCGCCGTCGCCCACCTCGCCCTGCAGGATCATGTCGGCCAGGGGATCCTGCAGGTGTCGCTGCACCGTTCGCTTGAGCGGACGCGCGCCATAGACCGGGTCGTAGCCTACCCGGCCGAGCCAGGCGCGCGCCTCTTCGCTCAGTTCAAGCGTGATCTTCCGATCCGCCAGCAACTGCTGCAGTCGGGCGACCTGGATGTCCACAATGGGACCCATGTGCTCAAGGCCGAGGCGATGGAACAGGATGATTTCGTCGAGTCGGTTCAAGAACTCGGGCCGGAAATGTGCGCGCACGACTTCCATGACCTGTGGTTCCACGCTCTCGACATTTTCGCCTTCCGCCAGGCTCGAGAGAAACTGGCTTCCGAGATTGGAGGTGAGGATGATGAGGGTGTTGGAGAAGTCGACCGTGTGGCCCTGCCCGTCGGTCAGCCGACCATCGTCAAGCACCTGCAAGAGGACATTGAAGACGTCGTTGTGCGCCTTCTCCACCTCGTCGAAGAGCACGACCTGATACGGCCGTCGCCGCACCGCCTCGGTGAGCACGCCGCCCTCCTCATAGCCGACGTACCCCGGTGGCGCGCCGATGAGGCGCGCCACGGAGTGCTTCTCCATGAACTCGGACATGTCGATGCGGACCATCGCCGTATCGTCGTCGAACAGGAAGCCGGCGAGCGCCTTGGTGAGTTCAGTCTTGCCGACGCCGGTCGGCCCCAGGAAGAGAAAGGAGCCGAGCGGCCGGTTCGGATCCTTCAGGCCCGCCCGCGCGCGACGGACCGCACGGCTGACGGCGCTGATGGCGTGGGCCTGACCGATCACGCGGCGGCCGAGTGCCTCTTCCATGTGGATCAGCTTCTCCCGCTCGCCTTCAAGCATCTTGTCGACTGGGATGCCTGTCCAGCGCGACACCACCCCAGCGATGTCCTGGGCCGTCACCTCCTCACGCAGCATGGCGCCCTGGCTGGCGGCCTGCGCGTCGGCGAGCTGCTTCTCCAGCTGTGGAATGACGCCATAGCTGAGCTCGCCGGCGCGGGTAAGGTCGCTGCGCCGTTGCGCCTGCTCAAGTTCGAGGCGGGCTTGGTCGAGCTGCTCCTTGAGCCTGGCCTCGGCCTGGATCTTCTCCTTCTCGGCCTGCCAGCGCTGCGTCAGGGCGGCCGATTCCTGCTCGAGGTCGGCGAGTTCCTTTTCGAGTTTGCTGAGCCGATCTTTGGAGGCCGCATCCGTCTCCTTCTTCAGGGCCTCCCGCTCGATCTTGAGTTGGATGATCCGCCGGTCGAGCGCCTCGATCTCCTCGGGCTTCGACTCCACCTCCATCCTTAAGCGCGACGCCGCCTCATCCATCAGATCGATCGCCTTGTCCGGCAGGAAGCGGTCGCTGATGTAGCGATGGCTGAGGGTGGCGGCGGCGACGATCGCCGCATCGGTAATCCGCACCCCATGGTGCAGCTCGTACTTCTCCTTGAGTCCGCGCAGGATCGAGATGGTGTCTTCGACCGTGGGTTCATCGACGAAGACGGGTTGGAAGCGGCGCTGCAGGGCGGCGTCCTTCTCGACGTGCTTGCGGTACTCGTCGAGCGTGGTGGCGCCGATGCAGTGCAGCTCGCCGCGGGCCAGGGCCGGCTTCAGCAGGTTGCCCGCGTCCATCGCCCCCTCCGCCTTGCCTGCGCCGATCAGGGTATGCATCTCGTCGATGAAGAGGACGATATGCCCCTCGGCGCTCTTTACCTCGTCGAGCACGCCCTTGAGGCGTTCCTCGAACTCACCGCGATACTTCGCCCCGGCGATCAGGGCGCCCATGTCCAGCGCCATCAGCTTGCGGTCACGCAGCGTATCGGGCACATCGCCGTTGGCGATGCGGATCGCGAGGCCCTCCACGATCGCAGTCTTGCCGACGCCGGGATCGCCGATCAGCACGGGGTTGTTCTTGGTTCGTCGGGCCAGGATTTGGACCGTGCGCCGGATTTCCTCGTCGCGCCCGATCACCGGATCAAGCTTCCCGGCGCGCGCCGCCTCCGTGAGGTCTCGCGCGTACTTCTTCAGCGCCTCGTAGCGGTCTTCGGCGCTGGCGGTGTCCGCCAGCCGCCCGCCCCGCAGCGCGTCGATGGCTTTCGATAGCGCCTCCGGCTTGACCCCTGCAGAGGCGAGCGCGCGGCCCGCCGTCGAACTGGCCGATAGCGCCATGGCCAGCAGGAGGCGCTCGACCGTCACGAAGGTGTCTCCGGCCTTTTGCGCCACCTGCTCGGCCTGATCGAGGAGCCGGATGGCGTCGTTGTCGAGGCCCGGCGGCTGGGAAGCGCCGGCGCCGGTCACCGCCGGGATCTTGGCCAGCGCCGAGTCGACCTCGCGGCCGGCCAACTCTGGGGTTCCGCCCGCCGAGCGGATCAGGCCGGCGGCCATGCCCTCCGGGTCCTCCAGCAGGGCCTTGAGGATGTGTTCGGGCGCAATACGCTGATGGTTGAGGCGGACGGCCACTGTCTGGGCGGCCTGCAGCATGCCTTTGGCGCGGTCGGTGAACTTTTCGAGGTTCATGTCGCAATCTCCTGCCGAACTATCGGCGCGTTATCGGCGGTGCGCCAGGGGGCGAGCGTTCACAATCCCCTAATCGGCCGGCGGAGCGGCGGCTGAGACCACGACGCGCGCCGGTCGCACCAGGCGCTCCCCGACCCGGTATCCTGCCTGGACGACCTGCAGCACGTGGCCGGGCGTAGCCGCCGGGTCAGCGCGAGTCGCCACGGCCTCGTGCGACGTCGGGTCGAAAGGCTGATCCAGGGGCTCGATGCGCTGCACGCCTTCGCGTTGAAAAGCCTCGAGCAAGGCGCGCCGCGCGGCGCGCAAACCCTCCTGAACGGACCTTGCGAAGGTTTCGTCGTCCTGGTCGGGTCCGCGCGCTGCGTCGACCGCAAGGTCAAGGCTGTCAAGGCCGGGCGCCAGGCGGGCGATCAGGTCCGCCACCCCCGCCCGACGTCCCTCGCTGCGCGCGCGTTCGGCTTGGCGCCGCGCGTTCTCGGCATCAGCGAGGGCGCGGAGCAGGCGATCCTGCAAGGCTTCGACGGCCTCGGTCGCTGCCTGGGGCGCCTCGCCGGCAGGCGTCTTGATCTCAGCCGCCGGGGGCGCGTTCGGGATGCCGCTCTCCGAGGTCACTGTGCTGTCTCCTGCCGATCTTAGAGATGGTTCTGGCGGGCTGGCTCGCCGACCTCAAGCCCGCCCGTCATCGGCATCCTCGAATTCAGCGTCGACAATGTCTTCGCTCCCAGCCTTTGGCGCCTCGCCCCCTCCAGCGCTCGTCAGCGCCTCCGTCACCGCTCGCAATGCCTCCCCGCGGGCGATGATCGCTTGGGTGTCTTCGCCCTGCATCGCTGCCCGCAGGGCCGCGAGCGCATCCTCCACTGCCTGCCGTTGCGATCCTTGCGGCGCGTTCGCGAGGGCCTTCTCGGCGGCGAAAATCAGAGCATCGCCCTGATTGCGCGCCTCCACCAGAAGGCGCCGTCGCCGGTCCTCTTCGGCATGTTCCTCCGCTTCGCGCACCGCGCGCTTGATGTCGTCCTCCGTCAGTCCGCCCGAGGACTGTATCGTGATCTTCTGCTCCTTGCCTGTCCCGCGGTCCTTGGCCGAAACATTGACGATGCCGTTGGCGTCGATATCGAAGGTCACTTCGATTTGCGGCACGCCACGCGGCGCCGGAGCAATGTCCTCAAGGTTGAATTGGCCAAGCAACCGGTTGTCGGCCGCCATCTCGCGCTCGCCCTGGAACACCCGGATCGTCACCGCCGGCTGATTGTCCTCGGCGGTCGAGAACACCTGGCTTCGGCGGGTCGGTATGGTGGTGTTGCGCTCGATCAGCTTGGTCATTACGCCGCCCAGGGTCTCGATACCCAGGGACAGCGGCGTAACGTCCAGCAACAGCACGTCCTTGACGTCGCCTTTCAGCACGCCGGCCTGGACGGCGGCGCCCAGCGCGACCACTTCGTCGGGATTGACGCCCTTGTGGGGCTCCTTGCCAAAGAGCTGCTTCACCGCCTCGACGACCTTGGGCATGCGGGTCATGCCGCCGACCAGGATGACCTCGTCGATCTGGTCCGGCGTCACGCCGGCGTCCTTCAGCGCGGCGCGACAGGGCTCGACGGTCTTGTCGATCAGGTCCTCGACCAGCGCCTCCAGCTTAGCGCGGCTGAGCTTGATGTTGAGGTGCTTGGGCCCGTTCTGGTCAGCGGTGATGAAGGGCAGGTTGACGTCCGTCTGCACGGCCGAGCTCAGCTCGATCTTGGCCTTTTCGGCCGCCTCCTTGAGGCGCTGCAGCGCCAGTTTGTCGTTGCGCAGGTCAATTCCCTGGTCGCGCTTGAATTCATCGGCCAGGTACTCAATGACGCGTTTGTCGAAGTCCTCGCCGCCTAGGAATGTGTCACCGTTGGTGGACTTGACCTCGAACACCCCGTCGCCGAGTTCGAGGATCGAAATGTCGAAAGTGCCGCCGCCGAGATCGTAGACGGCGATGCGGCCGGCCTTTGTCTTGTCGAGCCCATAGGCGAGCGCCGCCGCGGTCGGCTCGTTGATGATCCGAAGCACCTCAAGGCCGGCGATACGCCCTGCGTCCTTGGTGGCCTGGCGCTGGGCGTCGTTGAAATAGGCCGGCACGGTGATGACCGCTTCGGTCACCGTTTCGCCGAGATGCTTCTCCGCCGTCTCCTTCATCTTGCGCAGGATGTGAGCGGAAACCTCGCTGGGACTGTATGCCTTCCCAGCGACCTCCACCCAGGCGTCGCCGTTGGGTCCCGCGACGATCTTGTAAGCCACCATCGCCTTGTCCTTCTGGACGATGGGGTCGTCATAGCGGCGGCCGATAAGGCGCTTGATGGCGAAGAGCGTGTTTTCGGGGTTGGTCACCGCCTGCCGCTTGGCTGCGGCGCCCACGAGCACTTCGCCATCATCACGAAACGCCACCATGGAAGGAGTGGTGCGCGCGCCCTCGGCATTTTCGATGACGGTGGGCTTGCCGCCCTCCATCACGGCGACGCACGAGTTCGTCGTGCCGAGGTCGATACCGACTGCGCGCGCCATGACGGCTTCTCCTTCATTGATCACCAACTTTCGCGCTCCCGGAGCCGACCGACTTGATCTGCATCAAGAGCCGCCTGGTTTCCGCCGATCGCATCGCTTGCCCACGCCGGCCGTTGGGCTGGGAGCGGCGAGCCGACCGCCGAGGGCTCGGTCGTCTTGATGTTCGTCAACATGGCCTGCAGCGCATCCATCGACCCTCCATGCGAAGATCGGGTCAGCGCCTCCCGGCGCGGCCGTGCATCGCGGAGGCGCCTAGTTCCATGTTACAAGCACCGCAGGGCGACGATCGGGAGGCAGGAAGGTTGGCCGCGGCTTTCATGGCCGCCCCCCACCCCCTCGCATTGATCGAGACCGAGGCGGGCCGTTCGTCACTCCGCGTCTGCAACACCGCTTGGGAGCGCCTGACCGGATACGCTTCGGCCGACATCGCCGGGAAGGACCTGAGAGCGCTGGGTTTGGACCTGGCATGGCCCCATGTCGGGATCGCCGCGGCGGATCCTATCCACGCGCCGGCGACGCTGCGACTCGCCGACGACCGAATTCTCAGTTGCTGGATAACAGCGGCGCCTCTGCCGCAGGAGACGAAAGACTCATACGCCGTGGTCGCCGGATTCACGGCGGCCGCGGCCGAACGCGAGGTCCACATCCGGGCGGCGGGGCTTGCCCAAAGTCATCTGCTGGCGATGATCGGCCATGACCTGAGGCAGCCGCTGCAGACGATCGTCGCGGCTCTTCAACTGTTGGGGTCCGCGCCTCCCGCCAGGGCGCAACAGCTGCTGGGGTATGCGAATGCCGCCGCGACGCAGCTCGACCAGGACCTGGCGGCGGTCGCCTTCCTTTCGGCTCAGCAGCGGGGTTCGGCGCTCTTCCTGGAAGAGATCGCCCTGCAACCCCTGCTGGATGAGGTGATGGCGGCTTGGATCCCGCAAGCGGACCTCAAGTCAATCAAGCTCCGCACCGTATCGACGGAGGCGCGGGTCACAAGTCATCCGCAGCTGCTCCGCAGCATTGTCAGCAACCTGGTGGCGAACGCCGTCAAGCATACTGCGCGTGGGGGCGTGCTCATCGGCGTCCGGCGGCGCGGGGACGATCTGGCGATCTCAGTCTACGACACCGGGCCGGGCATCCTCCCGCCGATGCGCGCGCGGCTCTTCGAAGCGTTCGCACGCGGCGACGACGCTGCCGCCGGAGGCTTGGGTCTCGGCCTCTGGATCGTGGGCGAGTTGGCAGGAGTGCTCGGGTGCACCATCGGCGTCAACACCGCACTTGAGCGCGGAAGCTGTTTCAGTGTTCGCATGTCGGCCCACCGGCCACTTGCAGCCGCACTCGGATCTTCTGGTGCGCAGGCCGAAAGCGAGCGGCGGACTTGATCGCGATCAACTTCGAGCATTATCCCTGTGAGATAGGCTGGCCGGCCGCAAGGCCCCCTCCCCTATCTTCGGCTTCAACGTGAAAACCGAAGAGTACATCGACCTGTGCGGCCGGCGTCGTTGACCCCGCCAAGGTTGTCCGCACTGCGTTTCAGGATGCGGGGTCCGTCGCGGGACTGCTGATCATTGAGGCGGCGGTGGGCGGCATCGCGGATAAACGGAGGCCAGCGCCTCCGCCTTGGCCGACAAGCGTGCGACAGCGGCTCGGCGGGAAGCCTGACAATTTGCGCGGCCGCGCCGACGGGCCGCGCAACTCAGGTCAGCCGATGCAAGGCGTCGCTCAGCGGCCGCTCAGCGTCGAGATAGTCGGCCCAGGCTGCGGTGCTGACCAGCGCGGTCGCTGCGGTGCGCAGCGTCCAGGCCTGGGGTTCAAGGTCGGCTCGCACCTGGTTCCAAGCAAGAGGGAAGCTAACGGGCGCGAACGGCCGCGCACGCGGCGAAAGCGGCGCCACCGCGGTCGCCGCCCAATCATTGCGCAGATAATCAAGGAATATGCGTCCCTGGCGTTGGTCAAGGCTGGCGCTGAGCACGTAGGCTTGCGGCGCGTCGGCGGCGAGCGCTTGGCAGAGCCTGCGGGCAAAGCTCTTCGCCATCGCCCAGGTGGTCTTACCCTTCTCGTCCGCCAAGGGCGCGACCACGTGCAGACCCTGGCCGCCAGTGGTCTTGCAATACGGCACAAGGCCGGCGCCTTCCAACCTGTCCTTCACCGCCAGGGCCGCTTTGACGACGCTCTCGAATGGCAGGCCATCGCCCGGGTCAAGGTCGATCACGACGCGGCCGGGGACCTCAGGCTGAAATGGCCGGCAGTTCCAGGGATGGAACTCCACCGCCGCCAACTGCGCCGCGGCCGCGAGCGCGTCGAGGCGGTCAAGCTGAAAACAGGGGGGCCCGCCTCCGGTGACGGCGACCCGCGTTATCTGCGCTGGGGCGCCTCGACCCGGATGGCGCTGAAGGAACCGCGGCGGAGCGAGGACGCCGTTCGGCACGCGAACAAGGGCGCACGGCCGGCCCTGCACGTGGCGCAGCATCCAAGGTCCCACGGCCTCCAGGTAGCGGGCGAGGTCCAGTTTCGAAATTGGCTGTCCCCGGCCGTCGTCCGGCCACAGCGCCCTGTCCGGGTGGGTGATCGCCACGCCGAGCACCTGAGCCTGCGCAGCGCGCCCCGACGAACCGGCCCCGGCCGCGGCGCTCGCCGTCCGCTTGATCTCGTCGGCCATGCGCTCCGCGTTCCTGCAAGACCTTGTGACGCCGTCCCGGCGCGGCGCAGGGCGCTGACCCGCCGCAATTTCCTCAACGGTGCGCCCGGAGGCGACCGAGGTGGTCAGGGTCTGGAGCAGAGCCGCGCCCTCACCAGGCGCCGCCCAGGCGTCGCGGCGCTTGATCAGCAGCCAATCGCGCCCGCGCGCTCCGGAACGCCGCGTCATTTGCACCAGCGCCCACCCGCCTTTGAGCCGAACGCCGTCGAGGGTGAACCTCAACTTGCCGTGCTCCAGCATGATGCGGGGGTCGCCCTCGGGCCTCCAGTAGCCGCGATCCCATATCATCACGGCGCCAGCGCCATATTGTCCCTCCGGGATTTTGCCTTCAAAGTCGCCGTAGTCGAGGGGATGGTCCTCTGTCCTTACGGCCAACCTTCGCTCCGCGGGATCGAACGAGGGCCCCTTTGCGACGGCCCAAGAGAGAAGGACGCCGTCGAGCTCAAGCCGCAGATCATAGTGCAGTCGCCGCGCCGCATGCTTTTGGACGACGAACCGCAGCCGCTTTGCCGGTCGGACGGCGCCCTGGCCAGCTGGTTCCGGTGTCCTGGAAAAGTCTCGCTTGGCGCGGTAACTGTCGAGTCGCGTCTCGATCACGGCTTGCTTCACCTGCTTGGACTGTTCGGTTCGCCGGCGTTCTTGTCGTCAGGTGTCCCCTAGGCGTTCAGTAGGGCGCGGGAGGTGGGGCTCGCCGCCTCCGCGTATTCGCGCAGGATCGCGGGCCATGCGGAGGGTTGTGACAAGGGGTCTCCATCCTCGGCGATGGAATGAGCGCAGGCAGCTTGGTGCTGCAGCTCAACCTGCGTCAGTTTCGCGCTGCGCGGCCGAAACCAAATGGAGATGTTGCTGAGAGGGTGGCCATCGCTTCCTGTTCGCGTGAGGCCAAGGTGCGTTTCCGGGGTGAACGCGGCGACGGCGCCCCAAGGGATGCGCCGTCCGCTGACGGTCAACTCGAACCAGGAGCCGCCGAGACGTGGCTCCATCACGACCTTGGCGAGGGGGTCCTTCGACACGGTGTAGGCGAACGGCCACCATCCGCTCATCTCGTCCACGAACACGGAGAACGCATGAGCGGCCGGCGCGCGGACTTCGATCTCATGTTTCAAGTTCTCGCCCTCCATTTCAGGCGGCGCATTCGTACGCCTGACCGCGCCGCCACGCACCTTCGCGCGCGTGGTGCTGCTGTTGATCGGTGACAAAGCGCTGCACCTTCTCGAAAGCGCGCATTTCGATCTGCCGGATGCGCTCGCAGCTCACGCCATATTCCTGAGCCAGCTCGGCAAGCGGAGCGGGAGGGTCGCGCAGGCGTCGGGCGACGAAGATTCGATGCTCCCGCGACCCGAGCGGGCTGAGGGCCTGAGTGAGCAGACGCGTGCGGTAGTCTCGCTCGTCGGCTTCCGAAAGCGCGGTCTCCGGATCCTGAGCGTTCTCATCGGCAAGGCGCTCGAGGCGATCCGGCTCGCCTTCGTCGCCGTGGAGCGCGCTCAGCGACAGGTCGCGCCAGCCGAGGCGGGCCTCCATCCCGGTGATGTCTCCGGGCGGAACATGAAACAGCTCGGCCATCTTGGCGATGCTGTCGCCGGCGAGCAATTCGGACGGACACGCCTCGACGCGCGCGCGGGCCCGCCTGAAACCGAAGAATAAGCGCTTCTGAGTCGCGCTCGTGCCGAGCTTGACGATAGACCAGTGGCGCAGGATGTAGTCCTGCAAGGCGGCGCGAATCCACCAGGCGGCGTACGTGGACAGCCGGCAATCCCGCTCCAAGTCGAACTTGTAAATGGCATGCAGAAGCCCGACATTGGCCTCGGAGATCATGTCTTCGAGCGGTAACCCATAGCCGCGATAGCCGCAGGCGATCTTGGCTGCGAGGCGGAGGTGACTGGTCATCAACCGATGCGCCGCCGCCAAATCGACCTCGTCGCGCACGCGTCTGGCGAGCGCATATTCCTCATCGCGCGTCAGCACCGGATAGCGTCGCACGGCCGAGAGATACTGCCGCAGACTGGCGGCGTAGGGCGACGCGACCACGCCGCCGGCGAGGAATGGATAGGACACGGGACCCGATGCTCCTGATGGTGCTGCCGTGACCAGAGTGGTGGCTCCGCGCCGCCATGACTTGACCGTCATCAAGTGCCGCCCGCACCGCGCGCCAGCGCGAAGCTTCGGCAGTTCGCCGGCCGAGCGCCGCTGGTCCTGCGCCGCGCCGTGGCCCTTCGGCCGTGCGTGTTCTGCGCATTGCTCGCCAGGAGCCCGCGGACCTGACCCTGACGACGTCAGGCGGAATAGATGTCGCGCAGCAGGTGTTCGGGGGGTGGCTCTGGAGACGCCTTCGCGAAGGCGGAGGCATCCTCAATGCGCTGTTGGACCGTCTTGTCGATGTCGTCCAGCTCGGTGGCGAGGTCGGGATCGCGGGTCAACACGAGACGTTTCAGCTGCTGGATGGGATCGCGCCTGCGCCGGACCCGTTCCACCTCATCTCGCGGCCGATACCTCGCCGGGTCGCTCATCGAATGGCCGCGGTATCGATAGGTCTTCATTTCCAGGAGATAGGGGCCTTCCCCCGCCCGGACATGCCGTGCGGCCCGCGCCGTCGCCTCGCGGACCGCGACAACGTTCATTCCATCGACCGCCTCTCCGGGAATTCCGAACGAGAGACCGCGCCGATAGAAGCGGGGCTCGGAGGCGGACCTCTCCACCGCCGTCCCCATCGCGTAGCGATTGTTCTCGATGATGTAGAGCGCGGGCAATCGCCAGAGCGCGGCCATGTTGAAGCATTCATAAACCTGGCCTTGATTGGCGGCGCCCTCGCCAAAGACGACAAACGCCACCCTCCCATTGCTCCGGTAGCGGTTGGCGAAGGCCAAGCCGCTACCGAGACTGGCCGGGGCTCCGACGATGCCGTGGCCGCCGTAGAAATCCTGGTCGGGCGCGAAGATGTGCATCGATCCGCCCTTGCCCCGCGAGGCGCCGCCGATGCGTCCGGTCAGCTCCGCCATGACCGCTCGCGGCTCCATTCCGCACGCCAGCGCATAGCCGTGGTCGCGGTGGCTTGTGATCACCTGATCGCCTGGCGCACGGGCGCCGACCACGCCCACAGCGACCGCCTCCTGGCCGATGCTGAGGTGACAGAACCCGCCGATCAATCCCATGCCGTAGAGGCGCGCAGCCTCCTCCTCGAACCGCCGGATCAGCGCCATCTGCTGATAGTCGGCCAACAGCGTCGCGAGGGTCTGCGACATGACGTCCTCCCGGCGGAGTCGATCCCGGCCCTCATCCGTCGACCTGGCGGCGCCCGCAGACGCAGCCCTACTTCCTGCGCCACACGCCCGTGGCGTCACGATAGTAGTCACCGGGCCGCAGCTTCGTCTCGAACAGGGCCTTCGCGGCGGCGACGCCCGCGACCTCAGGGCTCACGCCATGACGACGCGCCGTCTCCGCGTACAGCCGAGCGCGCGCGGTGTTGATCTCCGCCACGGCGGCGGTGAGCCCGGGGTCGTCCTGGGGCGCCACGAAACCGAGGTAGCCGTCGGCCTGCTCGCCGACGGTCCCGGCGGTCTTGGCCGCTTCGACAAGCGCCTTGGACAACGAGGACTGCGCCAGGGCCGGCCGCACAGGCGTTCCCATCGCGGCCAGCAACAAGCTAGCAAGCGCTCGACGCGTCGGGTGGGATCGGAGCACAGCCGCGCCTCCGTCAGTGCGACAGGAGCAGCGGAATGGGCGAGTCGTCGAGCATGTCCCGGCTGACCCCGCCCAGAACGAACTCCCGTAGGCGCGAGTGGCCGTACAGTCCCATGACGATCAGGTCGGCCTGCACAACGTGCGCCGCGTGCTGCAGGATCACCTCGCTGGCATGCCGCCCGCCGGCGGGAAGCCGGATCACGTTTATCGCCGGGCAGCCGTGGCGTTGGAGGAACGCCTTCAGGACGCGTTCTCCGTCGCGGGCCGCCTCCGGGTGGTCGACGATCACGCCATCGACTTGCGCGGCGCGCTGCAGCAATGGCAGGGCGTCGCGCAAGGCGCGCGCGCTCTCGCGCGCGCCGTTCCAAGCAACGAGCACGCGGTGTCCGACACACGTCCCGGTCGCGGTCTCTGGCACCGCGATGATCGGCGCGCCGGCAGTAAGCGCCACGGCGTCCGCTGGGGCGAACACGCCATCGCGACTGGTCAGTGGAGGCCCCGCCATGAAGAGCAGATCCGCCTCCCGCGCCACTTCGGCCAACGCGGTAGGGGCGGAGCCGTCGACTTGGCGCCACTCGAACGACTTGCCCTGCGCCGCCGCCTCAAGGTTCGCCCGCGCCGCCGCCGAAGCTGTCTGCACCGCTTTGCGGTGAGATTCAGTCAAATCGGCGAGGGCGGCGGGGGCTGCAAGGTCCCCGCCCACGAAGAGCCAGGGCGGCGCCGGCTCCAGGAATACGCCACCAAGCGTGGCTTCGCACCGGTTCGCGAGATCGACCGCCATGGCGACGCGCCGCGCGTCCTCTGCCTTCCCGGCCGCCTGCACGACAATATGTTTGATGCTCATCGAACCCTCCTGGAGCGCCGCGGAATTTCTTCTCCATTGGCGATTCAACATGCCGCCCCATCGGCATGCCGACTTGACCGCGGTCAAGTCGCGCCCCTGGCGCCCGGGCGCGCATCCGTCGCCCGTCGGGGGTGACCAGGAGGGGCGTGGCGCACCCCGGAGCGGCCCCTCAGCCTTGGTCGTTCGCCCTCAGGATCGCCTGCTTCACCCTGTCCGGCTGCGCCTCGACGGCGCGCGCCAGCCGCCGAAGCTCGCGCCGCAGGCCATAGACCTGATCAACCAACGACAGAACGACGGGCAGCGCTTCGGTTCCGATATTGAGGTCCGCCTGCAAATGGTGGATCAGGTGAACCCGCGCGATGTCGATGTCGCTATACATCGCGCCTTGCTCCCCCCGCGCGGGAAGCACCCAGCCCGCCTGCACCCACGCGCGCAGCTTGCGGCGGCTTAGCCCGCGAACTTCTTGCAGGACCTCGGCCTCTTCCCTCATCACGCTGCTCCCATCGCTTGACGGGGATCATACCGGTGTTGCTCGCGCCAGCGGCGCATGAACGCCTCCAGCTCCGGGTCGATCCGCTCCGGCAGGACGATCTTGAGGTGCACCAGCTCGTCCCCCTTCGGCTTGCCCTGCACCCCCTTGCCGCGCAGGCGCAGGGTGCGACCAGTGTTGGCGCCTGCAGGCACTGTCATGGTGACCCGCCCGGTGGGCGTCGGCACCTCGATCTTACCGCCCAGGATCGCCTCATCGAGGGTAACCGGCAGATCAAGGTGAATGTCCCGGCCCTCGCGGCTGAAGAACGGGTGCGTTCCGATCTCGAGTTCGATGAGCGCATCTCCCGGCTCCCCGCCGTTGACGCCCGCAGCGCCCTTGCCCCGCAGCCGGAGCACCTGTCCGTCTTCCACTCCCGCGGGAATGTTGAGGTTCATGGACGCGCCGTCGGGAAGCGTCAGCGTGCGGCGCGCTCCGCGCACAGCATCAAGGAAGTCGATCCTGAGGTGGAATCTGAGGTCGGCGCCACGCATCCGGACTTCACGGAAGCGCTCCCCTCCCCGGCTGAAGAACTGTGCGAAGATGTCCTCGTCTGCGAAGTCCTGGAAACCGGTGCGACTGGCGTAGGGATGATCGGCGGCCGCATCAGCGTACTCCCGGTAGTAGCGGTGCCGAGGTCGCTCGGCCCCCTGCGCGTCGATTTCGCCGCGATCGAAGCGGCGCCGCTTCTCCTCGTCCCCTAGGAGATCGTAGGCGGCCGACACCTGCTTGAACTTCTCCTCGGCGGCCCGATCGCCCGGATTGAGGTCGGGATGGTGCTTCTTGGCCAGCCTTCGATAGGCTTTCTGTATGTCGTCCTGGGTCGCGTCGGAGCTCAGCCCCAGCACCTTGTAAGGGTCTTCGTTCAATTGGCCTCTCCTGAACGGCTCGCCTTAGCCCCCGCTCGCGGTCTTGGCGACGGCCCTGGTCGCGAACACGATCTGGAGATCATGCTGCCGCGGCCATTCTCGAACTTGATATCTGTCGACATCCGCATGGTCATAGGGTCGTCGTTCCCGCTCGAGCCTGCTCCATAGGCTCATTGAACCGCCGCCAAACCGAGGTGTCACGTTGAGAGAATGCGATCTGGCGAAGAGTGACTGTCGTGGCCACGGCGCGTGACAGGCCCGTCGACGGATCTTGGACCGGATCCGGGCCGCCGATCTTCATCCCCTTCCAGCATCCGCGGCTCGTCCGCGCGCCGCCGTCAGGTCCGGATTGGCTTCATGAGGTCAAGCTTGATGGCGACCGCTTCCAGGCCCGAGTCCTGCAGGGCGAGGTCCGGTGGCGTAGTCGAAACGGCGTCGACCGATCGGCTCTGCTTCCTGATCTCAGCGCGCGGCTCGCCGACTTGCCCGACTGCATCTTGGACGGCGAGCTCTGCGCGCTCGACCGAGCGGAACGGCCGAACTTCAGCCTCCTCCGGGCGCGACTAGGGGCGCGTCAGCGCCACGCGGCCCGCGATCCGCTGGTCTTCTTCGCCTTCGATTTGCTGCACCTGAACCGCGAGGCGCTGCTGCGGCGACCGCTCGCCGCCCGACACGAGGCGCTCGGGCGCCTCTTGCGGCGGGCGCCGCTTGATGGGCCGATCCGGTCGGCGGCCGCGATCACCGACCCGGATCCCCTCGGCTGGGCGAGGCGCGAGGGATTCGAAGGCGTGGTCTCCAAACGGCTCGATTCTCCCTACGCCCCGGGCGAACGGAACGACAGCTGGCGCAAGTCGAAGTGGCGCCCGTCCCAGGAGGTCGTGATCGGCGGCTGGGCCATGACCGGTTCGCGCAAGTTCCGATCCCTACTGGTCGGGGTCTATGACGACGGGGTCCTGCGCTATGTCGGACGCGTACACACCGGCTATCCGCGCCGGGTGATGCCCGAGCTGCTCGCGCGACTCCGCGCCGTGCGATCCGAGACCTGTCCGTTCGAGGCCGGCGATCCGCCGCGCAAGGATCCGGCCGTTCAGTGGACCCGGCCGGTACTGGTGGCGAACATCGACTTCGCCGAATGGACTGAGCATGGCCGCATTCGGCAGGCAAGCTTCAAGGGCTTGCGGTCGGGCAAGTCCCCGCAGGACGTGGTCGCAGAGATTTCCGAGAGCCCAGCAGAGTGAGTCCACACACGAGCGAGAGGGCGGTTCGCTCGGGCTGAGGCGCCTCGCCAGCAGCTGGGGGCCGGTGGGTGACGGACCATTGAGCATGGATGCGGCCCGCCCTAATTGCTCGTATGGCGGGTCCTCTCTGCAACATGCCGGACGAGTCGATTGCGCCCGCAGATCGACCTGAGGCCCTCCGGGGCGCCGTGTCGTTCTGCAGACCTCGACTTAAATGCAGGCCTGGAGGCCGACTTGCGAACGCTCAAGGATCTTAGCGCCGCCGGCAAGCGCATCATCGTCCGGGCGGACTACAACGTGCCGATGGAGGCCGGCAAGATCGCCGACGTGAGCCGGGTGAAGGCGAGTCTTCCGACGCTGCAGCGGTTGCTCGAGCAGGGCGCGAGCATCGTGCTCCTGAGCCATCTCGGACGTCCCAATGGCCGCTTCGAAGCGACGAGCAGTCTGGCCCCCGTGACGCCGGTGCTGGCGGCGCAGTTGCAGCGCCCCGTGACCTTTATCGGCGGGAGCGCCGAACGCACACCAGCTTCCGACGCCACGCTCAGGCAAGTCCTACCTTTGCCCCAAGGTTCAGTGGCGCTGCTGGACAATGTGAGATTCGAACCGGGTGAAGGGTCGAACGACGCGGCCCTGGCGCGGCGTTATGCCAGGCTGGGCGAAGCGTTCGTGCTCGACGCCTTTGCGTCCGCCCACCGTGACCACGCGTCGGTTACCGGGGCCACCAGGTTCCTACCGAGCTGCGCTGGCCTTTTGATGGAGAAGGAAGTCGCCAACCTCACCAGACTCATCCAGCGCCCAGCGAAGCCCTTTTGGGTTGTGCTCGGCGGCTCGAAGGCAGCCGATAAAATTGGCGCATTGGAGAGCTTGCTGCCGCGCGTGACCGGCATGCTGATCGGCGGCGCCTTGGCCTTTCCGTTCATCGAGGCTCAGGGCGGCCAGGTGGGGAACTCCCTGGTGGCTGCGGAAACCGCAGGTTTGGCCAAAAGCCTCTTGGGCATGGCCCACGATCGGGGCGTACAGCTCCTGCTCCCCGTCGATGTGGTGGCGGCCCCCAAGCCCGCGGTGGGCGCTGAGGCGAGAATCGTTCCAGCCAACCACATTCCGGCGGGCTGGAAGGGCCTGGACATCGGCCCCCAGACGCGCCAGCGCTTCGTCGAGGCGTTGCAGGGCGCCAGAACCGTATTCTGGAACGGGCCGATGGGGGCGGCGGAGATCGACGGCTTTCAGGGGGGGACGCAGGCGATTGGCCGCGCCATCGCCGGCCTCCCGGCCGCCTTCACAGTGCTTGGCGGGGGCGACACCGTCGCGGCCGCTCAGAGGCTGAGGCTTGGGGAGCGGTTCAGCCATGTCTCCACCGGTGGCGGAGCCTGCCTGACGTTCCTGGCGAAAGGCACTCTTCCAGGCATCGAGGCGCTGTCCTAGCGGCGACTTGACCTTTGCGCGGAGGCCCGTTGAGCGGAGGCCCGCCGCATCACCGCCGCGCGCCCCTCTTGTTCCATTGGGCGTTCGACCTAGATGGAGTTGGCTGGAGAACCACATCCTGGAGACGACCAGCCATGAGCGACTTCCAGCGCGCCCGCCACGCGACAATCCTGAGCACACGCGCCGACATGGCGATCGACGCCGGCCTGCGATCCTTCATGATCGGCGTCTACAATAAGGTGGCCCTGGGGCTCTTGGTCTCGGCCGCCCTCGCCTACCTCACCTCCAGCGTCCCCCCGGTCCGCGACCTGATGTTCGTGACAAGCGCCGATGGCCATCTGGCCGGCATGACGCCGATCGGCTGGATCGTGGCCATCGCACCGCTCGGGATCCTGCTGGTGTCCGGGTTTGCTATGCGCAATCCAACAAGCGGAGCCGCAAGCGCGCTCTACTGGACGATCGTGGCCCTGATCGGCGCGTCCCTGGGGGTCGTCGGACTTGTCTATACGGGGGCGTCCATCGTCTCGATGTTCCTGATCACGGCCACGGCTTTCGGCGCCCTCAGCCTCTTCGGCTACGTCACAAAGAAGGATCTGACCGGCTTCGGATCCTTTCTTATCGTCGGCGTGGTCGGGTTGGTGATCGCCTCTCTCGTCAATCTGTTCCTGAGGTCGGAGCTGATGCAGTTTATGATCAGCGTGATCGGCGTTTTCGTCTTCGCGGGCCTGATCGCTTACGACACCCAGCGCCTGAAGATCGCCTATTACGAACTCGGGGGAGCCGAAGCCGCCCGGAGTGTCGCCACCAGTTACGGTGCGCTCAACCTGTACATCAACTTCATCAACCTGTTTCAATTTCTGCTGTCGTTGTTCGGGCAACGACGGGACTAGGCAGGCGATCGCAGCCGCGCTCCGAACAAGGTGGGGGAAGTTTGGGTTGCGACAGGCGCGCCCTAGTTTTTGCTCGGGAGCCATACCGGTAGGGGATTGCAGCGCCGGGGCGAACGCCCGTTTCAAGGAGCAAGGAGACCGACGCCATGACCTCGACGACTCGACGGCTCGACGGACCAGCGCTCCTCGCCGCGATCGGCCTGATCTTTGCCGACGGCGCCGTCGCCGAAGCCCATCCGGCCGCCTCCGCCTCGGCGGCGCCTCCCCCCGCGTCCGCCCCGCCTACGGGCCACCATGCGCCGCCGCCCCCGGGCGCGGAGCGCAGGGGGCGGTCTACGACGATCAGGCCCAGTGGTATGATCGAGACTACGCCCAGCGATATGCGGAATGGGCCGCTCAAAACTGCATCGATCAACGCACCAATGCGCTGGCAGGCGCGGCTTGAAGGTGCCACCCTCCAAGCTGCTGGAGATTGACGGCCCGCTGTTCTGACGCCCGTCGTCGCCGGGATTGATTGGCGCGGGGAGCGGGGCGCCAGGGGCTTCGTCTCGATCGCCGAAAATTCTGCCTTGAAGGGCGCCGCTTGCGCCCTACGTCCTCTGTGGCCAGGCCACTCGCGGGCTCTGGCGCCGGAGGCGAGCCGACCCCGGCTCCTCCCGGATTCACACGATCAGGCAGGAAGTCGCCATGAGAATGAGCACCATCACGCCGATGTTCCCCTATCGGCTGACGCCGGGCGTCGAAGACGCGCTCAGTCTGTTCGACCGATCGGCGGCCGGCCCCGAACTGCAGACGGCCGGGCCACCCTACAATGTGGTGACCCTCGACAATGATCACTTCCGGATCGTCCTGGCGACACCCGGCTTCCGGGATGCGGACATCGAGATCACCTACGAACCCAACCGCCTGACGATCAGCGGCCAGCCTTCGAACACGACAGAGCCCGGACAGGTCGTCTATCGCGGCTTTGCGACCCAACCGTTCAGGCGGATCTTCGCCCTGGCTGATCACGTTCAGGTCCAAGGCGCCCGCCTTGCGGACGGGCTCCTGTCCATAGACCTGGTCCGCGAGATCCCGGAGGCCGCCCGGCCCAGGCGGATCCAGGTCGAGGGTCAGGTTTCGGCTGCCGATAGCGCTGCCGAGACGGCCCAGACCCCGGCGAACTGAACCGGCCCCAAACACCTTCCCGGGCGGCTTGGTCCTCTGCACCGGATCGCCCGATGATCAAAGGAGACAAGACATGAATGTTCGCGACTTGATCCCTTGGACCCGCGGCGGCCGACGCCCCGGCGAGAACGCGCTGACGACCGCCGAGCGCAACGATGACGGTCATCCTTTTCTCGTGCTGCATCGCGAGATGAATCGGCTTTTCGACGACGTGTTCCGTGATTTCGGGGCGCCGACGCTTGGCCGCCAGGCTTGGCCAAGCCTCGAAGTGTCGGAAGACGACAAGGCGATCCGTGTCTCCGCCGAGCTGCCCGGAATGGAGGAGGACGACGTGGATGTGGTCTTCGACGATGGCGTGCTGGTTCTGCGTGGAGAGAAGCGCAAGGACGTCGAAGACGACGACCGACGCTACAGCGAGCACTATTACGGCCGTTTCGAACGCGTGATCCCCGTGCCCGTGGCGATCGACGAGGATGCTATCAAGGCCAAGTTCAAAAAGGGCGTCCTCACCGTAACGCTCCCGAAAACCCGGGCCCAGCAGGACGGCGTTCGCCGGATCGCGATCGACAAGGGCTGAGGTGGGGTTCCCGAAGAGCTCCTGTCCGGCCCGGTCATCCGCGACGCCAGTAACTTGGCCGGTCACGCCCAGTGAAGCTGCCCGGGAACCTGTGTTCCCGGGCCAGACCAGAGGTCCAGACATGCCCCGGCACGACGATTTTCGGCAAGGCGAAACAGGGGTTCAATCCATCGCCGCGCGTCGTCACGCGGCAGCTCTGCCGGCTGACGCATTCGCGATCATCCAGCAGGACGAGCCCTCCGCCCCCGTCACCGGGGGACAGGGCAAGGCGAAGGCATGGACCCTGCGCTTCGCCGCACGATCCGCGCCCCGCGTGGAGCCCCTGATGGGTTGGCTGGAAAGCACCGACCCGCTGCAGCAGGTGAACCTGCGCTTCCCCACAGCGGAAGCCGCGATCGGCTACTGCCGCCGGCATGGCCTCGAATTCGAGGTCCACGCGGGCGAGGGCGCTGCGCCCTACGGGTCCGACACCGCGGCGGATCCGCCCCCAATGGGGGCCCCCAAGCGGCCGGAAAAGCCGCTCGATCCCCTCACGCCGGCGGAGGCCGAAGCCCTCTACCTCAGTCCCCAGGCGATCTACCGGACGCCGGCGGCGATTGTCGCCGACCCGTCGCTGACGACCGCGCAGAAGCGCAGAATCCTGCGCTCCTGGGAATGGGATGAATACCTGCTGGAGGTGGAGGCTACGGAAGCGCCGGTGCGCGAACATGTGTCCCGCCTCGACGAAGTGCGAACAGCACTCGCCGGCCTCGACGCAAGAACGCCGCCGCCCGCGCCCCTGTATCAATGGGAAGCTGCGCCAGCCGCCCGCGATGTGTCAACCGCCGTCCCGGTTCAAGCCGACTAGGAGCAGCCGCGATGCCCAAGCAGCCCCAAGCGACCCTCCTGGCCTCAGCGGCCCTCGCCCTCGCCCTCGCGACCGGCGGTCTCTCGCCCACCGTCTGCTTCGCCGCCGCACAGCCGGCGCGAAGCTTGCCGGTTCGGCCGCCGTCGAGCTTTGCAGACATCATCGCGCGCGTGGCGCCGGCTGTCGTCTCTATCGACGTCACCCGCAGCGCTCCGGCCAGTCCCTATCTGCCTGAAAGGTTTCCTGGCTTGCCGTTCTTTTTCGGGTTTCCGAGCGCGCCCGACGGCGACGAAGAGCCGCGAACACCACCCCTCGCTCGGGTGTCGGGCTCGGGCTTCTTTATCGCGCCGGACGGCTATATCGTCACCAACAATCACGTCGTCGAGAACGCCACCAAGGTGACCGTGCGAACGAATGACGGGCGCGAACTTGCGGCGCGTATCATCGGACGCGATCCACTAACCGACCTGGCGGTCCTGAAGGTGAGCGGTTCGCGCTTCGCCTTCGTGACCTTCGAGACGACCGCGCGGCCCAGGGTCGGCGATTGGGTCGGCGCCATGGGCAACCCCTTCGGCCTCGGCGGCACCGCTTCGGCGGGGATTGTCTCGGCTGACGGGCGGGACATCGGCGAGGCCTATGTCGACTACCTCCAGATCGACGCGCCGATCAATCGGGGTAACTCCGGCGGCCCCGCCTTCGACGTGCAGGGCCGGGTGGGTGATCCCTACCAATGAGGAGGCCGAAATGGCGCGCCAAGCCGCCGACCTGCTCTGGCCACCCCTGTCAGGCGAGCCCCAAGCGCCTGCGGCCGCGGAGCGGATCGACAGATTGCTGGATGAAGCGCTGGACGAGACATTCCCGGCCAGCGACCCGCCAACCCTCGTCCAGCCGCACGATCCGGACGGCCTCGAGCCGCCCAGCCGCGATCAAGGTCCAGCAGACACCGGCTAGGGCTTAGCCCCCTTCGGGAGCGCCGCCACCTCGGTTGGCGTCAATTTCCGAACGCTCTTCACCGGGCATTTCTGCGGCCCAATGGGCGACGGCGTCACGATCTCCGCGTCCAGACCCGAGCAGATCGTGGAGCCGCCGCGCGACACGAGAGCGATCTTCTGAGTCCAGTCCACATCCGGGCACGGTCCCATGAGCTCCAGTTGAAAATAGTCCTTAACCCCCACGCGCAGGTTCACAAGCCGGTCGCCCTGCGCGGCGAAACTATTGACCTGGTGGCTCCAGAAACACTGGCGAGCCGAGATCGGCTGCTGGGCGGCCGCCGATGTGACCGCTGCCACGCGCCCGACAACAGCAACGGCAAACGTTCTTACGACCATTAGCTTAGTCCTTGCGGCTGAGACAATCCGATGGGGAGATGGAGCGAGGTCGATGCCGAGTGGAACCTTTGACGCGCACCGGTGGCGACGGTTCCATGGTCACCGGGCGCTTGGCGCCTTCTGCCGCCAGCCGGCCTGCGGCCACCCGACGCTCAGCGCCCTGAAGCAAGCGCAGCGCCTGGTCGGGTGGAAGATTCATCACCATGGATACCGCCTTTAGACTGAACTGATGCTCGACGACCAAGACCAGGGCTTCGCGTTCCTGCCGGCTCAAGGCATAGGCGTCTGCTGCGTCCAGGTCCGCGGGCGTGACGTCATGCGCCGGGATCGTGTCCTCTCAACGCAGGAGGTCGTCCGGCTGGTACCACTCCCACAAAGCCTCGTCCGAGGCGTCCAGCGCCTGCGCCTCCTCCTCGACTGAAGCCTCGAGCGAAACGCCAGCCAGCTTCCGGGCCCGTCGTTCGGAGCGGACGATCGACTCAAGCACCTTGAACTCCAGGCCCAACAGCCAAGCTCGCACCCCTAGCCCAGCGGGTTTGCGCGCGCGATCACGCCAGCCTCGCGCCAGGGTCTCGCCCACCAGCTCGTCAGCTGTCAGGTACTGGGGTCGCAGATCGCCCGCCGCGCGGCGGTAGCGCAGTTCGCGAGCCGCGGCGGCCAGGAGCTCGGGCAGGTGCGGCTCGACAGCGCGCCGGTAGGCGTCCTTGTCGCCGGCCAACACCACGCGCCATGGCCCCGCCAGCGACGCGCCCGAACCCGTATCGGCGTCCGTCATGCAGCGCTCCCTTCCGGCGGGGGAAGGCTGAGCGGGCGTCTGAATTTGACGATATGCCGCTCGCCTGTACGCGTGTCGACAGCCAGGCTCTCCACCATGGCCCCTTCCCGCTGCGCGGTCAGTGCGGTCGGCGCCCGGATGATATGGTCGAGACCTTCGACGGCGACCTCCAGGATGTCGTCTTTCGGATCGTAAGCCACGCCGACCAGCGACACCCATTGCGCCTGAATCTGGTCGCCGAGCCCCAGGCTGGCCACCTCGATCTCGGCTTGAGCGCCTTCAAGTTGACGGGTGAGTTGATCGCAGAACGCCTGCCATTGGCTCCTGGCGATGGTATGGTCAGACCAGTTCATGTTCGGCACCTCCATGGCTGTGCGCGTCTCCAAACCTCATCCTTTTCAGTTCCTTGCCTTCCACGCCTGATCGCCCGCGCGACCATGTTTGGCGATGTCCGCGCGCAGGCTAGAGCGCCTGGGCTGCGAACGGCCAAGGATCGATCGTCAGTTCATTGCGGACCTCCGTGACACCGGGCGCCGACCAGGCTTGGCGTTCCGCCTCCTGCCGCTCCGCCCAAGAGCGGACATGACCCTTGAGAGTGACCTGGCTCCCATCGGCCTCGACGATCAGATGCTGGGCGTCGACCTCGGCGCTCCGCAAGAAGGCTTCCTGGATCTTTTTTTCAGGTCGATGGGCTGAACCTTGGGCTTGACAAGGATTGCATTGGCGACCGCGCGAACCCCTTTGATGTCGCGCACCGCGCGCTCAGCCCAATCCTTGAGGAACTTCCACTCCACATCGCCCTGCAGGCTGATGTCGCCGTTCTTGACCACAACCTTGATCCGCTCGGCGATGGTCGGCAAACTTCGCTTCAACGCTGCGACGGCGTCCCGGGCGATTTCGGGGTCAGGTCGTTGATCGACATCCGGCAGCCGAACGGCGATCTCATTGGCGATCGCCTGCACGCCCTTGATACGCTTGGCTGCGGCCTCCGCCGCATAATAATCGGCGTAGCTATTGACGAACCCCGCCAGGGTGACGACACCATCCTTGACGCTCACTGCGATATCGTCATCGACGAGACCCGGCTCCCACGCCAACTGGGCCTCGACATCGCGTCGGACCTCCGAATCTCCACGCATTGCCCTGTACTCCTTAGCCACACATCTCGCTGCAGGCCGGCGTTCGCTCTCGCCGCCCCTTCCCTGAAAACTAGAGCGGCCGCGCGTCTGGACAAGACAGCCGCACCCGCGGCGTGGCTGGCGCGGCTTGGCGGACCGAACTAAGGTGTGATGCAGCCAAGACACGGGAGGATGAGATGGCCGAGAGACGCCGTGTTGTCTGTCCCAACTGCGACAGCACCAATAGCGTGCCTGCCGACCGGCCGGCCGACGCGGCCAAGTGCGGGCGCTGTCACGCCAAGCTCTTCCCGCACGCCCCCATCGAACTGAGCGGCGATCGGGCGCGCAAACACCTTCAAAACTCCGATGTGCCGGTGATCGTAGACTTCTGGGCGCCCTGGTGCGGGCCCTGCCGGGCCATGGCGCCGATCTTCGAGCGGGCCGCCCAGGCGCTCGAGCCGCGGGCCCGGTTCGTGAAGATCAATGTCGACGAGAACCCGGACCTTGCCGCGCAATACGGCGTCCAGGGGATCCCTGCGCTGTTCGCTTTCCAGAAGGGTCAGGTGGCGGCGCGCCAATCCGGCGTGGCCGACCTGGGCGTCCTCCGCGGATGGGTGGAGCGCCTGGCGGCCTGATTGGCCGCGGGCGGCTTCCTACGGAAGGTTGAGCCCAGGGTAGTAGGGCCGCACCAGGATCGATTCGTGCTGCACATAGATGGTCGGCACATGATGCTGTTCGGCCAGCTCCTGCGCCGCGTGCAGCGCGGTCTCCAGGCTCGCGTACCCGGGCCCGCCCGGGGGCAGGCGCCGGCCGACCATCGGCTCCAGCGCTGGGCTGACGTCGATGAAATACTCGAAAACGCGCGGACGACTGAGCCGGGTCACCACCAGAAACTCGCCCGCCTGGGGCAAGGCGTCGCCCGCTTTCAGTTTGACGACCTCGGCCATCGTCCTTCGTCCTAGCTCGCCGCCCGGACCTGCGTCTGGCGCACGTCCCCACGCCGCGGATCCAACCCCGCTTCGATCGCATCCTCGATCCGCTCCAGCCAGATCAGTTCGAGCGTTTGGCGCGTCTCCTCCGGAATGTCGCGCTCGTCGGCCCGGTTGCGCGCCGGCAGCAGCACCCGCCGAACGCCTGCCGTCGCAGCGGCCACGACCTTCTCCTTGATGCCGCCGACCGGCAGCACCAGGCCCCGCAGGCTGATCTCGCCCGTCATCGCCGTGTCGCTGCGCACGGTTCGGTCGGTCAGCAGCGAGATCAGCGCCATGGTCATGGCGACGCCGGCGCTCGGCCCGTCCTTGGGCGTGGCGCCCGCCGGCACATGGATGTGGATGTCGCTCTCCTTGAAGAGCGACGGCGTGACGCCGAGCGCTTCAGCCCGGCTTTTCACCAGGCTGAGCGCGGTCTGGGCGCTCTCGCGCATGACCTCGCCGAGCTGGCCGGTCAGGATCAGGCGACCGTCGCCCGGGGTGCGGGTGGCCTCGATGAACAGGATCTCGCCGCCCACCGGGGTCCAGGCGAGGCCCGTGGCGACGCCGGGCACGCTGGTGCGCATCGCCACCTCGTTCTCCACCCGCGGCGGGCCCAGGATCGGTTCGAGATTGGTCGGGCCGATGCGGACCGGCTCAGTGTGGCCTTCCGCGAATCGAACCGCCACGTGGCGCAACAGCCGCCCGATCTCCCGCTCCAGGGACCGCACGCCGGCCTCGCGCGTATAGCGCGCGATCAGGGTCTCCAGCGCCGCGGGCTCGATCTGGACCTGTTCGGCGGTCAGGCCGTTGGCCTCCAGCTGACGGCGGACGAGGTAGCGCTCGGCGATCTGCCGCTTCTCACCGGCCGTGTAGCCCGAGAGCTGGATGACCTCCATGCGGTCGCGGAGCGGACCGGGGATGGTGTCCAGCATGTTGGCCGTGGCGATGAAGACGACGCGGCTGAGGTCGAACGGAACGGCCAGGTAGTTGTCGCGAAAGGCGACGTTCTGCTCCGGATCGAGCACCTCGAGCAGGGCCGCCGACGGATCACCGTGGATGCCGGCGCTCATCTTGTCAATCTCGTCCAGCATCATGACGCAGTCGCGCCGGCCGGCTTTCCGGATCGCCTGGATGATGTTGCCCGGCAGGGCGCCGACGTAGGTGCGCCGATGGCCGCGGATCTCGGACTCGTCGTGCACCCCGCCAAGACTGACCCGCACGAACGGCCGATGCATGGCGCGCGCGATGGATTGGCCGAGGGAGGTCTTGCCGACGCCGGGCGGGCCCACGAAGCACAGGATCGGCGCCTTGCCTTCTGGCGCCAGTCGCCGGACCGCCAGATGCTCGATGATCCGCTGCTTGATCTTCTCCAGCCCGAAGTGGTCCTCGTCCAGGATGCGGCGGGCCTCGGCGAGGTCGATGGGCGCGGCCTCAGGAACGCCCCAGGGCAGCTCCACCAGCCATTCGAGATAGGTGCGCACCATCCCGTACTCGGCCGCCGCTTCCGGGGTTCGGGCCAGCCGGCGCAGCTCCTTGCGCGCCTGCTGCACCACCTCCTCCGGCATGCCGGCGTTCTCGATGGCCGCCTCGAGCTCGACCAGCTCCTCGCGTTCGCCTTCGCCGAGCTCTCGCTGGATCGCGGCCATCTGCTCGCGCAGCAGCGTCTCGCGCTGGCGCTCCCCGAGGGACTGGCGCGTACGTTGGGCGATCTCGCTGGTCAGCCGCAGGACCTCGAGCCGTTGCGCGAGGAAGGCCGAGACTTTGTCGAGCCGCGCCTCAAGATCGATCGTCTCGAGGATCTGCTGCTTTTCCGGCGGCTGCAGGTCGAGGTAGGCGGCGACGAGGTCTGCAAGCGCCGCCGGCGAGCTGGCGCCTTCCACCGCCGCCACCAGCTCACCGGGCGGGGACTGCGGGAGCAGCTGCAGCGCCTCCAGCGCCTGGCTTCGCAGATGCAGGAAGCGCGCTTCGATCGCCGCGCCCTCGGCCTCCGGTTCAGGAATGCGGCGGCCGCGGGCGACGAGGAAGGGGAAGCCCTCCACCCATTCGTCGATCTCGAAACGCTCGACGCCCTGGCAGGCCACGTGCGGCGCCCCGTCGGGTCCTGTGACGTAGCGCAGGACGTTCGCCAAGGTCCCCATGCGATGCAGCGACTGTGGCCCTGGATCGGGCGCCTGGACGTCCTGCTGGAGGACGAGCACGAGGGGATGCTGTTCGCGCAGCGCCTGCTGGGCGGCCGCGACCGCGCTCGGGCGGTCGAGCACGATCGGAAACACGACGCCCGGGAAGATGACGTTGGAGACCGGAACGACGACAACCGCATCGTCCGGCAGGGTTCGCGCGCCGTTGGCGGACTGCTCGCCGTTCATCGGTTCTGCCCCGCCTTGCGCAAGGTAACCGTCAGGCACCCATGCTCCGCCTGCCAGTCGATCCGGCCGTAGTGTCCCGCCGGAAGCGGGACCCGGCGGGCGAACTGGCCCTGCGGCAGCTCCATGTGATGGATCACCGCCCGACGCATGCACGGAGAGGGGTCGCGGCGCCCCGTGATCACCAGAGCGTCCCCGTCGATGAAGACCTGCACGCCGCTAGGATCGACCCCGGGCAGGGCGGCGATGATCTGCACGTCGCCGGCCGTCTCCAAGAGGTCGATGGGCGGCTCCCAATAGGTGGTATGTGCGCTCGCCCCCGGCCGGAACACCTGTCGGTGCAGCCGGTCGGCGCGCGCCAGCATCTGCACGGCTTCGGACCACATCCAATCGCGCGCGTTTCGGTTCGCCATTCCCCTGCTCCGTGGCGCATGAACGCCGTGCGCGGTAGCGCCGGTTCCGCGGAAACGCAGGCCCGGCGCGAGCGTTCTGCGCAGCGCTTCAGGCCAGTAAACCGCCGATGAGTCCCACGTCCTCTCAATCGCGCCGCAAGCCCGAGCCCTGTTCGAGCCCCGCGCCCGGGCGCTTCTACGCCTACGCGACCAACGAGGGCCCCTGCTCGGGTCACAAGGTTCAGGACGCCGACACCTTCACGGACGCCGCGATCGGGTTCCTCGAGTGCTGGGGTCTGGCCGACGAGGCCGCCGAGGAGGTCTCGGTCACCGTCATCGATTGCGAGAGGGGCGAAGAGCAGTGCTTCCGGATCGCCGTCGCGACCGGGGCGATGTGGGCCTGTTGAAGCTGCAGAACAAGCGGCCAACCTCGCGCAATGGAGAGTCCCTCAATTGCTGGCCCGGCGCCGAACGCTTCGCGAACAGCGGACGCCATGCGCTCGCTCTTCGGGATCTCAGCCGGGGGTCAGCGCCAGAAACGCCTCAGGGACGAGCCGGACCTTCAGCGAGCCTTCGAACGTGAAGCGCTCTCCATCGAGCAGGCCGGGAAAGGGACCATTGCCGAGCACTTCAATGGTTTCGGCCATGGCGCAATGGACGTCCGGATCGGCCCGCCAGTCGCGGAAGGCCGCGCTCAACACCAGCCGAACGGCGTCGATGGGCCCCTCCGGGTGGATAACCGCCGCCTCCAGGCGGGCCTCGCCGGGGTCGAGCCGTGCGGAGGCCAACGGGCAGAGGACGGCGACCTCGGCCCCTGTCACTGGGCGCACCTGCGGCCGGGCGGCCACCGCGTCGAGGGCTTGGCGCCAGGTGCGGCCGCCATAGAGCGCGCGCGGCAACACGTTCATCGTCCCGCCCGGCAGCGGCATCAGGAGGGGCCCGCCGGGCTCGCAGCGCTCGGCGGCGGTCCGGATCGTGCCGTCGCCGCCCAGCACGATGAGCACATCGGGCTTGTCCGCCAGCACCTCGTCGAGGACGCCCGGCAGGTCCGCGCCCAGACCGCACCAGAGGTGCGCCGGCTCCAGGCCGTGGCGCGCCAGCTGACCGCGCAGGGCCGCGCCCGTCGCGCGGCTGCACCGGCCGCTGGCGACGTTCACCACGGCCGCGATCTTAGCCGACTTCAGGTCCACGGCGGGGGTCCAGCTCATCAACATGCCGCGAAAACGGGGCAAGCCTCCGCCTTGGTTCCGCTGCGGATCGCAGGTGTTGCGTCTCAGCCTTGTCGCTGGCCGCAAGGTTCCCGACAGCGGCGATAGCCCGCGGGCGCCGCGCCTGGGCTCGAAGCGGGCGCAACGGGTAGCCTCCGCCCTTGCCAAGGTGTTATAGTATAACAATGCAGCAGCCGAACACGCTTGCCCCTGGCGCCATCTTCAACCAGGACGTGGCGGACGCTTACGACCAGCGGAACAGCGCGCTTGCGCCGATTTCCGATGGTCTGCACTTCCTCCTGCGCCTCGTTCTGGAGGATCTACCGGTCGATGCCCGGGTGTTATCCGTCGGCGTCGGGACGGGCGCGGAGATCCTGTCCCTGGCCGCAGCCTTCCCAGGGTGGTCGTTCGTCGGCGTTGACCCCTCGCCAGAGATGCTGGCCGTCGGGAGGCGCCGGCTCGAGCAAGCGGGCGTCCTGCAGCGTTGCGAGCTCCTGCAAGGCTATGCCGGTGACGCGCCTCGCGAGGAGTTCGACACCGCCGTCAGCCTGCTGGTCGCGCACTTCATCCCACGAGAAGACCGACCCGCCTTCTATGCGGCCATCCATGATCGCCTGAAGCCGCGCGGCTGCTTTGTGAGCGCCGAGATCAGCGGCGACCTGGCGGCCCCGGACTTCCCAGAGATGCTGCAGGACTGGAGACGCATTCAGCGCCTGATGGGCGCGACGCCGGAGTCGCTGGCGAAACTGGAAGCGATGATGCGGGAGGTGCTGGGCGTCCTCACCCCCGCGGAGACGGAGAGCCTGTGGAAAGCAGCGGATTTTCGCGCGCCGATCCCGTTTTTCCAAGCCTTCATGATCCGGGGCTGGCACGCGGCGCGGGACTAACCGCAACCAGGCGGGCGGGCCTGACCAACGGATATCCCTCCACGGATAGGGCGCCGGCCGCCCATCACATGCTCGCGCCAACGGGGCGATTCACGAACCGCCCAGCACGGCGTCGATCACCACCATCAGGATGAGGCCGCCCATCAGGGCGCTGGTGGCGGTCCCCTGATGGCCTTTGGTGTGAGTCTCCGGGATGATCTCGGCGCTGACGACCCAGACCATGGCGCCGGCGGCGAACGCCAGCGCCCAAGGCAACAGGCCCTCAATCCAGGACACGAGGGCGATGCCGACGAAGCCGCTGACGGGCTCCAGAAGACCGGTCAGCAGCGCCACCGAAAACGCCACCCAGCGGGGGTAGTTGATGCTGGCCAGGGCGGCGGCGACCGCAAGGCCCTCGGGCAAGTTCTGCAGGCCGATCCCCAGCGCCGCGCTCGTCCCGTTCGAGATATCGGGGCCGCCGAAGCTCACCCCGACGGCCAATCCCTCCGGGACGTTGTGGAGCGCGATCGCGATGACGATCAGCCAGATCCGCTGCAGCGACTCGGCCGGCACGCCTTCGATGCCGATGACGAAGTGTTCGTGCGGCGCATAGCGGTTGGCGAGCTGCACGGCGAACGCGCCGAGCGCCAGGCCCAGGACCACCTCCAGGTGGCCGACCACAGGCCCGGCCGTATGCGCCCCGGCCAAGTCGAGCGCTGGCGAGATGAGGGACTGGAAGGCGGCCGTCAGCATGACGCCCGCGGCGAAGCCCAGGAACGCGCCCTGCAGGCGCGGCGAAAGGGTGCGGATGAAAAAGACCGGCAAGGCGCCGACGCCGGTCGCCACGCCCGCCGCCGTGCTTCCCGCCAGGCCGGTCAGCACGAGCGGCCAATCCATGACGCCTCACGATGGAAGAAAGCGGTCGGTAAACGACGGAGGCGACAAACGGTGCCGTGGAACTGGCGCCGCCGCGGCGTGTTCGGCGGGCGACCCGCCTTCGCCGCGAGCTTCGCCATGGCCCGCCTGATCCTCCTCCGCCACGGGGAGAGCCAGTGGAACGCGACCAACCGGTTCACCGGCTGGGCTAACGTCGACCTGACCGCGGCGGGCGAAGCGCAGGCGCTGTGGGCGGGGCGCCTGCTGGCTGCGCACGAGCTGCGGGTCGCGACGGCGTTCACCTCGGTGCTGACGCGGGCCATCCGCACGCTCTGGATCGCCTTACACGCCAGCGGCCAGGCCTTCGTGCCCGAACACAAGACCTGGCGGCTCAACGAACGCCACTACGGCGGCCTCACAGGGCTCGATAAGACCGAGGCGGCGAAGCGGTTCGGCGCCGAGCAGGTCGCCCGCTGGCGGCGCGGCTACGCCGACCGACCGCCGCCGATGAACGACCCAGAACACGCGCGTCTGCAAGCCGATCGCCGCTACCGGGACACGCCTGTGCCGCGGACCGAAAGCCTCAAGGATGTCGTCGCACGGCTCGGGCCATGGCGCGCCGAGCTGGATCGCGCGCTGGAGGCCGGGCCGGTTCTGGTCGTCGCCCACGGCAACAGCCTGCGCGCCCTGGTGAGCCAGCTGTTGCGCCTGGACCCGGCCCAGGTCCCCGGTTTCGAGATCCCGCTCGCAAATCCGCTGCTTATGGAGTTGGACCCAGACGGCCGGGCGCGCGAGCCGCGTTACCTCGACGCCGACCGCGCCGCCCGGCTTCCGCACCCGGCGTGACGCCCGCTTGCGCACGCAGTGGCCTGAACCATCTTCAGCGCGACGACGAATGGACACGACGAACGCAGATCTGAGATCCGGACGGGTGATCGTCACCTACGGGCGCAGCCTGATGGCCCTGACGATCGCCCATTCCCTCGGCCGGCGGGGCGTCGAGGTGATCGGCTGCGACGACGTCGGTCTCACCGCCGTCTCCTTCTCCCGGTTCGCCAAGAAGCACTTCACGCACGCGCCGGCCGCCGAGGAACCGGAGCGCTTCATCGACGAGCTGGAAGCGGCGATCGTCCGCCACAAGCCCCAGGATGACCGCCCCTATGTGCTCATCCCCTGCTTCCAGGAGACGCGGATCATCGCGCGGCACGCCGAGCGCCTGTCACGCCACATTCGGGTCGCGGCGCCGCCGATCGACGCCATCGCCGCGGTCGACCCGAAGGACGCGCTGATGCGCACGGCCCACGCCATGGGGCTCAACGCCCCGCGCACCTGGACGGACGCCGAGCTCCGCGCCGGCGGCGCGCGGCCCGACCGGTTCCCGTTGGTCGCCAAGCCCGTTCGGGGCGTGGGCGGCCGGGGCGTGCGACGGCTGTCGGACGCCGCAGCGCTGGACTTGACGCTGGCTGGCCCGACCGAGCCCCTGCTCATCCAGGACTACGTCACAGGACAAGACTTCTGCCTGACCGCGCTCTACGACCAGGGCGTCCGGCTGGCGAGCGCCGCCTACCATAACCTGTCGCAGTTCCCCCGGGGGGCCGGCGCCGGCGTGCTGCGCGAGACGGTCGACGATCGGCCGTTCCTAGCGACGGCCGACGCCCTCTTCGGCCCGCTCGGCTGGACAGGGGTCGTCGAGGTCGACTTCCGCTGGGACGGGACAAGCGATCCCTTCCTGATCGAGGTCAATCCGCGCTTCTGGGCCGGCCTCTTCCACACAGTCGAGTCCGGCGTCGACTTTCCCTGGATGCTCTACGAGCTCGCCGTCACCGGGCGGGTGGCGACCCCGGCCGCTCCCAAGCTTGGCCAACGCACCAAGGTCGGGGCGCTGCACCTCCTTTCCGCAATCCAGGAGGTCGCGGATTCCGAAGAGGGGTTCGCGGGCCTGCGGGAGGCGTGGGGTCAATCCGTGCACCTCTTCCAATCGGGCCGGCTGTTGGACGCCTCGCGCGAGCTCGCCCGAGGCCTGGCGGCGGGGCCAGACCTCGGGCGCGCCGCCCAGCGCCTGCGCGAGGCGCTGCGCACGGCCAAGAACGCGCCGAACGAGCTCTTCCGCTCCGACGATCCGCTGGTCAGCCTCGGCGCGCTCTTCGTCGTGGCCTCGCTGATCCGTCACGGCAAGCTGCCGCCGGAACTCAAATACGATCCCGACGCGCGGGGCCTGGTGGTGGAGTGAGGCCATGGACCGCCGCCGCCCGATCATCGGCGTCACCCGCCCGAGCGTCGGCGACCTGCTGTCCTATCTCGCCATCGCCCTGGCGATCCGCCTAGCCGGAGGCCGGCCGGTACGCCTGAGCTCCACCGCCTGGGAGGGGGTGGCCTTGGACGGCCTCGTGCTGAGCGGCGGGTCGGACGTGTTCCCCAAACGGTTCCAGACCCTGCCGAAGGCCGGCTACCGGTATGACCATCCCCGGGAGCAGATGGAGCTGGCGTTGCTCGAGCGCGCCTTGGCCGAAGACCTGCCGATCCTCGGCATCTGCCGCGGCGCCCAGCTCATGAACGTGGCCGCGGGCGGCTCCCTGCACATGGACGTGGCCGAGCGCTTTCACCCGACCCCCTATCCGCAGCACTGGTTTCGACAGATCCATTTCCGCAAGGTCGTCTCGATCACCCCGGGCAGCCGCCTTCACGCCATCCTGGGCTGCGAGCGGCTATGGGTGAACTCCATCCACAGCCAGGCCGTCGACCGGCTGGGCGAGGGTCTGACCATCTGCGCGCGAGAAGCCAATGGCGTGCCGCAGGCCATCGAGCGAACCGACCGCGACTTCTGCATCGGGGTCCAGTTCCATCCCGAGCTGCTGCTGCACCGCAGACCCTTCCGGCGGCTCTTCGAAGCCCTGGTTATGGCCGCGCGCGCCTACCAGGACCATCGGCTCCGCCAGGCGGGCGACCACGCACCTTTGGGCTGGCGCGGCGGATCACGGGACCTACATCGCTCCGCGTGAGCTGAACGCAGAGGTGATGCCTTGGACAAGCCGAAGATCGGCCTCATCGTCGGATCGGTCCGCGAGAACCGGTTTGCCGACAAGGTGGCGCCCTGGATCTCCGAGCTGGCGGCGCGCCGCGACGACCTCGCCCTCGAGCTCGTCGACCTGAAGGACTACGCCCTTCCCTTCTTCTCCGATCCGGTGTCTCCGGCCTATGCGCCGTCCCCCCATCCGGAGTCCCGGCGATGGCAGGCGAAGATGGCTGAGCTGGACGGCTACCTGATGACCGCGGCCGAGTACAATCGCGGGCCCACCGGCGTGCTGAAGAACGCCCTGGACCACGCCTACCGCGAGTACAACCGCAAGCCTGTCGCCTTCGTGGGCTATGGCAGCGTCGGCGGCGCGCGCGCCGTGGAGCAGCTGCGCCTGATCGCGATCGAGCTGCAGATGGCGCCGATCCGGCATGCGGTGCACATCGGCGGCGGCGACTTCTATGCCGTGATGAAGGGCGAGACGGCGCTCAAGGAACTGCCGCATCTGGAGAAGATGGCGGACACAATGTTCGACGACCTGGCCTGGTGGGCGCGGGTCCTGAAGCAAGCCCGCGAGGGTGAACCGTCGGCGGCCAAGGCGGCCTAACCTCCGGAATGCTCGGCCCGGGGGGGCCGGGGCCGAGCACCAGACTGGAGAGTCCGCGAACGGTCGTCGTCGGGTGGAACGCCGCTCCCATTCAACTTAGACGGCTTGCGATCGTATCGCCAAGGTCCTGCGCTCGATGCGTGTAGTCGCGTGGTTGCAAGGTTGCTGGTCAGCCCGCGCAGGCTGAGCTAAATCCTGAGTTGACGCGGAAGGCTTCATCACCTGTCTGCGTCCCGCACCGAGGTGCGGAACAGCTTTGGGCCGACCTATGTCGGGCGGCCCGCGGAATACAACACCCGTTCGAGTGGCGGGCTCTGCTTGCCGCCTTGGGGAATACGTGGGGCGTGCTTCGCCCAAAGCTGTGCACGTGATGAACCGTCCCGGCGCCAGGCCGGGTTGGCCAGGGGGAGTGTACATGGCGCGCGCCGACACCGGTCCTGATCCCATCGATGTGCACGTGGGTCTGCGTGTGCGCCTACGGCGTAAGGCGCTTGGCCTCACTCAGCAGAGCCTGGCCGAGGCGCTCGATCTCACCTTCCAGCAGGTGCAGAAGTACGAGCGCGGCGCGAACCGGATCAGCGCCTCCACCCTCTTCCGCATCTCCCAGGTGTTGGAGGTTCCGGTAAGCTATTTTTTCGACGGGCTGCATGACCCCGCGAAGGTGGCGGGCGAGCGCTTTGCCCAGGTCTACGACACGGTCCTGCAGGATCTGCTCCTTGAGCCGAACGGCCCCGCGCTCGCAGAAGCCTTCCTGAGCATCCGCCGGCGCGGGATCCGCAAGAGCGTCACCGATCTGGTGCGGGCCATCGCCGCGAACGACGAGGCGGGACAGGTCGGGAATGAAGCGGACGACCCCTCCGCGTCAGGACGCGCCGCCGCCGAATGAGGAAGCGCGACGGCCTCCTCCTCGCCCCGATCGTTCTGGTGGGCGCGACGATGGCGAGCTTCGCCGTCAGCCCGAAACCGCTCGCCGAGCCGCTGCTGTGGACGATTACCAGCCTCTCCGCTCTTGCGATCGGGGCCTATGTGCTGATCGCGCGGCGCGAGTCCGACCCGCGGGACAACAAGGGTCGGGCGTGTCGGCCCGAGACCGCGAGTGACGAGGACGAGCGCCGACGCAAGGATGGGCGGGACGTGACCTAAGGACTCGACGGGACCCGCGCCTGCTCCACGATCTCGATGAGTTCGATGCGGATCGGATTCCGCAGGACAGCCTCGCAGCAAACCGACGGCCTCGCGGCTGACGAAAAGCGGCCCCGAGCCACGGGCTCGGAGCCGCCGTAGAACGCCGGGGCTTGGGGGGTGGAGGCGTCCCAGCACACCTTAGGGCGGCGAGCTTTCGGGCAGCAAGAGGGCGGCGCGGGACCCCGCACTTCATCTCTTGCGCGACGAAGCCGCCGCCATAGATCAGCCTTCGGCTGGCTCTGCCGGTCGAACTCTGTCGAGGATGCGGGAGATGATCACGACGGTGCGGCCCTCGGCCCGCCGGCGACGCAACCGGCGCGCGGCGCGGATCGGTGTCAGCCTTGCGGGCGCGCTCGCGGTGCTGGCCGCCGTTCCGGCTGCGCAATCGGTGGCGCACGATCCGCTCGTCTGTTTCGTCGATGCTCAGGGACGCAAGGTGCGGATCGGGGACACGGTGCGCGACCGGTTGGGCCGGGAGATCGGCTGGATCTCCGGCAGCCAGTGCGCCGCGAACACGCCGCCGGGCAAGCTGCGCATCGTTCCGAACCTCTATGGCCCCGTTGACCCCATCGAGGTGGACGCTGGCGTCCTCCTGAGCGCCGACAAGGACGTCGTCCTGGCGCTCTCGGCCGACGAGCTCGACCGCAGCCTCCAGTACGCGCGCACCGATAGCCGCGAGGCGCCCAGCTAAGGGAACAGCTTGGCCGTTCGGCGCGTTTGCGCGCGCGCATCTCGGGGGCGGGCTGCGCCCCCTTCGCAGCAGAAGGGAAAACCGCATGAAGATTGCACAGGTCGCTCCCCTCTATGAGGCGGTCCCGCCGCGGCTGTACGGCGGAACGGAGCGTGTGGTGGCCCACCTGACCGACGCCCTGGTGTCGCTCGGCCACGAAGTGACCCTGTTCGCCAGCGGCGAGGCGCAGACGCGCGCCAAGCTCGTGCCCGTCCGCGACCAGGCGATCCGGCTGGATCCTGCGCCGCTGAAGTCGGACGTCGCGGCCCATCTGGCGCAGCTCGCCGAGGTCAAGCGCCGCGCCGACGAGTTCGACATAATCCACTTCCACACCGACCTGCTGCACTTCCCGATGTTCGCGGACCTGGCGGAAAAGACCGTCACCACCCTGCACGGGCGGCTGGACCTGAAGGATCTGCCGGAGGCCTACCGGCGCTGGCCGGCCTTCCCGTTGGTCTCGATCAGCGACGATCAGCGAAAGCCCCTGCCCTTCGCCAACTGGATCGGGACCGTGCACCACGGCTTCCCGCCCGAGCACTACACCTTCCATGTCCGCAGCGAGGGATACCTGGCCTTCCTCGGACGGATCTCCCCGGAAAAGCGTCCCGACCGTGCGATCCAGATCGCGCAACGAGCCGGCAAGCGCCTGAAGATCGCCGCCAAGGTCGACGCCGCCGACCGCGCCTACTTCAACGAGGTGATCGAGCCCATGATCCGCAACGAGCCCCTGGTGGAGTTCGTCGGCGAGATCAACGACGCCCAGAAGTCGGCCTTCCTCGGGGGCGCGGACGCGCTGCTGTTCCCCATCGACTGGCCGGAACCCTTCGGGCTGGTAATGATCGAGGCCATGGCCTGCGGCACGCCGGTGATCGCCTGGAACTGCGGCTCGGTGCCGGAGGTGGTGGAGCCCGGGCTTACCGGCTTCATCGTCGAGAGCCTGGAGGACGCGGTGGCGGCCGTCGGTCGCGTGGGCGAGCTGCGCCGCAGCGCCGTCCGCACGCGCTTTGAGACGCGCTTCTCGGCGCTCGCCATGGCGCGCCGTTACGCCGCGCTTTACGCCGGCCTCCGCCAGCCGGAGCCTGGGCCGGTGGCCAAGGCGGCCGGCTCGTCCGTGAAAGCCGTCGCCGCGTGAAGGAGCTGGGGGACCTTCGATGGATGATCTGGCGCTTGCGCCGGAGGCGCACTTCGAGGCGGCGAGCGAGCGCGAGCAGCGCTCGCCCGACCGCCTCTTCACCCTGAAGGAGGGCGATGTCTTCCTGGTCTGCGACGCCTCAGGGGATATCCACGGCGTCGCCGACGGGCTCTTCCACAATGACACGCGGTTGCTCTCGCGGCTGATCCTGCGGCTGGACGGCAGCCCGCCGGCGCTCCTGAGCAGCGCGGTCGGGCGCGACAACGTCATCTTTACGGCCAACGCCACCAACCGCCCGCTGACGCCGATCGGCGCGGTGACCACGCCCGAAGGGGTGGTGCATCTGGAGCGGAAGCGGCTGGTCTGGGACGGTCGCCTCTACGAGCGCATCCGCTGCGTGAACTACGGCGACGCGCCGGCCACCCTGCCCCTCGACTTCAGCTTCGACGCCGACTTCAAGGACATGTTCGAGGTGCGGGGCCAGACCCGCGCCCAGAGGGGGCGCAGGGGCGCGCCGACCGTTCTGCCGAACGGGGTGAAGTTCCAGTACGAAGGCCTCGACGGCGCGCGGCGCGAATGCGTGATCGCCTTCTCGGAAAAGCCGGCGCATCTCGACGCGCACCATGCGAGCGTTCGCCTCGAGCTCGCGCCCCGCGCCCCAAAGGACCTCTATCTTGAGGTGGGACCGGAAGAGGGACCGCCGCCCGCCGCACGACGTTTCCGGCGCGCCAGCCTGGTCGCCAAGGCGGCCATGCGGCGGCGTCTGCGTCGCGGCGGTCGCGTGCAGACCTGCGGGCGGCTGTTCAACGCCTGGCTGGACAAGTCGCGAGCGGACCTGGCGCTGCTCACCACGGACCTCCCCACCGGTCCCTATCCTTACGCGGGCATCCCCTGGTTTTCGACGACCTTCGGCCGGGACGCGATCATCACGGCCTGGCAATTACTCTGGCTCGACCCCAGCCTCGCCAAGGGCGTCCTGGCCTATCTCGCCCACACCCAGGCCGAAGAGCATTCAAGCTTCCGGGACGCGGCGCCGGGCAAGATCCTGCACGAGGCGCGAAGGGGCGAAATGGCCGCCCAGGGCGAGGTGCCCTTCGGGCGCTACTATGGCGGCGTCGACACCACCTGCCTCTTCGTCGCCCTGGCCGCCGCCTACGCCGAGCGGACTGGCGACCGGCCGTTCCTCGACCAGATCTGGCCAGCGCTGCTCGCGGCCACGGAATGGATGGACAGCTTCGCGACGTCCGATCCGCTGGGCCTCATCCGCTATGAGCGGGGCGCCAAGACCGGTCTCCTGAATCAGGGCTGGAAGGATAGCCACGACTCCATCTTCCACGCCGACGGGCGGACCCCGGAGGGCCCCATCGCCTTGGTGGAGGTCCAAGGCTACGCTTACGCCGCCTATTGCGGCATGGCGCGCCTCGCCGCCACCCGCTTCGACCGCGACCGGGCCGAGGCGTGGCGGCGGCGCGCCGAGCAGATCCGCCAGGCCGTAGAGGCGCGGTTCTGGATGCCGGAGCTGAGCTATTACGGCATCGCCCTCGATGGCGAGAACGCCCTCTGTGAGGTGAAGGCCTCCAACGCGGGGCACCTGCTGTTCGTGGGACTGCCCTCGCCGGATCGGGCGCAGGCGGTGATGCGCACGCTTCTGGGCGGCGGCTTCGCCAACGGCTGGGGGTTGCGCACCCTGGCCAGCGACCAGCCGCGGTACAACCCGATGTCCTATCACAACGGCTCGGTCTGGCCGCACGACACGGCGCTCTGCGCCATCGGCTTCCGGCGATACGGCGGAGCCGACGCCGTCCCGCGTCTGCTGTCGGCGCTGTTCGAGGCGGCGGTCCACTTCGACATGCGCCTCCCCGAGCTTTTCTGCGGCTTCCCGCGGCACGCCGGCGAGCCGCCGGTGGCCTACCCGGTGGCTTGCCTGCCGCAGGCCTGGGCGGCGGCCTCAGTGTTCGGGATCCTGCAGGCCTGCCTCGGGCTGCACGTGGACGGCTGGCGCCATGAGCTGCATGTGCGCTCCCCGCGGCTGCCTTGGGGCATCAGCGAACTCAGGCTGGAGAACCTTCCCGTCGGCGAGCGCCGGCTCGACCTCGTGTTCTGCGAGGCCGATGGTCGAGTGATGGTGCTCCCGGGGCGCAACGAGGAACAGGGCGTTCCCTTGATCACCCACACCTGAGGACAGACGAGGAACTGAACGAACGGAGCAAGTGGCGAGATGCGCGTGAGAGTTTGGATCGAGGGGCCTGATGGCCCCTCCCGGGACTTCGAACTGGTGAGTCCGCCGCGGGTGGGCGAACGCATCTGCATCGCCACCACGCACGGCCTCGAAGAGGGCGTCGTGGAGTCGATCACCTGGCAGCTGCAGGCGGTGGAGGCCACGACGACGGAACTCCTCCTTGAAGGCGACCCTCCAGGCTCGGTGAGCCTCCTCCAGGTGGTTTGCCGCCGGCCGCCCGACGCGCTGCACCAGGCTCTGGCCGCCTCTGCGGCCTCGGAGCAGGCGTCAGCGCCCGATCGCTGACGAGAGAGGTTGAGGGCGTCATTTGTGAAGGGCGGAACGTGCATTTAATTGCTCGGCCGCTGCAACCTGCTGCGCCGCCTGGCGCTTCTTCAGACGAGTTGCGGCGAGCAGCTCAATCACGAACCGCGCGTCGCTGGACGCCCGCTCCGGCGACCTCTTCTGGCCAATGGAGACGCCCAGATGTCCCAATCGCTCACGCCCTTCGGCGGCGCCGACCCCCTGCTTTCCCTGCACCGCGAGATGAACCGCCTGTTCGACGACGTCTTCCGCGGATCGCGCAGCTTCGCACCGCCGGCGACACAGGGCAGCGGGTCCACCCCCTCGACCTTCAACGCCAGCATGGACGTGGCCGAGACTGACAAGGAGGTCCGCGTCTGTGTCGAGCTCCCAGGCGTCGACGAGAAGGACATCGACGTCACGTTGGACAACGACCTGCTCACCATCCGCGGCGAGAAGAAGTTCGAGCAGGAGAAGGGCGACGAGAAGACCAATTATCATTTCGTCGAACGCGGCTACGGCCGCTTCCAGCGTTCGCTGCGGCTCCCCTTCCAGGCCAATCCTGACGAGGTGAAGGCCAGCTACAACAACGGCGTCTTGACTGTCACAGTGCCGAAGAGCGCCCAGCAGGCCCGCTCCCGGCGCATCCAGATCCAAGGGTCGGCAGGCCAGCAATCGGCCACAGGCCAGGCGCAGACAACAGCCCAGACCGGTGAGCAGGAGAACCGGGGCCAGGCGGGCACCCACTGACACCAACAACGCCGGGAAGGGGCGCTGCCGCCCCTCCCCTCCGCCTAAAAGGGGATAGCTAGAAGCTTCGTCCCTGTTCGCGGCGGCACGCGCTCTCCTCAAGAGCGCGGAACTGGGCTGCGATCTTGAGCAGGGCTTCCTGCTCGAACGATCCGGTCGTGATGCGCCGCGCCGGCGCCTCGGCTTCCTCGGCACGCTGGCGGTAGAAGGCGGCGCTTGTGCTGCAGACGTTGTTCTGGGAGCGGCCCAACGAAGTCTGGTCCTCTTCACGACTTTGTCGATGCCAACCATTTCGCGGTTAGAGCGCTGTTTCGCACGCCGCTCGAACGACGCCAATGACCTTCCAGTACGGCTCAGCTGGCGCAAGATCGGCCTTGAGCGCTAAGATTCGCTGGCGTCGCCGCGAAGGAGCGTTGGGATGCTCGGTCGAGTCGCTCGTTGGACCGTGTGGCTGCTGGTGCTGTGGTTCGCGCTCAGCTTTGTGCCCGTCATTTTGCGCATGAGCCGAGATCAACTGGCGACGCTCGGAGTGTTCGTCCTGTCTGTTTTGGGGTTCATGGTTATGGGAAGTATCCTCTACCCCCGAGGACGGCGCTGGCGGCACGACGAAGACGAAGGGTCGCGCCTGCTGGAATGGCAGAACCGTGAGACCCTCGATTCATATCGGAGCGACCGCAGCGACTGGTAGAGGGTCCGCCGCGTCACCGCCGTCTCACTCGTTCGGGGCCCTCGGCCCGCTCTGAAGGACGCTCATGCTCCCGGGTGGAGCTCTTCACCTTAGGCTGGGCGAACCTGGCGCCGTTCTCGATCCGCTCCGCCGCCCTTGCCCGAGCCCCGGCGACAACCCGCTGAGCCGCCTCCGGCTCGAGGCGCTGACGCGCTACGCTGGCGATCACGCCCAGGGTCGCCTGCGCGGCTTTCAGCTCCGGGTCGCGGGCCGCGTTGGCGGGGGTACTCTGCCGAAGCCGCTCGGCCTCGACAGTCCAGCGGTTGCGCTGACGCGCCTCGCCGTTGCGGTCTGAGACGCGGTCCACGCCCTCGCGACGAAGGGTGATCTCGTCGCCGACTTTGGCGCCGGATCGGGCGATCGCCGCCGGCAACGACACCCCCCAGACTTGCACCGGCTGGCCCTCCGCTAGCTGGATACGCACGAAGGGCGCTGGCGGCGCGCCATCGCGGCCTCGAAACGGCCCACGCCCTACCTCGATCAATCGACCGCGGACTCCCGCGTCGTAGTCGATCCGCTCTCGCGACGAGGGCGTCCCAGCCTTCGAGCGGGGCTCGCTTCGATCCCGCGATGGCGCGGGGCTGAGCGAACCTTTGTCATGGGCGTGGCTGCGACGCTCGAGTTCCTGGAAGTCGCGCTGGTTGGGGCGAAAGCCCCGGACCTCCAGGCCGCGGCTCTGCGCCTCCAGCCAAACCTCCCGCTTGAAGTCCTCTGTTCCGCGCACCTGAAGGGCCCGCCAGCCCCGATGCTCGGCAATGTCCACCATGTCCCGGATGGTGTTCGGGTTGGTTTCCGACGTCGAGAGCCGCCCGCCGGTGTCTCGGAACGCGGGCTTTGGCGCATTGTACTCGGCGTAGAAGGCGAGCGCGCTGACGGTCGCCTCCGTGAAGTAGCGTTTGCGCAGCGCGTCCGGCACATCTCCCTTTTCCGTCGAGATGCGCCGGTCCGAGGCATCTTTCAGGGTCTCGCGAGTGGGCGCGACCTCGCCGTCGGCTGCTCGCCGCTGTCGCTTGGCGGGTGGCGCCTGCGGCTCCCGATCCTTGCCCGTGTCATCGGCTGTCTCGGACATCCTCGCCCTCCTACCGCGCAATCAGCGCGTCGTGGTCATCCCGTTCCTGCTGGCGGTGCACGTCGATTTCAAACTCGTCCTCGAGGGCCCGGTCCAGCGCGGCCCGGTCGATGTAAGCTTCGGCCCATCGCGCCACCTCTTCCTCGCTCGCCCGTTCGGGCGGAGCGTCCATGTCCACGGCCTCAAGGGCCAAGGAGATCATCTCTGGCGACAGCATCTCCTCGCCGGCCGCTTCGCCTTCCGTAAGGCCTCGCAGGCTCGGTTCGAGCGTTCCGCCGCCATCGGCCGAGCTGTGCGGCGCGGGGCCCGCGACTGGCCTCGAGGGCGGGATCGGCGGCGGCAGAAGCCGGGAAGCGAAATCCGCCTCCGCGTAGTAGCGAAGCTTGCGCCCGCGCACCGGCGGCATACCTGCGCGCAGCACCACGAGCTGGTCGGGCGGCAGCTGCATCAGTTCTTGGGGCAGCATGAGCGCGCGGCGCTGCTCGGAATCCGTTGTCGTGCGGCGGCCGCCGGCCAGCAGCACGCTCGGGCGGCTACGCGACTGCGAGCCCGTCGTGTAGTAGCCGAGACGATCGCTCAGCTCCTGAGCGACCTTTAGCTCCTTGGGCGCGAAGACCACCTCCACCCCGCAGTTGGAGATGATCTCCTCTGCGATGTCGTGGCCGTACTCGGCGCGCAGCTGTGAGGGGCTCTGCAGCACAGCGAGGAACCTCAAGCCGTACCCGGCCACGAAGGAGAAGCCTCGGGCGATCACCGGCGCCGAGCCCAATCTGGCGAACTCGTCGAGCAGCACGAGGATTTGGCGAGGCTCGCGCTCCTGCCGCGGCAGCTGACGGGTGTTTAGGTCGACCAGCTGCTGGAAGAGGAGGTTGTAGAGCGGCTGGACGCGCGCCAGGTTGTCCGGCGAGGCCCCCAGATAGAGGGTCGTCGGCGCCTCGCGCAGCCGACGCAGATCAAAGTCGCTCTCCCTGGTCGCAGCATCGACCAGTGGATTGAGCCAGAGGTTCAGGCGCGACGTGAGGGTCTGGCGCACCGAGGCGAAGGTGTTCTCGGATGCGGCGCAGAAGTCCGTCAGCGCGTTGACGCATCCCGCCGAGAGCGGCTGATTGCCGGCCGCGCGATCGGCGATGATGTCGGGGAAGCGCGTCCGTGGGTTGCCTACGGTGAGCTGCCGATAGATCTCCCCGATTGTGAAGGGCAGCTCGGGCGTCTCGGCGATGTAGGCGCCGACGCCCACGAAGCCGGTTCGAGAGGCTTCGGCCCAAAACGGATCCGTGCGTTCGGGGGCGGTGAACAGCATGCCGGCGATCTTCTGCAGTTCGTCCAGCACCTCGATCGGCGAGCCGCGGTCGATGTAGGCCAGCGGATTGAAGCGCGACGTCCGCCCATCCGGGGCAAGGGGATCGAACAGGTGCACGGCTTGGCCGTGCGCTGCCCGGAAGCCTGCTGACGCCTCGTAGTTCTCCCGCTTGATGTCGAGCACGACGGCGGAGTCGGGCCAGTCCAAGAGGTTAGGATGCGAATTCCACGCGATCGCGGGCACGAATTCCACGGCAAGGTGGGCGCGGATTCCACGCGAAGGTGGGCACGGATTCCACGGGATCATGGGCGCCCTCTGATCTGAGGGGGTGAGCGCGGTTCGGCCGACAATCTGAGGGCTAAAGGTCCCCTGTGCTGAGCAGAGGGGGCCCGATGCCGACCGAGAGATTGTCGATGCGCCGGATAAGAGAGTTGTTGCGCCTGAGGTTCGAGGTCGGCCTGAGCACCAGGCTGATCGCGACGTCGCTGGGGATCAGCAAAGGCGCTGTGGGCGACTACCTGCAGCGGGTTCAAGTCGCCGGGCTGGGCTGGCCGCTGCCCGAGGACTTGGACGACACGGTGCTTGAGCGGCGGCTTTTCCCCGGGCCGCCGCCAAGCAAGGCACCGCGGGCCGAGCCGGACTGGGCCGCCGTGGACCGAGAGCTGCGGCGCAAAGGCGTGACCCGATCTCTGCTCTGGCAGGAATATCGGGCCGAACATCCCGATGGGTACGGCTACGCCTGGTTTTGCGAGCACTATGAAGCCTGGAAGGCGCGGCGATCGCCGACGATGCGCCAGAAGCACCTGGCGGGCGACAAGGTCTTCGTCGACTACGCCGGCGATCCGATCGAGCTGATCGATCCCGAGACCGGCGAGGCCCGGCCGATGAAGCTCTTCGTGGCGGCCATGGGGGCGTCGAGCTACGTCTACGCCGAGGCGCGGCCCAGCGAAGGCTTGGCGGACTGGATCGGTTGTCATGTCGGGCTCTTCGCCTTCCTCGGCGGCGTGCCGGCGACCATCGTCTGCGACAACCTCAAGGCCGGCGTGGCGCGCGGCGACCGCTACGAGCCGCAGATCAACCGGACCTACCAGGACCTGGCGCGGCACTACGGAACCGCGGTGATCCCGGCCCGGCCGTACAAGCCGCGTGACAAGGCGAAGGTGGAGCAGGCCGTGCTGCTCGCCGAGCGCTGGATCCTGGCGCGGCTGCGCAACCTACGCTTCTTCAGCCTGGTCGAGCTGAACGCGGCGATCGCCGAGCTCGTCGCAGAGCTCAATGCCCGGGTGATGCGCGCCTACGGCGCGAGCCGCGCGGAGCTCTTCGCGGCGGTGGATGTCCCGGCGCTGAAGCCGCTGCCGGCCGAGCCCTACGCCTTCGCCGAATGGAAGATCTGCCGGGTGGCGCTCGACTACCATGTCGAGATCGACGGCTCCTGGTACTCCGTCCCCTATCGGCTGATCCGCGAGCAGGTGGACGTGCGGGCCAGCGAGCGCACGGTGGAGATCTTCCACAAGGGCCAACGCGTCGCCAGCCACGCCCGATCTCCCGGACGTCGCGGACACACGACGATCCCCGAGCACATGCCCAGCTCGCATCGGCGCCACGCGGAATGGACGCCGGCGCGGCTGATGGCGAGCGCCGGGAAGATCGGTCCCGCCGCGGCGGCGCTGATCTCCGCCATCATGGCCGAGCGGCCGCATCCCGAGCAGGGCTTCCGCAGCTGCATGGGCATCCTCGCGCTGGAGAAGACCTATGGCCGCGCCCGGCTCGAGGCGGCCTGCCAGCGCGCCGCCCAGATCAAGGCGCGCTCGGCGAGCTCCGTCCGCTCGATCCTCCAGACTGGCCTCGACCGCGGCTTCCTCGAGCCCGAGCCGGATCACGAGCCCCTGCGCCACGGCAACATCCGCGGCCGCAACTACTTCCACTGATCCTCAAACCAGGAGACCCAATGCTCGCCCATCCCACCCATGAGCGCCTGATCGCGCTCGGCCTCACCGGCATGGCCAAGGCCTTCGAAGAGCAGCGCGCCGCGCCCGATCTCGCCGCGCTCAGCTTCGAGGAACGCGTCGGCATCATGGCCGACCGCGAGGCGGCCGAGCGCGACACCAAGCGGCTCACAGCCCGGCTGAAGTTTGCTGCGCTCCGGCAGGACGCCTGCGTCGAGGACATCGACCTGCGTACGCCGCGCGGGCTGGACCGCGCGCTCGTCGCACGCCTGGCGGCCGGCGACTGGATCCACCGCCATCAGAACTGCCTGATCACCGGGCCCTGCGGCGTCGGCAAGAGCTGGATCGCCTGCGCGCTTGGCCACAAGGCCTGTCGTGACGGACGCTCCGTCTTCTACCAGCGCGTCCCGCGGCTCTTCGAAGCGCTGGCGCTCGCCCGCGGCGACGGCCGCCACGCCGGGCTGCTCAAAACCCTCAGCCGCGTCGATCTGCTGATCCTCGATGACTGGGGCCTGGCCGTGCTTACCGCCAACCAGCGCATCGATCTGCTCGAGATCCTCGAGGACCGGCAGGGCCGCGGCTCGACGATCGTCACCAGCCAGATCCCCGTCGACCAATGGCACGACGTGATCGGCGACCCGACCCTGGCCGACGCCATCCTCGACCGGCTGGTGCACAACGCTCACCGGCTGACCCTCGCCGGCGACAGCATGCGACGGCTCTCCGGCCACCGCGAGCTTGACGCTCAGACCAACGCCTGACTCCATGCCCACGTCGGCCGACTGCGCCGCCCACGATCACGTGGAATAGGCGCCCGCCATCGCGTGGAATGAGCGCCCACGATCACTGGAATGCGCAGTTAGGAATCACGACGCCGACACCCTTCCCCGTCCGCGTCGGCGCATAGAGCAGCACGTGCTCGGAGCCTCCGAAGCGCAGGTAGGCGCCGCTTGCGCGGCCGAGCAGTAGTCCTCGCCGGGCGCGGAGCCCCGCTTTTCGCAGCTCCCCCTCCCCGGCCCAGCGGGCTGCCCCATGCAGCGGTCGCCTGACTTGAAGCACGGCCGCCAAGGCCAACATCGTCACGAAGAGGCCAGAGCCGACGGCGCCGATCTTCAGCCACCGCACCACCTCAGGATCGCCGCGGTAGTACCAGAGCCAGCGCGGCAGGACCCCTAGATCGACGTTCGAGGAGAGCTGGCCAAGCCCGCCGAGGGTGATCAACATCCACAGCGATAGCCACAGGCCGAGGAGCAGCGTCGCCCCTGCCCCGACCAGCCAAGCCTTACCGGCGGGGGTCGCACTTGCGAAGGGGGTCATAATAGACCTCCGTCATGCGGAAGCGGCCGGCCTCGCGCTTCATCTGGACGACGACGTCTACGAGCAGCAGGAGGAGCGTGCGGATGTCGGTCCGCGACAGGTCGCGGCCGCCTTCGGACTCCTTCACCAGGAGCGTCAGCTGCTCGAACGCGAGTTGGGCGGAGTCGGCATGCACCGTGGTGATCGATCCCGGGTGGCCGGAGTTCACGTTCCGCAGGTAGAAGAAGGCCGAGCCGTCCCGAAGCTCCTGCAAGAGGATTCTGTCCGGCCTCATACGTAGAGCGCTTTCGAGCAGCTGCTTGGCGCCCACCTTGGCGAGCCCCTGCCCGTCCTTGGCGTAGATCAGGTGAACGACGTTGCGGTGAGGCACCACCAGTTCTCGCGCGTCCTCGATCGTCAGGAGCCGCTCCCCAGGCGGGATCAGCTTGATCAGCGTCTTCGAGAAGGTCGTCTTGCCAGAGCCGGTGGCGCCGCTGATCAGGATGTTCTTGCGAGCCCGCACCGCGAGTTCGAAGAACTCCGGCCAGCGGCCGGCGTCCCGGAGCGCCATCAGTTCGGTCTCTTCGGGAGCGAGCTCCTCGGTCGCCGATTTCGCGCCTTCGAACAATCCCGAGGCGACCAGGTCCTGCATGCCGAACTCCGCCGCCGAGGGCTTGCGGATGGTGAACGAGATCGTCTCCGCCGCCGGCGGCAAGACGATCTGGCAGCGCTCGCCGCCAGGGAGCACTGTCGAGCAAACAGGCTCGGACGCGGTGACATCCTGATTGGTGAAGGCGGCGGCGGTTGTCGCCAGGGTCGACAGCCAGCTTGGCGTCAGATCCGGCGCGTCATGCCAACGCCATCCGCCCGGACCTTCCACACCCACCTCACCCGGACGATTGATGACCAGCTCCGTGACCTCTGGCGCCTCGAGCAGAGGCGCGAGGGGCGTCAGGTGGTGGCGAAGGACGGCCGTGTCACTCATCGCAGGGCCAGGCCGTAGACGTCGGCGAAGTTCAGGTCCTGCGCCACGAAGATCGACACCTCCTCGCCCTGGCTCTTCCGCAGCCGCGGGGGAATGCCGATCGAGTTCTGCAGGGCGATGCTGGCGGTCTCGCTCGGCACATCCATGGTGGTGTTGAACCGGCCGCGCCCGGCGCTTTGGGCCGCGATGTTGGCCGCATCGTCGATGATCGAGAGTAGCAGCGCCCCGCCGAACCGCTCCCAGAAGAAGGTGTCGACCTTGCCGTCGAACCCGGCCCGGCCGAGGCCGTCCGCCGCCGGCGAAGCCAGGCTGACGGCCACTCCGTTCGGGGTTACGGCTCGGGTCCAGAGCACGAACAGCCGCTTTTGACCCTGGCGGATGCCGCCTCGGTACTCGCCGAGCACCTTGGTGCCCTTCTCCATCAGCACGACGCGTCCGTTGTCGGAGTAGACGTCGCGGGGAACGAGGCAGGTGGCGTAGCCCGGCACCGAGCTGTCCAGGGCGGTCTGCAGGACGCACGGAATGCTCGATCCGGCAGTAATCAGGAAATTGCGGTCGGGGAGCATCTCGGCGCGCGCTTGCGCGACACCCGCCGTACGCCTGAGCTTGTCGAGCTCGCTGGCCTCGCGGGCGCCCTCCCCAGCCGCGGCGGCGGGCCCGCTGAAGCCGCCCAGGCCACGGTTGGCAGAGTAGGCGATGATGGGGGCGCGCCGGGCCGCTTCCGCCAGCTGGCGCCTCTGGTCGGCCGCGCCTGGACCGGCCGCCGCCTGCGTGGGCTGCATCGGCGGCACACCCCCGCCATCGCCGCCCGCGGTAAGCGTTCCGTCGGGATTGAGCACTGGCGCATTGGGATCGTGCGCCGCCTTCGCCAGCAGCGGCGAGTCCGCATCCGGCCCTTCGTAGTTCACGACCTGGCGCGCTGGCGTCTTCTCCAGGGGCGAGTCGTCAGGCTTGGCGTCGCCCCGATCCCAGGTGGCGACGATGAGCAGGCCGGCGGCCGCCACCATCCCGACCATTCCGAGGACCTTCCCCTGGGTCCCGGCAGCGAAGCGGCGGCCGACCGGAGATATGCCGCGCTCGGAGGCGGGCTCGTCGTTCGCCGCCCGGCGCAGATTATCTTCGGGCGGCGGCTCCGGCGCGCTCTCGCCGTAGCGCGCCGCAAGTTCGTCAGGCAGGCGCGGCCGGCGCGGCGGCTCTCCCGACGTCGCGAGGGTGTCGGTCATCGGTTGCCTCCCTGGGACTGGGTGCGCTTGACGATGGGGGAGCCGGTGCCCGTGCCGTAATTCACGCCGTAGGGCTGAACCGCCTCGTTGTAGATGCAGAGGACCTCGCGGCCGCGCCGGAGCCGGAGCTGGGGTGAGACTCCGTGGATGACGACGAACTCGCCGCGGACGTCGAAGGGCACCAGAGCCTCAGAGCCGTCCGGCGAGACTGTGTAGATCGTCGGCATCTCCCGCTGACCCGGGAAGCGCAGCACCGTGAACTGACCGTTGTCGCTGACCTCGGAGGGCTGGATCTTCGAGGAGCCCTGGACTGTGTAGTTGAGGTTGCGGACGCCGGTCGTGACGCCGATGTCGAGCGCGGTCTGGACCGCCCCGCGCTGGGCCGCCAGCGCCTGACGAACGCGCTCTTCTTCGGGATAGCGGAAACGGACCTGGAAGTAGGTGTCGGGGGTGCTGGCGGAGATCGGACCTGAGCGGGTGCGGAGTTCGAAGGTGTAGTTGCGGGTCTCACCGGCGCGCTTGGTCGTGACGATCAGATTGGTGGCGCCCGTCTTCTCACGGGGCTTCACGAACAGGATGTTGGTCTCGGCCGCGACTTCCCACCCCACCGTGTCGCCGAGGGCCACGTGCAGGATTTCCTCCTGCGGGCTGAAGATGATCTGGGTCGCGGTCCTGAAGGCGCCGACGACCTGGTAGACTTGCCAGGGATCGTAATCGACGACCTTGATCCGCGGATCGGCGGTGCCGGGTCGGGGCGTCTGCGCCGCCAGGGCGGGCGCTCCAACCAGCGCGACGGCCAGCACGCCGGAGAGCAGAAGCGTCTTCATCGCGGGATCTCCGGATCGGCGCGATAGCTCTCGACCTGGAAGCCAAGCGGATTGCGGAGCCGGTCCGACTCCAGCATCGGAGCCTTGGTGTAGCTGAACGTGACGGTCGCGATCCAATCGCTCTCCGTGGTGGCGGTGGCCTGGCGCACGGTGCGGTGGAAGCGGACGTTCGCCACCCTGTCGTTGATGAAACTGATGTTGCGGATTTGGACGTCGGCGAGGCCTGTCGGACCGTACACGGCCTGAGGGCTCTGCGGGTTTGTCGGACGCGCCGCAGCCGCCCAGCGTTCCTGTTCGTCAGGTGTTGAAAGGATCGAGACGAAGCGGAAGTTCTCTTCGGCAGCCGGCGCAATCCAACCCTCGCGGGCTCGGACGTATTGAGCGAGGAAGTACTTGTCGACGGCTTCGTTGTACTGGGTCGGCCTGGTCCCGTTGAGCGCAGTCATCACGTCGACAGCGCCCGTGGTCTGGTTCACCCGGACCACGAAGGGGGAGACCGACTTCAGCGGGGCAAGCGCTGTCACGGCAGCGATCGCCGCGACGGCCGTGGCGGTGGCGACGCCGGCCACGATCCAGGCGAAACGGCGCGATCGCTCGGCGGCCAACGCCCGGTCCTGGTCCCAGGAGCGCGCTTCTCGGAAATAGGCCTGCAGGTCGTTTGCGGGGACGCCAGTCATGACAATTCAGCAGCTCGGATAGGGGGTAAGCGAGGACAGCCGTTGGGGCTTGGCGGGCTTGTTGTTCGACGCAGCCGGCTTCGGCGGCGCGCCGTTCGGCACGGTGTTCATCACCGGCGGTTTGCCGGGGCTGGTGTCGGGCTGGGCGGTGACCGTCGCGGGCATAGGTGAGCCGGGCAGCACCGAGCCGTGAGGATTGGCGGGACGCCGATCCTTCCCATTGCACGCCCGCGGCTTGTCGCGGGCTACTGCGCTGGATGTGCTGGAAGCAGCGAGGAGCAGTGCGGCACAAACAACGAGGAACTTGGAAGTCATGGCATGTTCCTAAGCTGCGCGTCGGGAGTTGTTTGACGAGCTTCGGCTGACGGACCCGCCGCTTCCGCCGCCCCACTTCGGCAGCGAGGGCGCGTTAATCTTGGAGGCCGCTCGCGTCGCCCAAACTCCAGATCGGCCGAAGTCGCGGAGTCCAGCGGCTGCGCCACCTGCAATACCGGTGGCAATGTTGGGGACCTGCAAGAAGAAGATCGCCGCTAGAACGCCATATACGGAGAACACAAGGCCAGCGACTTTGGGATCTGGCTGAGCAGTAATCATTCCCCATTGGTTTTGCACCAATGCGAGAACAAGCTGGAAGACAGCGATTATGAGCGCAAAGACGAGCAAGTAATTCACGCCTTGCGACACCCAACCCCAGAAGTACTTCCGCGTCGCTTCGAACGGTATGCACGCGATGAAAATCGGCCCGACCGCGACGAGTAGCGCCAGAGCCACCTTTGCAAGCATCGTGATGCCGAACCCAAGTCCGGCCGCGAGGGCGGTCACGCCGTAGATGAGCAGCGCCACTATCCACGGGACAGGGTCCATCATGTTGGCGCTTTGGCTGCAGCTTTCTGCTAGCTCGAATCCGCGCCCGAGAAAGTCGTCGAAGGCTTGGCCGATCGTCTGGACGTTTCCTCCACTGATTGCTCGAGCCAATGAGTTCGGAAGATCGTGAAAGAGCGGTTCGGTGACCCAGTCCGAATACGCAACTGTGGTAGCGACTGTGTAGACGAAGGCGAGCTTAATCATCCGACCAACGCCCTCCATTATGGGCTCGTTGATCATTCCGCGAAGCACCGCCAAGCCGTAGAGAACCACGTAAAGCAGAAGGGCCGCGCGTAGTGGTCCATCCACCTCAGCTATTACGTCACTCAGGCGCTGATTGAGAAATTGGTCTAATTGACCATCGACGTAGTCGTAGGCTGGATCGAACACGCCGGCCATAGATCACCTCTCTCGCCGCGGTTCTGACCCTTGATTTGTCGGATGCTGCATGCTCCGCCACACCGATTGAGCAGCTTCGTGACGTGCATTAGCTTCAGCCGCTTGAGCGTTCTGGCACTCTGGACCGCCATGCGCTCCTCGCTTGCAGTCTTCTAAGACTTCTTTCGCAACGGCAGGGTTCTCCGCAAAGTAGGTTGCTGACCGTTCACACCCGCAGAGCATCGTCGTAAAAACTAGGAGCGCCCACGGCCTCATTTTGAGTACAGGCTCCGCCAGAAGGCTTGGGCCTCATCGTGCCGCCTGGCCGAGGCTTCCCTCTGCCTTTGCGCCTCCAAACGCTCATCTGCCGCTTGCATGATCGCGACCCCCTGAAGCCGCATTTGATCATTTTGGATCATGGCGGTCTCGGCATCGATGCGCGCCTGGAGATCGAGGACGGCGCGGGCATTGGGTGCAGTGCTGAGGGCCTCACGAAGCTGTTCGAGGCCTTGCAGACGTTGATCCGCGGTTTGGGTGACGCGCTCGCCCACCGCCATGTCACGTGCTGCCCGGACGCCCGCCTTCTCCAACGTGTCGCGATAGAACCGTTCGGCCGGGCTGATCCCCGCGCTATCAGTCGGCGAATAGATGCGATTGGAGTCGCGGATGGTGGTCGCGCGTGAGGTAAGCGACCCGAGGTCCTGGAGATCGCCGCTCATCAGCCGTCGGGCGTCAGAGAACTCAGCGGGCAGCAGCGTGCGAACGGCAGGCGTGTTCAGAAGCCCGCCGATGCTGTTGACGTTCGAGATCTGGTTGAGGCTGTCGTAGAGCCGCTGGCCTTGCCCGATGATCTCAGTGCCCTGGCGAACCTGCTCCTGGAGCTGGGAAAGCTGCGCCTGCGCCTCCCGGATCTGGTCGAGCATCTTTGCGTAAGCGCCTGGGTCCGTGACGACCATCTCGGCCCGGACGGGGGCGGACGCGGTGACGACGAGCAGCGCGGTCGCAGTCAGTAGGATGGGACGCCTCATCGCAGGCTCCTTCGTTCGATGTGGAAGATCGGCTCCCAAACAGCCGGATCGTCGCCGTGGCGGGCACGGATGCGGTCGAGGAGTTCGACGGTTTCGGTGCGTCCGCTGAGAATGGCGAGCTCGTCATCGAGGCCGTTGAGGTTCAGCTCCACCACAACGGAGTTGTGACCCTGCTTGACCAGGAACTGGCGCGACTCCGGCGCCAACTCCTCGCGGATCAGCCGGAACTCCTCATTGGTGAGCCCGAAGCCCTCGACGTAGTCCTTGGCCGAGCCATAGGGGTTCGGCAGGTAGATCTTCGTCGCGCACATCTCCACGATGGTGGGCGCGATCGGCGACTTGAGCACGTCGGAGGGGCTCTGCGTCCCGAACACCATCATCGCATTACGCTTGCGGTAGGTCTTCAGGCCGTCCTGAGCCAGGCCGCGGAAGGCCTCGTCCCCGAGCGCCTTCCAGAACTCGTCGATATCCACCACCAGGCGGCGGCCGTCGGCGAGCGCGTCGATGCGGTGGAAGAGGTACATCATGATCGGCGTGCGGACCTCCGGGTTGTCGAGGAAGTCCGTCATGTCAAAGCCGAGGAACCGGCCCTCGAGGCTCATCTCGTCGGCCTCGTTGTCGAGCACCCAGCCCAGCGGCCCCGTGCGGGTCCAGCGCTCCAGCCGTGCGCCAATCCCCTCAGGGTCGCGTTGGCCCAGGAGCTGCCTGAGCGCCTGCAAGGAGCGGTTGGCCTGCGGCAGGGGCGCCAGGGCCTGAATGCCGTCGTCGATGCGCCGCTCCTCCTGCACGGTGAGCGGCCGGTCGGCCGGCGTCACGAGCTTGCGGACAAGCTGGCCCAGGAAGAGCAGGTTCGCGGGCGTGTACTCGAGCGCCTTGAACGGCGCGAAGCCTGTGGGCGCGGCGTTTCGGAGGGGCAGGTAGGCTCCGCCGCAGGCCCGCACGAAGATCTCCGCACCCCGGTCCTTGTCGATGAAGATCTGCTGAGCCCCAAGCTTCTCCATCTGGGCCAGCATGAAGTTCTGGACGACGGTCTTGCCGCTCCCCGTCGGCCCGCAGATGAAGGTGTGGCCGATGTCACCGGTGTGGAAGTTGAAGTAGAACGGCGACATGGCCGAGGTGCGGAGCAGCGCCACCGGCGCGCCCCAGTGATTGCCGCTCCGGCGCCCCGCAGGGTAGGTGTGGAACGGCGCCAGTGCGGCGAAATTCCGCGAGGTGACGGCGGCCGGACGCGTGCGGTAGCTGAACGCTCCCGGAAACTGCGACCAGAACGCGCCCTCAAGCGCCAGGTCCTCTCGGGCCACGAGCACGCCGGAGTCCGCTAGCGTGGCGCGGGCGAGCGACATGTGGTCCTGAAGACGCTTCGGCGTCTCGCCATAGACCAGGAGCGAGAACTGGTGATCGCCCATGACGAAGCGGTTGCTGACCAGCTCGTCGATGGCCTCGCTGAGTCCTTCGATCTGAGAGGCCGCCCGGTCGCCCGCTCGGACCATCTGGTTCTGGCGCCGCTCCATCACTGCCTTGGCCGCAGGCTTGGAGAGGAAGCTGAAGGACTGGGTGGCCACGAACGGGTACTTGGCTTTCAGGAGCTCGTCCCAGAGTCCCGGACGGGTGGTGGCGGGGTATTCCTTGACCCCGAACATGCCCGCGAACCGCTGCTCGCCAGGCTCGCGGATCTCCAGGCTCTCGCGGCCGATGATCACCCGGCTGGAATAGATCGCGCGCCCGAGGTGTCCGCTCACCAGCGGCATCGGCTGATGGCGGCCGGTGAGCAGAAGGTGGAGGAGCTCCATGGGCTCGGAGAAGGCGAGGCCTCGACGCTCGTAGAGGCCGAGCGGCTGGGCGCCGTATCGGGCGAGGTACTGCTCGAGGTCCCTCCCCTTCTCCTGCAGCCGCTCGATCGCTTCGGGCTGCACCTCGGCCCCGGCCTTTCGCGCGCGCTTCAAACGCGCGACGATCCCCGTCAGCCGTTCGCCTGCGCCGAAGCCCGGATGCAGCACAAGGGTGAGATAGAGCTCGTTGACGAAGAGGCGCGTGCGCGAGATCCGTTCGCGGTAGGCGTGGTCGAGCCGGCGGGCGAACGGCGAGCGGAAGTCGCCCTCGGGATAGCCGGTATCGAGGCGACGGACGAGGTGCGTCCACACGGCCAGCCGGTCGTCGGCCAGGTTGCGCCAGGCCCCGTTGAGCTTGGCGTGCCAATCGTTGAGGTCGCGGGTGTCGGCGGTCTCGAACGACACGCCATCGAGCCGGAAGGACATCATCAGCGCGCGGGTGTCCAAGGCGATGATGGTGTCGGTCACGTGCCGGGCGTAAGGCAGCTGCCGGCCGAGCGCCTGCTCTCGGCCAATTACGCGCTGCGGCGTCCGAACGACTTCGGTGATGAGACCTTGGCTGCCATCAGCCATGGGCGACCTCCTCCGGACGGTAGCGGCGGCGCACGGGGAGCGGCGCGATCGAACTGCCGCCCCACCAGCCGCCATTGCGGGCGCGGGCCTTGGTGTCGAACCAGATGAACAGCACCCGGAAGGCGTTGTGGTCGTTCTTGACGATCGCCCGGAACAGGACGTGCAGCACGACGCCGCTGAGCAGGTAGAGGGGCGTGCCGCCGGCCAGGAAGATCAGCCCGGTGAGGATCATGTTGACGCTCATGGCCTCCAGCGGCACGCCGAGCAGCATCGCCGGGCGGGTGCAGGCCAGGAACAGCATGTCTTCAGTGAGCGGCTCGTCCGGCATAGCGCACGTTCCCTAGGCGACCGCCCCCCCGGTGATCTGCCCCACGACCCAGGCAGCGCTGAAGACGACGACGATCCCGAGGATGACCACGCCGGCGCGGCGGACATCGAGCAGGCCGAACATGACGCTGAAGCCTAGGAGCACCACGGCGATGATCGCGATGAGCCGCGCGATGTTGCCCGTCAGCAAGTCGACGATGTTCTGCAGGAAGCCCTCGACGTTCGAACCCGCGGTCTGGGCGAGCGCCGGTTCGAACAGGACGAGGCTCAAGAGCCCCGCCATCAGCCCGATAGCGCCGTAGCGCCGCAGGGCTCCACCGCTCGAGGCGGCCAAGGTCTTCATGGATGATCTCCCTTTCTCGATCACGTCAGCGCACCTGCGGCTGTCCGCCGAACACCAGGCGCTCGCCGCCGGCCTGGCGCGCGAAGACGTCCCAGCTAGGTGGGGGCGGCGGCTCGGCCGTCAGTCGAACTGCAGCCGTTGGGGGCTCCGCCAGGGCAGGCGCTGGATCAGCCGGCTGGTCGGCCGCGAGCGCGGGCGCCGCGACAGCAATCGCCGGGACCACGGTCTTGGCGGACGCTTCGACCTTCGCCACGTAGCCGTTCCGGAAGCCGCGGCCAGCGTCCCCGGTGTTGTACAGGGAGAGGGCCACCCGGAGCGCGCCCTGCGGGTCGCTCAAGTTGCGCGACGCCGTCGCATAGTTCGCCTGCAGGACGCGTCCGGCCGCCGCCAGGTTGGCGCAGGGCTCGAAAGCGTCTTCGATGGAGAGCTTCAGCCAGCCGAGGTTCTTGCTGTTGATCTGGCCAAGGCCGAGGTCGAAGTTGGCGCCCGTGCGCAGAAGGGTCTCGGCCATGCGCACGGCCTCGGCCTTGCTGCGCGGCTGGCGAGCCAGTCTCACCCCGCTGTTGACGTTGATGGCGAGGGGGTTGAATCGGCTTTCGGTGCGGACGACCGAGAGCAACGTCTCAGGTGCGACGCCAGGCGCGCACTGCTGCGCCAGAGCCAGGGCCGCGGAAAGCTCGATGAGCATCGGTCCCCCTCCCCTCGGCTCAGGCCGCCAGCCTGGTGGTGAGCGGCGAGGTGACCTCGGCGTCCGGTTGAGCCTCCAGCAGCTGCTCCAGCATCCAAACCGGCGCCGAGAAGCGGCCTCTCGCCGGAACCTCCAGCGCGACAGGGTCGCGGACGTTGAAGAGCGCCCGGGTGCGCTCCAGAAGGTCCTCCTCCACGGGCCACGCGACCCCGACGGCCTGGCCCTGCCCGTAGGGCTGCGGAAGGCCCAGCGGCTCCGGAGACCAGCCCAGTTCCACGAGCTGACCCAGGAACTTCGTGTCGCAGTAGGTGAGGTAGGTCTCGATCAGGCGGCTGCGCGCGAACTCCAGCGCCGCGAGGATCAGGGCCCGACGGGCCCGCACAAGGGTCTTGGGGCGCGCAAGGGTGCCCGGGCACCAGCGCGTCCATTCCCACACGCCGGGCCCGCGCGGAGCCTGGCCGCGCGTCACGGACTGGGGCCAGCATTCGGTCAGCATGCACCGGCGCCAGGTGGGCAGCAGGCGCAGGCTGCCCTGGACATCGCCGTTCTCCATGGCCAGGAGGTAGACGGCGGAGACGTCGTCGAACTGGTCTCGCTCCAGCCCGTCCCGCCGCGCCAGTTCGGTCCACCCGAGACCGCCGACGAACACCTCGTGCCGCTGCCGGTGCATTTGGTCGAGCTCCCGGCCGTAGCGGTCGCGGTTGGCGGCGGTGACGATGTGGACCTTCATCGGCGGACCTCGGTGTGGGTTCAGCCGATGGTTGTGCGGGCCGCCGCAAACGGGCGACCCCGCAAGTCTACGGGGTTGTCGTTTCCAGCAGCCCGAGCAATAGGGCCTGCGCCACGGCCTGCATTCGGGTATGGACACCAAGCTTCCGGCACGCGCTCGCCAGGTGTTCGTCCACGGTGCGGGCGGAAAGGCTGAGGATTTGGCCGATCACGTAGGAACTCTTGCCTTCACGGGCCCAGCGCAAGCACTCGATCTGCCGAGCGCTAAGCTTGGCCTTTTGGGGCTCGCCGCCGTCGTTCCTCTGCCGCAGCTTGCGCGCCAGAGACCCGTAGTAGATCGACAGCAGGTGCAGGGCCGCGCGCGTATCCGGCGCGTCCGACGCGAGGCGCTCGCCCATCATCAGCACCGCCGAGACAGAGCCGTCGACGTGGTGCAGCGGCGTCATAAGACCCTCGTTCAGGCCGAAGGAGCGGGCCTCCTCCATGACACGGGCTTCGTCGGGCTTGAGCGCGCCACGCCGCGCGGGAAGGTCGCTCCAGAACAGCGGCTCGGTCGAGCGCAGCATCTCCCGCACGATCGGATCTCGCGCCGCGTGGCCCTGGGCTTCGTAATGCGCCTGCCACGCCGCGTGGGTGCGCCCGAAGGTCACCTCCACGTGACGTTCGCGCAGCGGGTCTGCGATCTGAACGCCCACGAAGACGTCGACGCCCAGCGGCTCCAGGGTCTTGGCGAACACCGCCTCAAGCTCTGGGATACTCTCGACCTGCTGGGCGTCGTTGATGGTGTCGAAGGCTCTGCGAGCGATATCATGCTCTGGACGCAGCACGGACGAGCTCCTGCGCCGGCGCACGCGGCGCGACTGAAGCCTCCAACCCCATCGGCTGTGCCGACAAACAAGATGTACCCTGGGTTGCGCTACGGCGGCAATACTCTGGCGTGGTTAATTTGCGAATGATTCCTAAGTTGGGCCATGCACGGCGTGCGAGTCCAGCGGGCGGCCTGCTGTTCCTCGCGAGTTTCGGGCTCCTCGCGGTCTGGGTCGGTCCGCAGCTGACCCGGGACATCTCGGCCGCGGCCCCCTCCCCGCCCCCGCTGGCCGGCCCCGCGCGGCCGATCGACGGCGACACCCTGGCGCTAGGTCCGACACGCATCCGGCTCTGGGGCATCGACGCGCCTGAGGCGGACACGCCGCTCGGCCGGCAAGCCACCCGCCTGATGTCCGAACTTCTGAGCCAAGGGCCGGTCCGCTGCATAGATACGGGCGGGCGCTCGCACGACCGGATTGTCGCGCGATGCCAGGGCGCGGCGGGTGAGGACCTCGCCGAGCAGGTGGTGGCGGCCGGTCTGGCGGTGGACTGGCCGAAATTCTCCGGCGGCCACTACGCGCCCGCGGAATCGGCGGCTCGCAAAGCGCGGCTGGGGCTAAACGCGCCGGCGCGGGCGGATTAGCCGGCTGGGTCAGCCAGTCGTCGCAGGCCAGTGCTGGTCCAGGAGGTCGCGAAGCGCGGCTTCCGCGTCCTGGCGCGTCGCGCCGGCGCCCGTCAGGAGCGTGAGGCGGATTTCCCTGCGCCTGCGCCCATCGACGCGCAGGACCGGCGCGCCGGCGGCGTTGCGCACCACGGCCGGCTCGGCCGATCCTGACTTCTTGGGGGATCCTGACTTCTTGGGGGCGTCCGCGGCCCGTGCGAGCCTTCGGATGATGTCCTGGGGCGACAGGCCCTCCCCTCCCCGCTCCGCAAGCTCGCGCGCGGCTTCAAGAACCCGCGTCCGGCGATCGTCGGGTTTGAGCAGCGGCTTCAGGAAGGTGATGTGCTTGATGCGCAGGGCGTGCGGATCCGGGAAGGCCGCGACCAAGTCGCCCGGCAGCCTCGCCAGGTCCAGGTAGCGACTGAGCCAGGCCTCGGAGACGTTGAGGCGCTGGGCCATGGTCTTCTGGCGGCCCTCGTAATGGCGATCAAGGGCGCGGAGATAGTCACGCGCCCGCTCGATGTCGCTGAGGTCGTCTCGCGCGCGGTTCTCCAGGTCGGAGACCCGGAAAGCCTCCTCATCGGTCATCTCGCGGATTTCGACGAGAAACCGGAACTCCGGGTAGTTGTGCGCCCGCAGCCAGCTCACTGACCAGTGGCGGCGAGCCCCGCAAATGACTTCGAAGTCGTACGCGGGGTCGTCCTTCACCCGCCGGACGATGGCCGGCATCTCCTGGCGGCCCTGAGCTTTCAGGCTCTCGATCAGATCGCCGCAGCGCGTCTCGTCGAGACGGGCGTAGTCGCGGTTATGCTCCGCCCATATCCGGCAGCGCGCGGGGTCCACTTGCTCCAGGGTCCTGGCCACGACGGCGCCCGAGGCCAGCTCGGCCAGACGATTGCTCCGTCCGGCGAGCACGCCGATGCCGAGCCGGCCCTGAGGTTCGGGCGGCGGCGCCTCGATGTCGTCCAGCGCGCCGGCCAAGCCGGCGGCAAAGCCGCGATTCTTGCTCATCGCCGTTCCCTCCCCGGCGCGATTGCACGGGTGCAATTTCTGATGTGCGAGGCCTTTTGCACCCCGTGGGCAGGGGCGCGCTTAATAGATGCCCTCATGCCAAGCCCTCCTTGCGAAGGCGTCCCGCATGGCTGGGCCAGGTCGCCCGGATATCCACCAGGATCTCGTCGTTTACGCCGTTGAGATAGGTCAGGCAGCGATCACGCACGGCCTTGCTGGTCATGGGGCCGTCGAGCTCATAGACCGTCATCAGACGGGCGGTGACGTTGTCGATCTCGGCCGAGTCCTTGAGCGGCGTCCGGATCATCACGTGGCCGAACACCTGCCGCATCAGGGCGATGAGCTCCTTCTGCATTGACTTGTTCTCGTCAACCTTGGAGGCCACGACGCGGATGAAGTTCAGGGCCGGCGCGAGATCGCGGGTCGCCAGCTCCTCCAGCGTCTCATCCAGCATCGCCAGGAAGGCGGCCGTCGAGGAGAAGTCCATGACCGTCGGCGGCACGGGCACCACCAGGGCGTTCGCGGCGCGCAGAACCGACAGGGAGATGGCTCCGAGCGCCGGCGGCGGGTCGAGGATCACCACGTCGAACCGGTCGGCGACGGAAGCGATTCCCTGAGCGAGCCGATCCAGCAGACGTCCCCCTCCCCGCGCCATGCGCGCCGCCAGCTCGTACTCGGACTGGAAGAGGCGCAGGTTCGCGGGGATGAGCTCCAGCCCGTCGAAATGCGTCTTCTTCAGCGCATAGTCGAGGGAGGTCATCTCCTCGTAGCGAAGGAATGGGTAGAGGGTCTCGTCCTCGCCCAGGTCGAGGTCGGGCACGTAGCCGAAGAGCGTGGTCGCCGAAGCCTGGCTGTCGCAGTCGATCAGCGCGACACGGTAGCCCTGGATGGCAAGGTATTGGGCGAGATGGACGGAGAGGGTCGACTTGCCGACCCCGCCTTTGAAGTTCTGCACAGCGATGACTGCGCAGGGATCGTCCGGCGCACGCCAGGGCCGCGTGCCAAACACGCCGCGCATGTCGTTGACCTGGGCCAGGGTGTAGCCGACCCGCCGATTGGTCTCGGTCCTCGGCGGCTCGGGCAGCCGGCCGTCCTTCTCCGCCTCACGGATCGCCGCAGGTGTGCGGCCGACCAGCCGCGCAGCTTCGCTGATGGAGAACGTCGGCTCGCGTCGGGCGCCCGACCGGGCGGCCCTCGCCGTATCGCGAAGGTTGGATACGACCGCCGTCGCCCGGCGGGCCAGCTGGGCCACCGGACCCGCAAGGGAGGCTGCAGGGGTTTCCGCCAGGTTGGTCGACATCAGCTAGGCCTCCTCGCCACTTTCGAAAATCTGCGCATCGGGCGCAGAAAAGCGAAAGCTGCCGGCAAGACGGTGTATTTTCGCTTGGTAAACCAGTCGTTAACGCTGGTCGGCAAGGAAAGCCCGATTCTGGCATGTTGACGAGACGTCATCCTGACCTCCCGGGGGGCGTCAGCGCCCCATCTTACCAGCCAAGCTGAGCGTGGAGCTTAGGCCGATTCCCTCGTGGCACCTTCGGGCTGACCTCGTGGGGGCCAAGCGTAGAGCACAGGCGTGCAGCACCTCCCCAACGGCGAATTGGCCGTAAGCGCGGCCGAAGAATTGCACCGGTGCAAGCGAGGCCGACCTCTCCGCGCCTGTCGCCGCAGCCGGCGCCCTTGTTGGGCCCAGCGATCCGCCGGCTCATGACCGGCCGCATCGTCGCCATCGCGCCGGCGTAGAAGCAGCAACATCGATTTTCCTTGCCTCGCGCCGTGGGCAGGTCCGGATTGCACGGGTGCAATTGGGTGATGATCGAGGCCTGAGCCACTCTTCTCCCGAGCCGCCAAGGCGTGATTGCACCGGTGCAATCACGTCTCTGCCGAAGCCTACTGGAAACAGGCTTAGGCGTGCTCGCCAACGCATCGCCCTGGCCGAGATGGCAGCGGTGGCCCTTGGAGACTGAACGCCAGTCTCGCGGCCCCTGACCGCCTGGGGGCGCCTAGATCGCCCGCTCTTGCACCGGTGCAATTCGGGCGATCCTGCCATCTGGGCACGCCCCGACCCCGCTCCCGGGGGACTTGCGCCCTGTCATTGTCCCGCCCGCCACCCCATATTTGGCCGGAGGTCAGTATGTTCCCCTCCAGCTATTCACACGTCTTCTCCATCCATCCCGAACCTAACGGCCCTCAACACATTCGACCTGGAGACCAGGTCCGATGCGGCGAGAACCTCTACCCGCATTTCGAGGTAGTCGCGGTCGATCGTGACACGGTCTGGCTGCGCAACGTGACCGACGGCTCAGATCATCTGGCGCCCCTGTCTCGCTGTCGGAAGCTTCCGCCCGACGCGAACCTGAAGCACGCGGCGGAATAATGCAGGCCGGACGGAAGGCTCGCGCCGGAGCTTTGGATGCCGAGCCTCGGTGCGGCCAGCCACGCGTGAACGAGGGCAGGCGAGGGCGCGCGGCAATTGCACCCGTACAATTGCAGCTCAGGGGCGCCCCCGACGCGCGGCGAACGCTTGGCAGAAGCCGGTCCAGGACTTCACGAGCTTGGCGCCCGAGAGCTTCGTCAGACGCTCGCCCATCTGCTCGCGGTAGGCGCCTGCGATCAGGTCGAGATCCCAGCCCCCGCCATGAACCCGCGCGATCTCGGCGAACGGCTTGGACCAGCGGATCGAGCCCTCCGGGAAGCCGTCTGAGGCGGGCGGCGAAGGCGCCTTCACGCGCGCCGGCACAGCGGCCGGCTCCGGCAGAGCCGTTGCGGGGACCACCACCTCGACCGCATACTCCCGCCGAGCGCGGCGTCCCGCTGAATGACGTTCGTTCTCAGCTACGGTGGCAAGCTGCTCGGGCGCATCCTTCGGCAGGAAGAAGAACTCGATCTCCACGACAGCCCGGCCGCGGCGGATCTCGCGCCAGTCCACGGTGAAGTGGGCGAGCTGGTCGATCTCCGCCTTGGCGCGCTCCAGCACCTTGCGCCGCAGCTGCGCGAAGTCCTTGTAGAGTTCGGGCGCAATGCCGAAGGCGGCCCTCAAGGCGGTCATGTCCCCGCGCCAGGTGGACTGCCGTCGATGGATCCGCAGGGCGCCCATCTCGTAGAGCCTGAGGGCGTAGGTCGAACGGAAGCCCAGCACCGCCTGGCGGTTCAACACCGCGTAGGTCTCCGACTCCTTGATGAGCCGGCGCGCGTCAGGGGTGAACTCCCATTCGATCCAACCCCGCTCGCCCCCGTCCTCCTCGACCTCTTCGCGTGACGACTGGATCAACGGAAAGCGCTTCGTCGCCTTACGACCCCGCCAGGACAGATCATCGATGGCGAAGAGGGTGCGATGAAGCTCCTCGAGCATGTCGGCGATGCGCTCGTTGCCCTTGTGGCCGCGACGGATGTCGGATTTGCGCATCTTGTGCGCCACGGGCCGCCAGGCGTCGCCGCCCGCTGTCAGGATCATCAGGGCCAGGAGCCGCGACGCCGTCAGGCTCAGCGACTGGCCTTTGACGAACCGGACCTCAACGAGATTGCCGGGCTTGGCGAACTCCTCGCCGTCACGCGCGCGCAAAGCGTGCGCCACCCGCAT